>JAKAFO010000056.1 GCA_021819735.1 Deltaproteobacteria bacterium
CGGAGGCAGTAGCGGGTGGTCATGAGGCGCTTGCCGACCGGGTCGGTTCCGGACTCCAGGGCCGGTTCGGCCACGGTGGCCCCATGGCGTTGGTAGAACTGCTCGGCTTTGCGGTTCAGGACATTGGCGCGGTAATCCAGAAGCTTTTCCGGATAGGGAACCGAATTGGGCGTAAGGGTCACCGCTTGGGCGCGGTAGGATTGCAAGCGGAGTCGGGTCAGGTGCTCCAGGGCCTCCCGCCGCAGGCGGTTGAGCGTGCTTAGCGGTAGAAAACCGGGCTGCTCCGGCTGGATGGAAAGCGCTTCGAGCCGGTAGATCGTATTGCCCAGGGCCGAGAGCTGGCTCTCCGTCTGCCGCCGAACCGCTTCGGGGTTCTTGGGCGCTTCATAGCCGGCTTGAATCCTTGCCTGGGCCTGGTGGCCGTCCTCGTCCGCGACTTCCAGGGAGATTTCGCTGTCACTCTGCCGGAAGCGCAGGAAGACACCCACCCGCCGTTTGGCCGAAGCCTTCTCCAGAGTCCGCAGGAATTCATGATCGTGGTTGCGGTAAAGTCGTTGCCCGGCGCTGAGCCCTTCCAGGGTATTGGGATAGATGCGCTCTTGCTCGACCCGCTCGACCCGCAAGCCGGCCAAGTTGCCGGAGGAGGTAAAGAAGCAGAGCCCGTCGCCGTTACGGAGTTGTTCTCCTTTCAAGCGCAAAAATCCCTGGCCGACTTCGGTGACCGTGCCGATGGCTTTGCCCAGCGACTTGGGCGAATCGATGGCCCCCACTTTTTCGCGTCGGCCTTCCAGGAAATAGCGCGTGTGGCCGCGGTTGAAGGTCCGGCTCAGGTCCGGCGTGAACGCCAGGTCGCTTCTGCCCGAGCTGGCCCGGCGATAGCCGGCCGTATCCGCGATGAAGCGATCGATCTCTTGGCGAAAGGCCGCGGTGACATTCTTTACATAGCCCGCATCCTTGTAGCGACCTTCGATCTTGAAGGAGGTGATGCCGGCGGCGACCAGATCGGGAATGGCGCCGGCCAGGTTCAGGTCCTTGAGCGAGAGCAGGTACTTGTTCTCCACGATCGGCTTTCCGTCGCCATCGGTCAGGGTGTAGCAATGCCGGCAGGGCTGGGCGCAAATCCCGCGGTTGCCGCTGCGGCCGGCCATGGCCTGGCTCAGGTAGCATTGCCCGCTGTAGGAGACGCACAGGGCGCCGTGAACGAAGCACTCCAGCTCGATCGCCGTCTGTTCGCGGATGGCCCGAATCTCTGCCAGCGACAGTTCCCGCGCCAGGATCGCGCGGTGAAAACCCACCTGCTCCAAGAATTTCACCTTTTCAGGCGAAGCATTGTGCATCTGGGTGCTGGCGATGAGCGGGATGGGCGGCAGATCGCATTCCAGCAGCCCCACGTCCTGGACGATCAGGCCGTCGGCACCGGCCGCGTGGATTTGGTGGATCAGGGCCAGGGCCTCGGGCAGTTCTTTGTCGGTCAGAATGGTGTTGAGGGCTACATACACCTTGGCCGCGAAGAGATGGGCGTGGCGAACCAGGGCGGCGATCTCGTCCAGGGGGTTGCCGGCCGCCGCCCGGGCGCCGAAGCGCGGCGCGCCGATGTAGACCGCGTCCGCGCCGTGATCGATGGCATCCATGCCGATCCGCGCATTGCCGGCCGGTGCCAGCAGCTCCAAGGCAATGGTCATGGGACGACTCCGCGGACTTTCTACCAGCCGGTGGCCGCCTCTTCGCCAAAGGCCTTGGCGAGTTTCTCCTGGATGTGCAGCAGCCGGGTCCTGGAGAGCGCGGCGATGTTGCGCATGAAGATGTAGCCGAGGTGATAGTTGGTGGCGATGAGCGCGTGCATGGCATGGCGGTCGATTTCGTAGACCGTCGTCTCCCCCCGGCAGATCCCTGAAAAGCGGTATTGGTAGGGCGGAACGACCGAGGACCAGCCCACCGCCTCTCCCGGCCGGCACGTCTCCAGAACGGCGTTCCCCTTTTTGCCGGGCAGCTTGAAAAATAGTTCGATGGCGCCCGTTACCGGCAGGTAAAGCCGGAACGCTTCGGTCATTTCCTGAAAGAGCTGGGTGCCGTCCGGATAGGTTTTTCGCTGGGCGCGGCCCAAGAACGCTTCGGCTTCGTCGGGCGCCAGTCCCTTGAACAGTCCTTCCCGGAACAACGCGATGCAATCTTCCATGGCGAATACTCCCTTCTTCCACCCCATGCAAAAGGGGGCGTGATGGTTGGATCTTTTTGTCGGCAGTGCGTGCGCTTGCGCGCAACCGAGTAGGATCGTGGCGCCCGGGTTCGTACGGTGACGGTGCGTTCTGTAAACTATGGCAAGAAAAAGCGCGGACTGTCAACACTTTGCTGGATCGGCTCGGGGCGATGGGATTTTACTTTTCGCATGCGCCGCGACCCTCGGTGCTCCCGCGATGGGCGACGAAGCGGTCGATGATCTCCTTGGCCTGGTGCAGGGTCGTATACTCGGCGGTCACAATGCCGGCGCTGCCGGCAATCATGGCCGAGAGCCGTTTGCCGGGTTGCGGGCGGTACAGCGCCAGCGCCGGTTTGCCCAGGGCGCAGGCCCAGCCCAATTCGTAACCGACCCCCAGGGAAGGCAGGGTCACTTCGGCCACCATCAGATCGCACGACCGCAGCCAGGCCATGTCCCGGTCGTGAATGGCCGGGTCGTTCGGCCCGTCGTCGCCCGCTTCGGTCAGGTCCGGATCGCCCACATGCTCGGTCAAGACGGTTCCGAAGGTGGCCAGAAACTGGATCAGCTCCTGATAGCGGGCGGCATCGCCGCGCCCGCCGCGGATCGATCCGGCAAAATAGATTTTCAGGGATTGCATCGCACTCATTGGCCGTCTCTTTTACGCGCCACGCCGTAGACGACGCGGATGCGTTCTTCTGTAAGGTTGCGCAGCGTGTTGCGCGCCTTCTCGGCTGCCGTTGGGCCGATCACCAGATTCAAGCCCAGGGGCGCCGGCGCCCCGGCCGGGCGGCGCGCCATTTTGTCCGTGATCTCTTGGAACCACTCCCGGCAAAGGTCGCTGGTCTCCTGCCACTGAAGCATATCGAAGCCGGCCTCGGCGAGCAGGGATCGGAAACGATCCTCGGGAAGTAAAAAATTGATGGAAGCGTCGCCGGCCCACTGCACCGGGTAGTAAACCGGCTGCCGCGGCCCGGCCAGCACTTCGTAGAAGGCGAAGCGGCCGCCGGGCTTGAGCACCCGCAGGAGCTGGCCGAAGAATTCGGACTTCTCCCGGATGTTCATCAAGGTATGCTGGGACCAGGCCAGGTCGAATTGGGACGGCTCGAAGGGCAGGGCGTTCAAATCGCCGGTGTGGAACACGATCCGGTCTTGCAGCCCCGCCGCCTGGGTCAGCGCGATGGCGGTCTGGATGAATCCGTCGGCCAGGTCGATGCCGGTCACCCGGCAGCCGAACTCGGCGGCCAGCAGGCGGCTGGCCCCGCCCAGGCCGCAACCCAGATCGAGCACCTGCTGGCCGGGCCCGGCGCCGGCCAGGATCGCCAGCTCGCGGGTGGCCGCAAGGCCGCGCATGTGGAACTGGTCGAAGGAGCTGGCATCCTGATACGAGTCGATGCGCTTGCCGGCTTTTTCCAGGGCGGCGAAGATGTCGCGCTTCAGATGGCTGCGGTCGTAGTGCGCCGCAATGCCGGCGCGAATTCGGTTTTTTTCTTCGGTCATGGCTGTTTTCCTTCTTGCGCGGCATGCCGGCCCAAGCCAGGCGCCCATTTGAGAAATAAGAGATAACCCGCCAGGGTCAAGGTCGCGAAGAGCGCTCCGGCCGCGAAAGTCATGCGGGGGCCGTAGCCGCTCCACAAATAGCCGGCGATCAGATTGCCGCCGAGGATGGCCACGCCCGAGGCCAGGCCGAAGATACCGAAGGCACTGCCCCGCAAGGAGGCGCCGGCCGTATCGGCCACCAGGGCGGCCAGCATCCCCTGGGTCAGCCCCATATGAATGCCCCACAGCGCCGACGCACACAACACCTGCCAGCTCTGGTCGGCCATTGCCAGCAAGAGGTCCGCGGCGATCAGAAACACCAGGCCGGCGCTCAGCGGTCCGGTGCGGCCCACGCGGTCGGAGAGCCGTCCCATGGGATAGGCCACCAGGGTGTAAGTGACGTTCATCACCACCAGGATCAAGGGGATGCTGCCGGAGGCCATGCCCGTATCCTGGGCCCGCAGCAGCAAGAAGGCTTCGCTGAAACGGGCCAGGGTGAAGACCGCGCCCAGCAGCACCACGATCCAGAAGGCGCCGCGCAGTTGGGTAAGATCGCGCCAGCGCACCGGCCGGCGCAGGGACGCCCCCCCGTGGACCGAGGGCTCCTCGACGCTGCGAATGATCAGCACCAGGGCCGCGATGCCGGGGATCACGGCGATCCAGAACACCAGGCGGAAGTCGCCGGCCGTGGCCCACATGCAGGCGATCGCCAGCAACGGCCCCAGCACGGCGCCCACCGTATCCAGCGATTGGCGCAGGCCGAAGGCCGCGCCGCGCAAGTGGGCCGGCGTGGCATCGGCCACCAGGGCATCCCGGGGCGCGCCGCGGATACCTTTGCCGATGCGGTCGATGAAGCGCGCCGCGAAGACGATCGGTATCCCGCCGGCGACGGCAAAAAGCGGCTTGGTGGCCGTGCCGATGGCATAGCCGATGAAGAGCAGGACCTTGCGCCGTCCCAGCCAGTCGCTCAAGGCCCCGGAAAAGGTTTTGGTCATCAGGGCCACGGCTTCCGAGGCCCCCTCGATCAAGCCCACCGAGACCGTGCCGGCCTGGAGCACCGTCACCAGGAAAACCGGCAGCAGGCTGTGGATCATCTCCGAGGAGACGTCCATGAACAGGCTCACGAACCCCAGGGCCCACACCGTGCGGGGAATGCCTTTCATCCGGTTTCTCCTTTGCGCTCGCCCAGGCCGGCCAGGATGGGAATGGCCAACAAGGCGCCGACCATGAGCAGCACCGCGGACCAGCCGCCGCGCTGATAGACCAGGCCCGCGGCGGTGATGCCCAGCCAGCCGCCCACATAGTAGAAGAGCACGTACAGGGCATTGGCCCGTCCCTGGCCGCTGGTCAGGCGCCGGTTGAGGATGCCCACGGCCGCGGCGTGGATGGTGAAAAAGCCGGTGCACACGCCCAGCAAACCGATCACCACCGCCGTCACCGCGGGCAGGGCCACCAGCACCAGGGCAGCTCCCAGCACGGCGGCACCCGCAATGAGGGTGTTGCCGCCGCCCAGACGGTTGCTGATGCGGCCGGCGACCGGGCCCATGAAGATGCCGATCACATACACCAGGTAGAGCAGGGTGGTCTGTTCGGTGGCAAAGTTAAAGGGCGGACCGGCCAGCCGGAAGGGCAGGTAGTTGAAGATCGACGAGAAGATGGCAAAGCTGCCGGCCGCGCAGCAGAAGAGGCGCACCAGGCGCCAGTTGCCCAAAAGAGCCGGGAAGCCCACGGCCGGTGGATGGTTCGGGCCGGTGGGCCGCGGCGCCGGCGGCATGGCCCACAGGGCGCCCAGGGTGGCCAGCAGCGTCAGCACGGCCGCCGAGACAAAGGCGTAGCGCCAGTGCAGGGGCGGGTGCAGCCAGCCGCCCAGCAGCCGGCCGCCCAGGCCGCCGAGTACCGTGGCCGAGACATAGGCGCCCATGACCACGTTCAGCCGTTCGCCCGGCAAGGTCTTGGCCAGGTAGGCCGCCAGGCAGGTGGTCAGGCTCGGAATGAAAAGCCCCTGCACGAAGCGCGTGCCGATCAGTACCCACAGGCTGTGGGTCAAGGCGCACACGCCGCCGGCCAAGGCCACCACCACTCCGCCGGTCAAGATCATGGGGTGGATCGGCCAGCGGTCCGAAAGGTAGCCGAAGGGCAGATTGGACAGGGCGATGCCCAGGATCACCGCCGACACCGTGAGCGACACCCGCACCATGTCCGAAGCAAACTCTTCCTGCAGCACGGGCAGCACCGGCTGGGTGATGTAGATATTCAGAAAGGCCGCCGAGACCAGGGCAAAGACGCCGGCCTGCAAGCGAAAGTAGCTGGTCTGGCCTAAAAGCCCCATCCTTTGAAGCCTTCCAATGTGGCTTGGCGTACCCGCCAATTCTTTCCGTCCTTGGTCAGGTCCAGTTTGAGCTGGTAGAGATCGGCCTTTTCGCTGGCCAGTTCCAGCCAGCGCTGGGGGTCGTCGTAAAGCTCCTTGAGTCCGGGAATTTCGAAATCCCGGCGCACGATCATGAAATGGACCACTGCCAAGGCGGTGTCGAGCCCCTCTTCCACCGTCACCGCCGGCCGGGGGTAACGAATGTCGAAGTCGCCATAGTGCCGAAAGGCGGCAAAGAGGATGCCCCGCACCTCGGAGGCGTTATGATTGCCGGGATTGGCCGTAAAGCCCTTCACGGTCAGTTGCATCAGATCGCCGATGTTGTGCTGCTCGGCCATCTCGGCGCCCTTGGCGATCAGCGCGCGTACGGCCTCGCGGTGGTCTTTTTC
Organism: Deltaproteobacteria bacterium; assembly: GCA_021819735.1. Classification (GTDB taxonomy): domain Bacteria; phylum Desulfobacterota; class Desulfobacteria; order Desulfobacterales; family Desulfosarcinaceae; genus Desulfatitalea. The sequence goes on from JAKAFO010000056.1 coordinate 6,491, forward strand.
ACCGCATCCGGCCAGCGTGCCGACGAGCACCAGCGCTGCCAGCCATGTCTTGAAAAAGTTGCCTGCCATAAGCGGCCTCCTTCCTGAAAAATCTGGCGATGCCGCGTCTACGTCTAAAGTTCGGTCGATAGTAGGCTGTCGTCCGAGGACCTGTCAACCGGTTCTAAAGCGCGTGGCGCCGGTATGTAGTGAATTGCTCACAACAGTGTGAAGATTTACACAGCATAATAAGCTAAAGCCGCATTCAGCCACAGTCCGCCGTACCGTCTCGGATCGTATTTAATGCATAATTATGCATAATTATAACGGGCCGAGCGATGCTTGAAACCCATATGGTACAATTCTTGAAGAAAATGGCGGCAGTACTCGATGGCGCGCCCATATTCTTCTCCTTATTAGATTGCTCCCTCAGAATTTGCCGCTGCATTCCCAGAAAAGCCGAAATGAGTACGATCGCGGCTTGGTGGTTCAATTCGACAGATGTACCTGGCCAAGTGCCAGTTGACGGTAACTGGGGAACTATCGGTATCGGCCGCAACCTATTCATCGTTCGAAAGCAAAGGAGGAGGTAAGGATCATGGTCGAAACAAAATCAAAAAGGGCAATGGGGTGGCGTCCGGATTATCCGGACTTCAGGGATGCTACCCCAGACAATGACGAGGTCGCTCCAAAGTTGAAGGTCCTGGGGCAAAAGGATTCCCTCAAGGCCATGTTCGGAAAAATGGGATACGGCAAGTCCAAGGCCAAGCTGCCTGCCAAGGCCGACCTGCGAGAGTGGTGCTCTCCCGTCGAGGATCAGGAGGACCTCGGTTCATGCACCGCCAACGCGGGCGTCGCTCTTGTCGAGTATTTCGAACGCAGGGCGTTCGGAAAGCACATCGATGCTTCGCGCCTCTTCCTGTACAAAGTAACCCGCAACCTGATGAAAGAAACCGGCGATACAGGCGCCTACCTGCGCTCGACCATGGGGGCACTGACGCTTTTCGGCGTACCGCCGGAAGAATATTGGCCTTACAATACCGCGAATTTCGACGTCGAGCCGCCCGCGTTCTGCTATGGATTCGCCCAGAGCTATCAGGCCATCAAATACTACCGCCTCGATCCTCCCGGAACATCTGCCGCCGATCTGCTCCGCCGGATCAAAACGAATCTGGCTGCGGGGCTCCCGTCCATGTTCGGATTTACGGTCTACTCGTCGATCGCGCATGCCGAGGATACCGGCAAGATCCCCTACCCGACCGCCGGGGAAAAGATCGAGGGGGGCCATGCCGTCGCGGCAGTTGGCTATGATGACGCTTTGAAAATCAAGAATGCAATTAAAAAGAACGGGCCGGAAACTACCGGCGCCATCCTGATCAGGAACTCCTGGGGAACAGGATGGGGTGACCGCGGCTATGGCTGGTTGCCCTATGACTACATATTGAACGGATTGGCTGAAGATTGGTGGTCGGTCCTGAAGAACGAATGGGTGGATACCGGCAGTTTCAAAGCATGAAACCACAAAGCCGGTCCGGCTGAGAAGAATACGGGCCGGCGTGCGATGGTTGTGCCATGACACAAAGCGGCGTGCTTCGCTTTTGTGTCATGGCACATTCGTTCGGTGGGTTACTTGATCGTAATCGTCTTCTTGTCCAGCATCTGATTGTCCTGGCCTAGAATATAGCGCACTTCATAGGTGCCCGGCTCGTCGGGCGCTTTGAGTTTCGCCGGATTGCCGGTGCGCGCGTAGACATAATGGATGTAGCCGTCTTCGGCTTGGTCGGGCTTGGCGATGCTGATGTAGTCGGGTTTATACCCCGGCCCCTGCCATTTGACTTCGAAGAGCGACTTGGCGGCGGCCGAGGCGGGTGGTGACACCGAGGCGGTTACCGGTTTGATGGTAATGGGGCTCTTGGCCAGCAGCTTGTTGTCCTGCCCCAGGATATAGCGCACTTCGTAGTTACCCGGTTCGGAGGGCACCTGAAGTTTCAACGGAGAGCCCTTCTTCGTGTAGGTGTAGAAGAGATAGACATCCTCGGGCTGGTCCGTCTGCGCGATGGAGATGTAATCCGGCTGGTTTCCGGGCCCTTGCCAGGCGACCTCGATTTCACTGGCCGCGTCGGCCGCTGCCGGCGCCTGGACCGAAGCGCTCACACCCTTGATGACGATGGTGGTTTTGGCCAGCAGTTTGTTGCCCTGGCCCAGGATGTAACGCACCTCGTAGGTACCGGCCGTCGAAGGCGCCTGAAGCTTCAAGGGCGAACCCTTCTTGGTGTAGGTGTAGTGCAGATAGCCTTCCGGCTCCTGGTCGGGCTGGGCGATGGAGATGTAGTCCGGCGGGTTGTTGGGCCCTTGCCAGGCGACCTCGATCTGGCTGGCCACGTCGGCCTCGGCCGGGGCCTGGACGCCGGCGGTGACGGCCTGAATCGCGATGGGGGCCTTGGCCAGCAGTTTGTTGCCCTGGCCCAGGATGTAGCGCACCTCGTAGTTGCCCGGTTCCGAGGGGGCCTGCACTTTTAAGGGCGAGCCCTGCTTGGTGTAGGTGTAATGCACATAGCCGCCCGGCTCCTGGTCGGGTTTGGCGATGGAGATGTAGTCGGGGGCATTGTTGGGCCCCTTCCAGGTGACGGCGATGGGGGTGGCCACGTTGGCCACCGGTGGGGCCTCCACGCTGGCGCCCACGCCCTTGATCTCGATGGGCGCCTTGGCCAGCAGTTCGTTGCCCTTGCCCAGGATGTAGCGCACTTCATAGGCGCCGGGCTCGGACGGGGCTTGCAGTTTCAGCGGCGAGCCCTTGCTGGTGTAGGTGTATTCCAGGTAGCCGGCTGCCGGCTGGTCCGGCTTGGCCATGGCGATGTAGTCGCCGGCATAGGCCGGCCCGGTCCACTGCACGTCGATGGGCGTGGCCACGTCCGCCGTGGGCGGCACCTGCAGCGTGGCCTGCACCGGCGTGACCTGGATGTCGGCGCGGCCGATCACCTTGTTGCTCCGGCCATGGACGTAGCGCAGTTCGTAGGCGCCCACTTTCCCAGGGGCCGTGAAGAGGGACGGATTGCCGAGCTTGGTATAGGCATAATCCAAATGGCGCTCGTCCTTGGCCTCTTTTTCGGCGATGGTGACGAAGTCGTCACGGCTGTTGGGGCCTTCCCACTGCACCGACAGGCTCGATCCGGCCGGCACGCTGGGCGGCCCAATCAATTTGGCCGTGCCCGGATCTTCCACCACGGGCGGCGGCGGGGCCTGGACCTCTTCCAGGGTTTTAAAGAGCGCGTCGCGCAACTGCCCGGCATTGTCGGCCGCCAGGAACAGGCCGCCGGTCTTGTCGGCCAGGCACTTGAGGCGCCCCTGGTCTTCCTTGGCGATGTCGAAGCCAATCACATGCACCGTAAAATCCACGCCGCTCATGGCCAGCTCGGCCGCCAGGGCGCAGGGATCGATGTCGCAGGTTTCGATGCCGTCGCTCACCAGCACCACGGTGGCTTTCTCTTCGCTGTAACGCAGGGCCACGGCCGCCTGGCGCACGGCATCGCTCAGGGGGGTCTTGCCCTTGGGGTTGAGGGCCTGGATCTTGGCCTTCATGGCCGCGGCATTGTGCGGCCCCACCGGGATCATCATTTCGATGTCCTTGCAGTCGCCCTTGCGGCGGTGGCCGTAGACCATCAGGCCGGTCTCGAAGTCGGCCGGCACCGCGGCCGCCAGCTCGGACATGACCTCTTTGGCGATGTCGATCTTGGCCCGGCCCTCGATCTGGCCCCACATGGAACCGGAAGCATCGAAGACCAGCATCATGCGGGCCTTGACCGGCCCGGCCGCCTGGGCCGCCCCGCACAGGATCAAAAACAAAGCAACCCGGCCGGCCGCCCAAAAGAAACGCGTCATTTGCCTTGGCATTACCCACCTCCGAAAGTCACCGTATACCGGTTGTTGTGGCCTCCTGAAAAACTCGGTAATAATCGAACGATATGCGGGGGAAGTATCGCAAAGCGGCCGGGGAGTGTCAATCACAGTAAAGCCATAAAGGAGTCGACAGCATGCAGGGACTGATCGATGCCCATGCCCATCTGAACGAGATCGAAGCGCTCGGCGAAGCTCTGGCCGAGGCCCGCCGGGTCGGGGTCGCTCAGGTGGTGGCCATGGGCATGGAGATGCTCTCCAACGAACAGAACCTGCATCTGGCTGCCCAGTATCCGGGACAGGTGCGGCCGGCGCTGGGCTACCATCCCTGGTCCCTTGAAGCGGAGCGGGTGGACGCCACCTTGGCGCATATCCGGCAACACCTGCCCCAATGCGTGGCCCTGGGCGAAGTCGGCCTGGACTACAAGGTCAAGGTTCCCAAAAAGCTTCAGCAAGAAGTATTTGCGCGCCTACTGGAGATCGCCGCCGAACAGGACAAGCCCGCGGTGGTGCATTGCCGCTTCTCCCACCGGCGCGCCCACGCCATGGTGCGTGCCGCCGGCCTCCGCCGCGCCGTGTTTCACTGGTACAGCGGCCCCCTGGATGTGCTCGACGCCATTTTAGCCGACGGCTATTGCATTTCGACAACCCCGGCCCTGGCCTACAGCCCGCCCCACCGCGCCGCCGCCCAACACGCGCCCCTCGACCGCATCCTCGTGGAGACCGACACCCCCGTCCGCTACCAGGGCCGCCCCTCGCGCCCGGCCGATTTGCTGCAAACCATCGAACAGCTCAGCCGACTCAAACAGATCCCCATGGAAGAGACGGCCCGGACCACGGCCGGCAATGCGCGCCGCTTCTATGATCTGCCTGCTGCTTGAAGAATCGGCGTTCGTAATCGATGAATCCCCATAATCTACATTGACATAACAAAAGCCGTACGCTTAATCTCGACAAAGCCGGTCTGACGAATTCATCCACTCTGCCGCGGGCCGTTCAATACTAGAAAAAGTGAAGATCTATTTTCAGGTGCGCACGACATCATGTCCGACAAGCCCACATACGAGGATCTGGAGCGCAAGGTTCGCGAATTGGAAGCGGCCGAATCCGGACGCAAGCGGGCCGAGGACGCCTTGCGTAAACATCGGGTTATGTTCAACAAGGTACTGGATTCCGTGCCGCAGTCCATCTTTTGGAAGGATCATGAGGGCCGCTACCTGGGATGCAATCGCGTTTTTGCCGCGGCCGTGGGATTGGGCGAGCCCGAGGAAATCATCGGCAAGACGGATTACGATCTGCCCTGGCCGCGTGAAGATGCCGATGCCTACCGGGCGGACGATCAGGAGGTGATGCGGAGCAATCAACCGAAACGCCATATCGTCGAACCCCTGCAACAGGCCGATGGCCTCCGGCTCTGGATCGATACCTCCAAAGCCCCGCTGCTGGACGAATTCGGCCGAACCTTTGGCGTTCTGGGCATCTACGAGGACATCACCGAGCGCAAGCTCATGGAAGACGCCCTGGAGAAACGGATGCTGGCATTGACCAAGCCGTTGAACGATCCCGAGGGCATCGCTTTTGTGGATCTGTTCAACGTCAATGATCTCCAACGCCTCCAGGACGAGTTTGCCCAGGCCACCGGCGTGGCCTCCATCATCACGCACCCGGATGGAACACCCATCACCGCCCCGAGCAATTTCTGCCGTTTGTGCTCCGAAATCATCCGCCAAACCGAGGCCGGCCGCATCAACTGTTTCCACTCCGATGCCATCATCGGCCGCACCTGCGCCAATGGCCCTACCATCCAGACATGCCTGAGCGGCGGGCTCTGGGACGCGGGCGCGGGCATTTCCGTGGGCGGCCGCCACCTGGCCAACTGGCTGATCGGTCAGGTGCGCGACGAGACGCAGACCGAAGATAAAATGCGCGCTTATGCCAGCGCCATCGGCGCCGATGAAGATCAAGTCATTGAAGCCTTCCGCAACGTCCCCGCAATGTCACGGGAACAATTCGCAAAAGTTGCCCAGGCACTTTTTACGCTGGCCAACCAGCTTTCCACCTTGGCCTACCAGAATGTTCAACAGGCAAGGCTTATCAGCGATCTGAAGAAAGCGGAAAAAGAGCAGAAGCATTTGCAGTTGCAGTTGATCCAGGCCCAGAAGATGGAATCGGTGGGACGGCTGGCAGGCGGTGTGGCCCATGATTTCAACAACATGTTGAGTATTATCTCCGGCAATGCGGAGATGATTCTGCAAGACGTGGATCGAGATTTCCCGTTTTTCGAAAACCTCCAGGAAATCAGCAAAGCCGCGGAGCGTTCGACCAACCTCACGCGCCAGTTGTTGGCCTTTGCGCGCAAACAGACGATCGCGCCCAAGGTGCTGGACCTCAACGAGACCTTGGAGGGCATGCTTAAAATGCTCAGGCGCCTGATCGGCGAAGATATCGATCTCGCGTGGCTGCCCAAACAGGATTTGTGGCCGGTCAAAGTCGATCCTACTCAAATTGACCAGATGTTGACCAATTTATGCATCAATGCCCGGGATTCGATCGAAGGCGTCGGCAAGGTCACCATCGAGACCGGCAATGTTCGCTTCGATAAGGCGTACTGTCTCGAACATGACGAATTCATTCCCGGCGATTTTGTAGTGATCGCGGTAAACGATAACGGCTGCGGTATGGACAAACCGACTCTCGAAAACCTTTTTGAGCCTTTTTTTACCACTAAGGAGGTAGGCAAAGGCACCGGGCTTGGACTTGCGACGGTATACGGCATCGTCAAGCAAAATAATGGATTCATAAATGTCTACAGCGAGTTGAGATGCGGGACGACCTTTAAAATCTACTTGCCGAGATACGCGGAGGTGACTGAAAAGGCCTCCCAAAAAGGGTCGGAAAGGGCCGCCGTTACCGGCAACGAAACCATTCTGGTCGTGGAGGATGAAAAGGGAATTCTACAGATGACCACCAAGCTACTTGAACGCCTGGGGTATAAAGTGCTTTCCGCTTCCAGTCCGCTCGAGGCCATCCGCACCGCTGAATCGCACACCGGCAAGATCGACATCCTCATTTCCGATGTGGTCATGCCCGAGATGAGCGGCCGCGACATGGCAGCCAAATTGCTGCAAGCATACCCGGGACTCAAGTGCCTGTTCATGTCCGGTTATACCGCCGATGTGATTGCCCATCATGGGGTTTTGGATGAAGGCATCCAATTCATCAACAAACCGTTTTCGATAAAGGCGCTTGCCGCCAAGGTTCGGGATATTCTAAATAAACCGCAAAAATGAGACGCAACCCTATCCCTGGTGTCATGGATCGAACGCGGACACCTTTTGCCCCTACCTCATGGCCCTCGGCCGCCCCGGGCTGCCTTACACAAATAAAATCTGTTGAAAAGCCTAACACGATTTTATAAGGTCCCGACCTTATCTTCGGCCTATTCAGGCTTTTCGACTCCTCCCGGGGTTTTTCAGGCAGCGCCAAACAGGATCCGGAGCAAAATTCGAGGTATCGAGGGAAAGGAACCGTCATGGTTGAGATCAAGCACGATAATATTCTGTCGCTGGCCAGGATGCGGGATAGCGCCTTCAAGGGCGGCGGCCTGGATCGCATCGAGGCCCAGCACCAGCGCGGCAAGCTCACGGCCCGGGAGCGCATCGACCTTTTGCTGGATGAAGGATCGTTCGAAGAGATCGACATCCTCAAGGTCGGCCGCGGCGACCTGGGCAGCACCAGCTATCCGGGCGACGGCGTCATCACCGGCCACGGCAAGATCAACGGTCGCGAAGTATTCGTTTTCAGCCAGGATTTCACGGTCATGGGCGGCTCCCTGGGCGAGGCCCACTCCCAGAAGATCTGCAAGGTCATGGATCTGGCCAGCCGGGTGGGCTCGCCCGTCATCGGGTTGAACGACTCGGGCGGCGCGCGCATCCAGGAGGGCGTGGATGCCCTGGCCGCCTACGGCGAGATCTTTCACCGCAACGTCCACGCCAGCGGGGTCGTGCCCCAGATCTCCTGCATGATGGGGCCCTGCGCCGGCGGGGCGGTCTACAGTCCTTCGATCACCGACTTCGTCTTCATGGTCGAACGCACCTCCTACATGTTCGTCACCGGCCCCAATGTGGTCAAAACCGTCATTCACAAGGACATCAGCGCCGAGGAATTGGGCGGCGCCAGCGTCCACAGCGAGAAAAGCGGTGTCTCCCACTTCGTCTATCCCAACGACATCCTCTGCTTGCGGGGCGTGCGCCAACTGATCAATTACCTGCCGTCCAACAACAAGCAAAAAGCGCCGTTCCTGGACCTGAACGATCCGCCCGAACGCACCGATCCCACCCTGGATTACCTGGTGCCGCCCAACCCCAACCAGAGCTACGACATGAACGTGCTGATCTACAGCATCCTGGACGGCGCCGAATTTCTGGAAGTGCACTCGAACTTCGCGCGCAACATTATCTGCGGCTTCGGCCGGCTGGGCGGACAGACCATCGGCCTGGTGGCCAACCAACCGGCCGTGCTGGCCGGCGTGCTGGACAACAACGCCTCCTTCAAGGCCGCCCGCTTCGTGCGCTTCTGCGATGCCTTCAACATCCCCCTGATCTGCCTGGTGGACGTGCCCGGCTTCATGCCCGGCCCGGAGCAGGAGCACGGCGGCATCATCCGCCACGGCGCCAAGCTGCTCTATGCCTTCACCGAAGCCACGGTGCCGCGCATCACCGTCATCGTGCGCAAAGCCTACGGCGGGGCCTACCTGGTGATGAACTCCAAGCACATCCACTGCGACATCAACTACGCCTGGCCCACGGCCGAGATCGCCGTGCTCGGGCCCCGGGGCGCCTCGGAGATCGTCTACCGCAAGGAGATCGACAGCGCGGCGGACCCCGAAGCCTATTTAAACGAAAAGATGGAGCAATACCGCAAGCATTACGTCAATCCATTTGTGGCGGCCAAGCGCGGCTATATCGACGACGTGATCTTTCCCCGCGACACGCGCCACCGGCTGATCCGCACCTTGCAGTTTTTGGAAAGCAAGATCGGCCCGCGTCCGGATCGCAAACACGGCAACATTCCCTTGTGAGGTAGACGATGTTCAGCAAAATTCTCATCGCCAATCGTGGTGAAATCACCGTTCGCATCATTCGAACCTGCCAGCGCCTGGGCATCCGCACCGTTGCGGTCTACTCGGCGCCGGATTTTCGCAGTCTGCATGTCACCCAGGCCGACGAGGCGGTCGAGCTGGGCGGGGCCCGGCCGGCGGAGTCTTACCTGAATAAAGAGAAGATCATCCAGACCGCCCTGGACACCGGATGCCAGGCCATCCACCCGGGCTATGGCTTTCTTTCGGAAAACGCCGAGTTCGCCGCCATGGTGGTCCGGGCCGGCCTGACCTTTATCGGGCCGCCGGCCGAAGTGATCGCCACCCTGGGCGACAAGATCGCCGCCAAGAAGCTGGCCGTGGCCGCCGGTGTGCCCACCGTTCCCGGCCACTTGCAGGCCATTGCTTCCCTGGAGCAGGCCGAGGCCACCGCCAAGGCGGTGGGCTACCCGGTGCTGCTCAAACCCGCGGCCGGCGGCGGCGGCAAAGGCATGCGCATCGTGGATGCGCCCGAGCAGTTGGCCGCGGCCCTCAAGGCCTGCCAGCAGGAGACCATCAAGGCCTTCGGCGACGACAGCATCTTCATCGAGCGCTATGTTCGCGCGCCGCGCCACATCGAAATCCAGATCATGGCCGACCGACACGGCCACGTGGTACACCTGGGCGAGCGGGAGTGCTCCATCCAGCGGCGCTACCAGAAGATCATCGAAGAGTCGCCCTCCACGGTGCTGGACCCCGCCCTGCGCGAGCGCATGGGCACCTTGGCCTGCGAATTGGCGCGCAAGTCCGGCTATGTCAATGCCGGCACGGTGGAATTCATCCTGGCGCCGGACAAGCAATTCTACTTCCTGGAGATGAACACGCGGCTGCAGGTGGAACACCCGGTCACCGAAAAAGTGACCGGCCTGGACCTGGTGGAATTGCAGTTGCGCATCGCCGACGGCGAAGTACTTCCCATGACCCAGGAAAGCGTGCGCCTGGCGGGCTGGGCCATCGAGGCGCGCATCTGCGCCGAAGACACGGCCAAGGGCTTTGTGCCTTCCGTGGGCTTGATCACGCGCTATGCCGAACCCCGAGGCCCTCAGATCCGGGTCGACAGCGGCGTGGCCGCCGGCAGCACCGTGCATCTGTTCTACGATTCCATGCTGGCCAAGGTCATCACCTGGGGCAAGAACCGCGAAGAGGCCCGGCGTTACATGGTCGAAGCGCTCAACGGCTATCACATCGAAGGCATCAACACCAATGTGGATTTCGCCAACCGCGTCATCAACCATCCGGCCTTTATCGAAGGCCGGCTCTCCACCGATTTTATTGCCGACCATCTGCTCAATGCGGAAGCGGCCGTGCCGACCCCCGTGGACCGTCTGCACTTGATGGCCATCGCCGCCACCCTGATCTATCACCTGCGCGAAGATCTGGTGCGCAACAGTTTGCTGCCCTTGAAGGCGCGCGTGGGCGGCAGCGCCACGTCCAAGGATCGGCAGGCCTATATCGCCAAAAGCAATGGCGATATCTTCGAAGTGGAGATCGCCAGGCAGCAGGATTGGCGCATCCAGATCAACGGGAAGATGTATGCGGTGACCACGCCGCCCATGGAATACTACCGGCGCCGGTTGAAGCTGACCATCGACGGCCAACTGCACTATTTCCGCCTGCACTACAGCGGCAACTTCATCCAGGCGGCCTTCAGCGGCATCGAGCGCGTTTTCGAAATCTACAATCCCCGGGAGTGGTCCCTGGCCCGGTTCATGCCCAAGCCCGTGCCCAAGGCGGCCGACAACCTGCTCAAGTGCCCCATGCCGGGGCTGGTGGTGGAGATCAAGGCCAAGCCCGGCGACCGCATTTACAAAGGGCAGGAGCTGGTGACCCTGGAATCCATGAAAATGGAGACGGCCGTGGCCTCGCCGGTGGACGCCGAAGTCGCCTCCGTGGATGTCGGCCCCGGCGATACCGTGGATACCGGCACCACGCTGATGGTGTTCAAAGTTTAAATTAGCCCTAAAGTCCTCCAACCAACAGCCGATAACCAGATCTAGGCAAGACCGTTGAACTTCGCCTCGACGGTTTTCCGATGTGCAATTATTAGTATCGGAATCGGATATTTGGGCGAAAATCGAACCTACCAACAGGAAGGAGAAAAAGCATGCTGTTAATGAACAAAGGCGGCAAAGTCTATGACGTTCCCGAGCAGATCGCCGCGCAATATGTCGCGACCCAGTGGAGCGGCTCCCGGGATGAGATCGGCGACATGCTGAGCACTTTGCGCAATCCGGCTTCGACGAAGTTCGAGGCCATCGACGGCTGCTGCAACGCATATCCTAACTATTGCCCCAATCGATAGGCGTTGCGTTCACGAATCGCATCCTGCCGGGATATCGGCCGCGACCGGTACCCCGGCAGGTGTCGTCTAACAGAAAGCAATGGGTTCAAACCATGATGCCGAATGCCCCCGCATTTACCGCCATCGGCGGTGTGACCTTCCAATTGCTCACCGCCTGTAACCTTTCGTGCGAATACTGTTTTCAGGATGCCTGTAATGTCAGCGCCGCGCCCCAGTCCGGGACCGGCCCCATCGTCGATCCGCGCGAAACCGCGGCCCATGCCATCAAGTTTCTGCAACTGAGCGAGCAGAAGCTGGGCGTGGTCTTTTCCGGCGGCGAGCCGCTGCTGGTACCGGTGGAATGGTACCAGACCTTTTTCCAGATCATGACCGATTACCTGCAGGCCTCCGGGAAATCGGTGGAGTATAGCATCCAGACCAATATTTCGATCCTGAAACCGGAGGTCATCGACCTGTTCAAACAGCACCAGGTGCACTTTTCGGTGCATTACGACGGCCTGCTCGACGATCCCAAACTGCTCTCCCGCAAACGCCGGGACAACATCGTCACCCTGCGCCGGAACGGCTTTCCGGTGACGGCCCTGGTGGTGGGCACCACGCCTTCCCTGCGGGCCTTGCCCGAGACCATCGCCTTTTTCCAAGCGCAGGGCATCCGTTTTTACCGCCTCAACTTCGTTTCCAGCGAAGGCCGCGGCCACCAGGTGTCCCAAATTGCTCCCCAACTCAGGGCCGAGATGGAGTTCGAATCCGCGTTCCAGGCGTCCCAAGCGGATTTCGCCACCCGGGAAACGGTCATTCTGAACAAGTTCAACCTCTACTACAACCACGTCATCCGCGGTCAGGCGTCCAATGGCGCCCCGCGGCCGCAGCGCTGCCTGGCCGGCATCGCCTCGGCCTACGTGGACACCCAAGGGCTGGTCTACCCGTGCAGCTTCTTCACGCATGTCACGGGGCCGATCACCACGGCGCAGGAACTTCCGGCCTGCCCGGAGTCCGGCGCCCGCGCCATCGAGCGCTGCACCACGCCCAATGCCTATTATGACGCGGCCTGCCGGTCGTGCAGCGCCCAACCCATTTGCGGAGAATACTGCGCGTTGTCGCCGGCCGGCGACACCGGCTCGTTCTGCGCGGCCCAGCGGACCCTGCGCGCCTTGATGGACCAGCACCGGGATCTATCCGAGCTGATCGCCAAACGGTTCATCGCGCACCGACTGGCCCATCCGGCGGACAAACCCGTCGCGTGCGGCACCCGCACCCAGCCGCAATGAAACCCGCGGTCGAGCGCCTGCTCAACCGGAATTTCGCCCTGATCCTGGCCGGACGGGGGGCGTCGATCCTTTCAGGCTCCCTTTATGCCGTGGTGCTGGTCCTTTACGTAAAGCACCTGACCGGTTCGGCCAGCATCATCGGTGCGGTGGAATTGCTGGCCTTTCTGCCCATGGTGCTGCTGGGACCCCTTGCCGGCACCCTGGTGGACCGGACGCGCCTGAAGACGGTGATCGTCACGGGCTATGCCCTGCGCGGCCTGTTGATGCTGCTGATGTTCCTCTTTAGCGCGGCCTGCTTTCTCGAACTCGAATCCATCGACATCGGCATCGTGCATCTGGATTTTACGCCCGCCTTCCCATTTCCGCTGTACGTCCTGTTGGGCGTGACCCTTGGCCTGGGGTGCATCGAAGCGGCTTTCAGCAGCGCCATGTACGCGGTCGTTCCTACCATCCTGGAGCCGGCCAGGATCCAACAGGGCAATTCCCTGATGCAGGGGGTCGGCGGCGCGCTGACCATGGTCGGCAACGCCCTGGGCGGGCTCTTCTTCAGCATCTTCGGCGCCGCGCCGGCCTTTCTGCTCGATGGCCTTACCAATCTGGCGGCCGCGGCGGGCGGCCTGTTTCTCTGCGAGGGGGTCGGTGGCGCCGGCGCGCCTCGCCCTGCGACCGGGAATCGTTTCATGGGGGAGGTGAAGGAAGGGTTTGTCTTCATCCTGGCCAACAAGGGCCTGCGCAACCAGACCATCGTCTATTCGCTTTCCAACCTGCTCTTTCCGGTGCTGATGCTGGCCCTGCCGTTTCTGGTGCAAGAGGTGCTGAAGCTGGGCGATGCCTATTACGGCTATCTGATGAGCGTGCTGACCTTCAGTTCCATCGCGGGCTACTTCGGCTACGGCTGGCTCAAAACCACGGACGAGCAAAACTACCGCGTGATCTGCGCGATCTTCGTCATCGAGGCCCTGCTGTTTTTGGCGCTTGCGCTCGCCACGAAGGTCTACCTGGTGTTCGGGCTGCTCGCGCTGCTGTCCATCTGCATGGCCGTCTCGCGGCTGATCAACACCTCCATCAAGCAGAAGGTGATTCCCCGGCAGTTCCGCGGCCGGGTCTTCGGCACGCTGGATTCGATCAACGGCGGCCTGGTGCCGCTCTCGCTGGCCCTGGGCGGCGTCGCCATCGACCTGCTCGACAAGAACATTCAAGCGATCTTCTTCGGCATCTTCGTCTTCTACGCCCTGCTGGCCGGCGCCTTTATCCTCGACCGATCGATCAAAGGCTTCTATTTGAGCGCCCCCTCGATCTGATCCATATCGATGACCGTGACGATGGCGCGATGGCCCTCGTTGAAGTAGACCAGGTGCTTTTGCCGGAGATGGTCCAGGGCCGCGCGCACGGTGTCGGCCTCCGTCGGCATATCGCCGTCCTGGCCCAGGGCCGCCACCAGCTCCTTCAAGTCCATGATCCGGGCCTGGGTCAGGCGCAGGATGCGGTATTCAAGGTCGCCGAGGGCAAAGGCGGAGAGCAGCTCGCCATCGAAGAACTCGCGGTAGATCACCGCATCGTTTTCCAGGCTAAGGGTGAAACTGTAGCAATGGTCGTAGTAAAAGCGATCCAGCTTGGCGAACGCTTCCCAGAGCGGGCCGGGTCTGGCCGCGAAGTCGAACAGCGCGAAGCGGTCCACACCGGCGGTCATTGGCGCCGGCAGCAAATGGAATAAGGCGTTGTCATCCCAGCGGGTCAACGCCTCCGGGGCCAGCATGTCGTAAAAGGCCGAATGCTTGGCCACCCGCAGCGGGATCAGGTTGTGGGCGAACAGATGGCGGTCGAAGTAAAAGCGCAGGAAATGCAGGTTGTCGATGCTTTCCAGGACATCCACATCCTCCTCGCCGATGACCCCGCTGATGATGTTGGCCGACGGCAGTTTGATCTTGTACTTGTGGGCGAACTTGACGAAGAAGAGGTTGTCCGAGAAGTTGTTGCGCTTGCGCATTTTCTTGAGCAACCGGTCGGAGAGTGCCTCGTAGCCAAAGTGGACCCGGGCGAGCCCGGCCTGGAAGAGCTTTTTCATGAGCGCCGGCGTGAAGTGCTTGGG
>JAKAFO010000363.1 GCA_021819735.1 Deltaproteobacteria bacterium
TCGCGCCGATGGCTTTGTGGATCAGCATGGCGGTGACGGTCGAATCCACGCCGCCACTGAGGCCCAGGATGACTTTGCGGTCTTGTACCTTTTGGCGGATTTCTTCCACGGCCTGGCGGGCGAAGCCTTTCATCGTCCAACTACGCTTGCAGCCGCAAACTTGAAAAAGGAAGTTGTGAAGGATCTGCTTGCCTTTGCTGGTGTGCACCACCTCAGGGTGAAACTGAAGCCCGTAGAACCGTCGCCGATCGTCGGCCATGGCCGCAAAGGGCGTGTTGTCGGTCACCGCCGTCACCTCGAAACCGGGCGGCAGTTGGGTAATGCTGTCGCCGTGGCTCATCCAGACCTGGCTGCGGGGGGGGATCTTTCGGAAGAGATCGCCCGCCCGGGTCACGTCCAGTTCGGCGAAACCGTACTCGCGTTTTTTGGCTTGCTTGACGGCGCCCCCCAGAGCATCGACCATAAACTGCATGCCATAGCAGATTCCGAGTGCGGGAATCCCCAGGTCAAAGATCCGGCTGTCGATGCGCGGACTGTTGGCTTCATAGATGCTGGAAGGGCCGCCCGATAAAACAATGCCTTCCGGGCGCATCTCCTGGATGCGTGCCAGCGCCAGGGCGGGCGGCTCGATGATGCAATAAACGCCGCACTCCCGGACGCGTCTGGCAATGAGCTGATTGAATTGAGATCCGAAGTCGACGATCAGGATCATGAGGTGCCTTTTTGCATAATATTCAATGAAGAAAAGTAGTTAAACGATTTGCGAAAACAATGTGAATATGTTAGAGACGGCGAAAAAAGTCAATGGTTTTTCTGCCGGAAATGCCGGGATAAATGCCGGCGCCGACCGCTTCCGAACGGCAGGATTTCCCTGGGGGATCGTGCATGATTGTTCAAATTTACGAAATTCAAACCCCTGAAGAAGCACAGCTTGTGATCGGGCTGGGGGTGGACCACGTGGGCAGCGTCCTGCTTTCGCCGGAGCATTTGCAAGATCCCTCTCTTAAAGAAGCGGTGGCGGTCGTGCAGTCAGCCGGAGCCAAAAGCAGTCTGATACCGCTTTTTCACGATCCGGAACACATCGCCCAAGCCATCCGCTATTACCGGCCCGACATAATCCATTTTTGCGAAACTTTGCCGATCAATGGCAGCGCGCATCCGGAAGTAAGCACCGCTTTGGAACGCCAAAAGAGCATCCGCCGTCGCTTCCCCGATATACAGATCATGCGCTCCATTCCCATCGGACAAGCCGGGCACGGCGCCAAGATCCCTTCTTTGAATCTGGCCGCTCTCTTCGAGCCGTTCAGCGACTGGTTTCTTACCGACACACTGCTTTCGGCCGGCCCTGAAACGTCCGCCGAAGACCAACCGGTCAACGGCTTCGTGGGTATCACCGGCCAAACCTGCGACTGGTCGGTTGCCCGGGATCTGGTTCAAGCCAGTCGCATTCCGGTGATCCTGGCCGGCGGCATCGGACCGGCCAATGTCCGCCAGGGAATCGCAACAGTGGCGCCGGCCGGAGTGGACAGTTGCACCCGCACCAACGCCTTGGATGCAGGCGGAAATCCCATACGTTTCAAAAAAGATCCGGAGAAGGTTCGGGCCCTGGTCCAGGCGGCCCGCGCTGCAACCGATCGATCGAATCGATAAAAACCCATTGAAGCCATCAGACCAAAAGGAGATCGATAGCAATGCTGGAAAGCGGTGATTTGCGTAAAGGAACGAAGATCGAGATAGACGGTGAGCCGTATGTGATCGTCCAATTCGAGTTCGTCAAGCCCGGCAAGGGTCAGGCACTATACAAGTGCAAGCTGAAGAACATGATCACCGGCGCCCAATTCGACCGGACCTACCGCTCGGGAGAAAAATTCACGCCGGCCGACCTGGAAGAGGTCACCATGGAATACCTCTATTTCGACGGCGAGAATTACTGCTTCATGAACAACTCCAACTATGAGCAGGAAATGCTTTCGGCTGCCCAGGTGGGCGATGCCAAAACATTGCTCAAGGATAACACGGTTTGCAACGTGCTGATGTTCCAGGGTCGCGCCATCGGCCTGACACTGCCCAATTTCGTCGAACTGCGCATCACCAAGGCCGAACCATGGGCCAAGGGCGACACGGCCAGCGGCAGCACCAAACCGGCCACCCTGGAAACAGGGCACGTGGTTCAGGTGCCGCCCTTTGTCAATGAAGGCGAACTGGTGCGCGTCGATACGCGTACGGGGTTGTATGTCGAGCGGGTTAAAGGATAATTGCTCTTCGCTTATCGCGTCGCACTGTCGGTATCGGCGATCGGCCGATACCGATGGCGCAGGCGTCAATCGGATGAGGGCAGGGAAAGTTCGGCCTGTGTTTTTTCGATTTGGCGCACGATGAACTCCTTGATCCGGTTGCCGTCCATGGCCTTGACGACCACCTGGAACTCTCCCAAGGTGTATTCTTCGTTTTCGCTGGGGATGCGCCCGATCTGTTCGAGCACATAGCCGGAGAAGGTGTCGTACTCGGCTGAATACGGGATATTCATGCCGATCACCTCGTTGACCTCTTCGATGTCGCTCTTGCCCATCACGATCCACTCTTTGTTTTTGCGCTTGACGATCAGGGGCTCTTCCTTGTCGGTTTCATCCCGGATTTCACCCACCAATTCTTCCAGCGCGTCTTCCAGCGTGATCAATCCGGAGACGCCGCCGTGTTCATCCACCACGATGGCCATGTGGTTTTTGCGTTTCTTGAACTGCTGCATCAGCGAGTCCAGCTTCTTGTGCTCAGGCACGAAGTAGGGCGGCCGCATGAGCTGGCGCACGTCGGGCAGTTCTTTGTGTTTGGCCTGGTGGGTCAGGATGTCTTTGACATTCAGAATACCCACCACGTTGTCGATGGTGTTTTCGATGACCGGAATGCGGGTGAACCCGGATTCGGCGATGGCCTGCAGGTCCAGAGGTTCATCGGCCTCGACCACGAACATGTCCGCCCGGGGGGTCATGATCTCCGAGGCGTTGGTGTCGTCGAATTCGAAGATCCGGTGAATCAGCTTTTGCTCTTCCTCCTTGATCTCCCCTTCCTCACGCACCACCTCCACGAAGCTCATCAACTCTTCTTCGGTCACGGTGGGCGCCTTCTGGATGCGGCCGGTCAGCTTGGGGATGAAGTCCAGGAAAAAGACGATGGGCCGGAAGAGCAACGAAAACCAATAAAGAGGGAAGATGACGGTGCGCGCAATCAGCACGTTGTTGTTGGTGGCCACCGATTTGGGAAATACCTCGCCGAAGACCAGAATTAAAAAGGTCATCGCGCCGGTGGCGAGCCCCACGGCGAAGTTGGGGAACAGATGCAGGGCCAGTTGCGTGGCCAGCGCCGAGGCGCCGATATTGACGACGTTGTTGCCGATTAAAATCGTGGAAAGCAAACGATGGGGATCGTTCTTCATTCTATAGATCAGCTCGTTGGCTTTGCTGCCCTTTTGCTTGGATAGATAACGGGCTTTGCTGCGACTGATCGAAAAGAGCGCGGTTTCGGCGGATGAAAAGAATCCCGACAATATCAATAAGATGATTAATACGAAAACCTGTTGGATCATAAATTGGCGTTTCCTGAAATCGGGGTGCGGCTATCCCGGAGCAGGACCGTCATGGGCGATGTGCACTGCCGACGTGCCGGGGCAAGAATGTGTTGCGAACCTTTTGAAGGTGATGACCAGCTTAATAAGTGGGGGTCGTCCAAGACTTGCTTTTTCCTCCCGAGAAAGGCAATCTGCCTTTTTACAGAATTAAGTTACAGTTTTTATACCAAAGGGTTGTCGATTTTCAACTAAAATAAACTTTTTCTGCCTTACCAGGTGTCGGCCCTCAAGGGCAGAAACCCACGAATACAGAGCCTGTTTGAATCCCGTTGCGGAATATATCCACGCTTTAGTCCACTCGCCCCACTTCAGAAATCAAGTGGCGGGCCACCACTTTACACCCCACCGCGGCGCAACCTATTCAGCTCGTCCCGATTATCTCTCGGAACCGGTGCTTTCTATGCTTGGCAGGCTGGGCATGGAGCAGCTCTATAGCCATCAGGCAACGGCGTTGGCCGCCATCGCCGCAGGCCGCCACACGGTGGTATCGACGCCAACTGCCAGCGGCAAGACCTTGATTTACAACCTGGCCCTGTTTCAAAACCTGGCTCAGGACCCTCAGGCCCGCGCGCTCTATCTGTTTCCCCTCAAAGCTCTGGCCCAGGATCAGTTAGCCACTTTCCGGCAATGGTCATCTTCGGCCGCCCCCCTGTGCCCCGGTGCGGCGATTTACGATGGGGACACCAGCGATTACCAGCGCAAGAAAATCCGTCAACATCCGCCGAACCTGTTAATCACCAATCCGGAGATGGTGCACCTGGCCTTGTTGCCGTTCCATGACCGCTGGCGATTTTTCTTCAGTCAACTACGGCTGGTGGTGGTCGATGAAGTCCATACCTACCGTGGTATGTTCGGCGCCCATATGGCTCAAGTGCTGCGCCGCCTGCAACGCGTCTGCGCCCACTACGGCGCATTGCCGACCTTTGTGTTCACCTCCGCCACCGTGGCCAATCCGGGGGAACTGGCCTGCCGTTTGATCGGCCAACCGGTGGAAACGATCCAGGAGAGCGGCGCGCCCCAGGCCGCCCGTCATATCGTCTTGCTCGATCCGGTCGATGGGGTCTCCCGGACCGCCATCGAGCTGCTCAAGGCGGCGCTGGCCCGGCGCTTGCGCACCATCGTCTACACCCAATCCCGCAAGACGGCGGAGTTGATCGCCATCTGGGCCCAGCAGCGCGCGGGGCGCTGGGCCGACCAAATCAGTGTCTATCGGGCCGGTCTGATGCCCGAGAACCGGCGCGACATCGAGCGGCGATTAAAGAACGGCGAACTGCTGGCCGTGGTGACGACCAGCGCGCTGGAGCTGG
>JAKAFO010000364.1 GCA_021819735.1 Deltaproteobacteria bacterium
GGCCCGCGGCGATGGTGTACGGCTGGTTGTCGATATAGATGGTCGGCATCAACTATCTCCAGGGGCAGCGCCGTTCGCGGATATGGCGCAGGAAATCCTCTTCGAAGTACTTCAGGGCGCTCTGCAAGGGCTCCATGGCGCCGGGCGCCAGGGCGCAGAAGGTGCGGCCCGGACCCAGCAACTGGATGTGCTCCTTGAGTATGGCGATGTCGTCGGGCTCGCCCCGGCCCTGTTCGATGGCGGTCAGGATCTTGGCCAGCCAGGGCAGCCCTTCGCGGCAGGGGGTGCACCAGCCGCACGACTCCTGGGCGAAAAAGCGCATCAAATTGGCCACCAGGCCCACGATACAGGTCTGGTCGTCGACCACCACCATGGTGCCCGTTCCCAATCGGCTGCCGGCGGCCGCCACGCCGTTGAAATCCATGACCACGTCCAGGTGGTCCGCCGTGAGCAGATCGGTGGAGGCCCCGCCGGGCAGGATGGCCCGCACGGCCGATCCATCGCGCATGCCGCCGGCGCTCTCTTCGATCAGCTCGCGGATGGTCACCCCCAGGGGCAGCTCCCAGGCTCCGGGCCGCTTCACCTTGCCGCTCACCCCGTAGATCTTGGTGCCGCCGTCGGCCACGCGGCTCAGGCCGCGGAACCAGGCCGCGCCGTGGTTGATGATGTGGGGCACGTTGCAGATGGTCTCCACGTTGTTGGCCACCGTGGGCTTGCCCCACAGGCCGATCACCGGCGGAAAGGGCGGCTTGGCCCGGGGGTTGGCGCGCTTGCCCTCCAGGGCGTTGAGCAGGCCGGTCTCCTCGCCGCAGATGTAGCGGCCGGCGCTGATGTGCAGGTGCAGTTCGATGCTGAAATCCGAGCCCAGAATGTGGTGCCCCAGGTACCCTTTGGCTTGGGCCTCGGCAATGGCCGCGGCGATGTTGCGGGCCGCCACGGTGTAGGTCGTGCGCAAAAAGATATAGGCCATCGACGCCTGGATGGCATAGGCGCCGATGATGATGCCCTCGATCAGTTGATGGGGATCGCCTTCGAGCAGCACCCGGTCCTTGAAGGTGGCCGGTTCCATCTCGTCGGCGTTGATCACCAAGTATTTCGGTTGGGGCGCCTCGGGACCCATGGGCACGAAGCTCCACTTGCGGCCGGTGGGAAAACCGGCGCCGCCGCGGCCGCGCAGGTTGGCCTCCAGCACCGCCGCCGTCACCTGCTGGGGCGTCATGCCGGCCAGCACCTTGCGCAAGGCCTGGTAGCCGCCGGCCTTTTCGTACTCCGCCAGGGTCAGGGGCGGCCGGTCGGGAAGGATGTTTTGGGTCAGAGGGCGTTGCAGTTGCATAATTTACTTCTCGAAGCTTTCCAATATGGCGTCGATCTTCTCCGCGGTCAGACAGCCGTACAGCTCGTCGTCGATCATCATGGCCGGGGCCTGGTCGCAGGCGCCCAGGCACACATGCGGCAGCAGGGTGAAACGGCCGTCGGCCGTGGTCTGGCCCAGGCCGATGCCCAGCCGGCGCTGCAAATGGTCGAGCAGGTTCTCGTAGCCCATGACCCAGCAACTGACGCTGTCGCAGATCAGGATCACGTGCCGGCCAACGGGCCGGCGAAAGATCAGATTATAAAAGGTGGCCACCGAATCGAGATCGGTGGGCGACATGGCCAGGGCCTCGGCCACCTCGCGCAGGGTATCGTCCGACACCCAGCCGCGGTGGCGCTGCACGATGCGCAAGGCGTCGATGCCGGCGGCTTTCTTCAAATCGTAGTGGGCCGCGACGGCCGCTATCTCCTGTTGCTCTTCGGGGCTTAACATCTCGCTCCTCGTTCGATTACCGGTCCACGTCGGCCATGACGTAATCCAAATTGCCGATGATCGCCAGCAGGTCCGGCACCATCAGCCCCCGGCACAGTTCCGGCAACTGCTGCAAATGGGCAAACGATGGCGTGCGAATCCGGGTCCGGTAAGAGTGGATGCCGCCATCGCTGATCAGATAGTAGCTGGTGTTGCCTTTGGTGGCCTCGATGCCCACGCTGGCTTCGCCGGGCGGCAGCACCGGTCCCCACGAGACCCCCAGAAAGTGGTTGATCAGGGTCTCGATGTCCTTGAGGGTGCGATCCTTGCGTGGCGGCGTGGTCAGGGGATGATCGGCCTTGTACGGTCCGGCCGGCATGTTCTTCAGGCACTGCTCGACGATGCGCAGGCTCTGGCGGATCTCTTCGATGCGCACCAGCGAGCGGTCGTAGCAGTCGCCGCACTGGGCCGTGGGGATTTCAAAATCGAACTGCTCGTAGCCGCTGTAGGGCCGCTGCTTGCGCCAGTCCCAGGCAAGGCCGCAGGCGCGCAGGTTGGGACCGGTCACCCCCCAATCGATGGCCTCGTCCAGGCTCATGCGGCCGATGCCCTTGGTGCGTGCCTTGAGGATGCTGTTCTCCATCATGGCGCGGTCGTAGCTCTTGAGCCGCTCGGGCATGGGGCGCAGGAAATCGGCCACCAGCGTCTCCCACCCCTGGGGCAGGTCCTGGGCCACGCCGCCGATGCGGAACCAACTGGGGTGCATGCGGCCGCCGGTGATGGCCGTGATGATGTCGAAGATGCGCTCGCGGTCGTTGAACATGTAGAAGACCGGCGACATGGCGCCGATGTCCTGCACGAAGGTTCCATACCACACCAGGTGGCTGGCGATGCGGAACAGCTCCACCAGCATGACCCGGATCACCTTGGCCCGGTCGGGCACCTTTATGCCGGCCAACTGTTCCACGGCCAGGACATAGGGCAGGTTGTTCATCACGCCGCCCAGATAATCGATGCGGTCGGTGTAGGGAATGTAGGTGTGCCAGGTCTGGCGCTCGCCCATCTTCTCCGCGCCGCGGTGGTGAAAACCGATCTCGGGCACGCACTGTACGATCTCCTCGCCGTCCAGCAGCAGCGCGATGCGGAAGACGCCGTGGGTACCCGGATGCTGGGGTCCCAGGTTGAGAAACATCAGGTCCGTATCTTGGCCCTGGGCGCTGAGCCCCCAGGCGGCCGGGTCGAAGCGCAATGCCTCTTCTTCGCGGATCTGCTTCTCTTCGGGCAACTGGAAAGGCCCCATCTCCGTGGCCCGGGCCGGATGCTCCTTGCGCAAGGGGTGGCCCTGCCAGGTGTGCGGCAGCAGAATGCGCCGCAGGCCGGGATGGCCCTCAAAGGTGATGCCGAACAGGTCCCACACTTCGCGCTCGTACCAATTGGCCGAGGGCCATACGCCGGTGATCGAGGGCAGGCAAGGGTATTCTCCGGTCAGCGGCACCTTGATGCGCAGGTCGGCGTTGCGGTCGTAGGAGCGCAGATGGTAGACCACGCTGAAATCGGCTGCCGGCTGGCCGTCGCGGTGGGTGCGCCAGCGCTCGTCGATGGCCGTCAGGTCGTAGAGCATGCGGAACGGCTGCGCCATCTGGTTTTTGAGAAAGCGCAGCAGCTCGCGGATGCGCTCGGGGCGGCACCAGACGGTGGGGATGGCGTCGGCGGTGGTCTGCCGGGCCACAATGGCGTCGGCGAAGCGCGCGCGCAAGTCGTCGACGATCGGTTCCGGGATGGGCTCGGGCTGTAGGCTCATGGTCGATCAGATCCTATCCGGCGAGCGCAGGGTCGTGGCCTGTCGCCGCGCTTCGCGCCGGGTGTCGCGGGTGGAGGGCGGCACATAACGTTCCACGCCCTGGGGGCCCACCACCCAGCTCAGGGGCCGCTTTTCACGGCCCACGGCTTCCTGAAGCAATGTCAGACCGTGCATGAAGGCCATGGGACTGGGCGGGCAGCCGGGCACATAGACATCCACGGGCAGGATCTTGTCCACGCCCTGCACCACGCTGTAGATATCGTACATGCCGCCGGAGTTGGCGCACGAGCCCATGGAGATCACCCAGCGCGGCTCCATCATCTGCTCGTAGAGCCGCACGATGATGGGCGCCATCTTCACGAAGGGGGTGCCGGCGACGATCATCAGGTCGGCCTCCCGGGGCGTGCCGCGGATCACCTCGGCGCCGAAGCGGGCGATGTCGTAGCGGCTGGTGATGCTGGTGGCCATCTCCACGTAGCAGCACGACAGGCCGAAGTTGAAGGGCCAGATGGAGTTCTTGCGGCCCCAGGCCACCAGGGATTGCAGCTTGGAGAAGAAGAGATTGCGCCCCACCGCGGCTTCGACGGGGTCGGTCGGGGCGTCGTGCCGCTGGCCGCGGCTCAAAGACCACTGCATGATTGGCTGGCTCCTCCACGAAACGGACGGCGCGGGATCAGCGTCCGCCCTTGATGTACTTTTCCAATTGCCGGATCGTCTCTTCCTTGTGCTCGATGATCGCCTTGACGATGTCGCCGATGGAGATCAGGCCGATCAGGCGTCCGTTCTCGAACACCGGCAAGTGCCGCACGCGCTTGTGGGTCATCAGGGTCATGCAGCGCTCCACATCCTCTTCGGGACCGATGGCCACAATTTCCGGGCTCATGATCTCCCGTACCGGTACATCCCTGGAGAGACGGCCTTTGAGGACGATCTTGCGGGCATAGTCGCGCTCCGAGATCAACCCCTCGACCGTGTCGCCGGTCATGACCATCAGCGCGCCCACATTCTTTTCCGCCATGAGCTGAAGGGCTTGAAAGACGCTGCTCTCCGGCGTGATGGCGTATATGTCGAATCCTTTTTCCTGGAGAATATCTCGTATGGTACGCATCGGTGGACCCCCTTCAGCTCCGCGGCGGTCGAACGCCGCCGGTTCGGGTCAATGCATCGAGGCCGGGCCGGCACTCGTGGCGGTGTCGGGTGGTGCTCCACTCCAGCGCTCCGACGCGCCACAAGTAGACGAGCGCCAATACCAGAAAACCGACGAAGACCACCATCTCCAAGTAGCCGGCCCATCCCAACTGCCGCGCGCTGACCGCCCAG
>JAKAFO010000057.1 GCA_021819735.1 Deltaproteobacteria bacterium
AAACCTGCGACAAGGTGAAAAAGTGGGTGTCGTCCACATGGTCGATGTGGATCTCGTGTACCTTGTCGAGGATGTCGCGCAGATTGGTTTCGGAATCGACCCGTACCCGCTCCACCGCCGTCATGATGCGGCCGATGATGCGCTGCTTGCGGCTGGCATGGGGATTGGGCAGGCCGGTACGGGTGTTGATGTCCAGGCCGTGCAAGTGCGGCAGCAGCTCTTTGTTGATGAAGTCGAACAATTGGCCGTCGCCGGCGGCGAACAGCGCCTGCCTTTTCCAGCCGAAGGGCTTACCGTCGCTGGTCTTGGGGTGATCGGGCTTATCTATAAAAGGCGCGGCCCAGTCCTGCCAGCGATAGGGGCTCGTGAGCGCCGGGGAGAACTGCGCGCCCACCGCCTCGGCCTCATCGCGGGCTTTGGCTTCCTGGGCGTCGAGGATGCGCAGAAACAGAATCCAGGTCAATTCCGGCACATACTGCAGGGCGCTGGCGCAGTTGGAGCGGCGCATGATGTCGCAGATCGATTTGACAAAGGCCGAGAGCGACTGGGTGGAGGCGATGGTCTTGGGTTGTTTTTTGCCGTTCATAGTTCGGGACATGCGGTTTCAGGACTCCATGAGCAGATTGACGATCAGCCGAATAAGCAGGTCCTTGTTAGCGGGCAGGCTTTCGGCGACCAGCAGGGCCAGGGCGGTCAAGGCGGTGTCGCCGATTCGGAGGGGCATGTCTTGCTGTTGCAGGTAAAGCAAAAAAAGGAAAGAGCCGATGCGCTTGTTACCGTCGGCAAACGGATGATCCTTGATGACGAAGTACAAGAGATGCGCCGCCCGGATTTCGCGAGTTTTATACAGGGATTGGCCGAACATGGTTTGTTCGACGGCCCCCAAAATGGCGGCCAGGCTCTGGCCCCGTTCCTGCCCGAACAGTTCTGCTGCCTCGCCGCGGGCCATGAGGTCGGCCTTCAAGCCGTCAATGGCGGATTTGGCATGGTTGTAGTCGAGAATGTCCCGGGCCGGCCGGCAACCCTCGGGCAGCGGCAAGCTGTCTTCGTCGTATTGCACCAGCAGCCGCCAGGTTCTGGCATAGCCCTTGATCAGTTCCAGCACCGCCCGGCCGGTATCGTCCACCAGGTCATTGGCGTTCAGGGTGCGTGCCAGCAGCTCCAGGGCCGCCCGGGCCTCATCGATGCCGCGCTCGGCCAAGCGCGGCTGGTTCAGGGTGTAGCCCTGCAACAGGTGCTGCCGCAGGACGGCTGTCGCCCACTGACGGAAGCGGACGCCGCGTTTTGAATTGACGCGATATCCCACGGAAATAATGGCATCAAGATTATAATGGTCGATATCGCGTTGAACCTTGCGCTGCCCTTCGATTTGAACTTGTGCAAATTTTGCACAAGTTGCCTCATGCGGCAACTCACCTTCTTTGAAGATGTTGCGCAGGTGTTTGGTAATGACCGACCGTTCCCGTCCAAAGAGCATGGCCATCTGATCCTGGGTCAGCCAGACCGTTTCTCCGTCCAGGGTCACCTGGACTGGGTTGGATACCTCCGGGTCTTCGTAGATGATGATCTGTCCCGGGAGATTTTCAGGCCGTCGGATCATCGGTTTAACCTTCAGCGTTTGGATTCACGAGAGATTGACGCTCAAGCACATTCGGCAAAATATGACGTTTGCTATCACCTGTGCAATAAAAAATTCAAGAAGATCAGAGGGATTATTAGTGGCGTGGGGTCGCGAACGGAACGACAATCTCGGATGGAATCATTTGGATATCTCATTAGTATACATTTTGCACGTTAACCCAACGTAGGTTAACGTGCAAAAAAGACGTTAATTAGGCAGGGCAGGTCTGGGGTTTCGGGCTGAACCCTAACCAAGGAGATGAAAATGATAGGGGCCATTGCCGGGGACATGATCGGGTCTCCGTTTGAATGTCGCCCGATCAAAACGATGGACATCGCCATGCGCGTGTCCGGCTTCACCGACGACACGGTTCTGACCCTTGCGGTTGCGGATGCCATTCTCACCGGGCGCGACTTTGGGGACCAGATCAAGGCGTTTGCCGGCCGTTACCCACATGCCGGTTATGGCGGCGGCTTCCGAAAGTGGATGCGGTCCCGGGAGAACAAGCCTTCCAAAGCTTTGGCGATGGCGCGGCCATGCGCGTGTCTCCGGTCGGATTTGCTTTTGACTCCATCGACGAGGTGCTCGCGCAGGCCAGGCGTTCGGCCGAAGTGACCCACAACCACCCGGAGGGCATCATTTTCATCGGCCACCACCAGGAAGGATCAAGATAGGCCTCATTTTTGGAATGGTCCCTTCAGGTTGTTGACATCTCTAATGAAAACCTGACAAGGAGAAGTTGCGAACATCATTATTCAGGGTCGGCGCGCACAAAGATTGGATGGTCGATGGAAAGAGTGCAGAGTTGCCTGGGGCTTCTATCCCTCATCGCCCTGGCCTGGGCCATGAGCGAAAACCGCCGTCAATTTCCGATCAAACTGGCGGCCACGGGCGTCGCCAGCCAGATCGTGATCGCCTTGATCCTGCTCAAGATTCCAATTTTCCAAAATTTTTTCATCCTGCTGAATCACCTGGTGCTGGCCCTGGAAAACGCAACGGCCGCCGGCACCAGCATGGTATTCGGCTATTTGGGCGGCGGCGCCTTGCCCTTCGAAGCCTCCGCGCCGGCCAATCTTTTCATCCTTGCGTTTCGGGCCTTGCCCCTGGTGCTCGTGATCAGCGCGCTTTCGGCGCTGCTGTTCTATTGGAAAGTACTGCCGCTGGTCGTCAAAGGGTTTGCCTGGTGCATGACCCGGACCCTGGGGATCGGCGGCGCCGAAGGATTGGGCGTATCTGCCAATGTCTTCGTGGGCATGGTGGAAGCCCCCTTGTTCATCCGGCCGTACCTGGCCAAGATGACCCGCAGTGAACTCTTTTCTTTGATGACGGCCGGCATGGCCACGATCGCCGGTACGGTCATGGTGCTGTATGCCTCGATTCTGGGCAACGCCATCCCCGGCGTGATGGGACATATCCTGGTGGCCTCGATCATCAGCGTGCCGGCCGCCGTGACCATCGCTAAAATCATGATCCCCGAGACCGGGCCGGTGAGCGGCGGCGAACTGGTCGTTTTCGAAGAGACCCACAGCAGCATGGATGCCGTCACGCGCGGCACCCTCCAGGGGGTGCAACTGCTGATCAACATCATGGCCATGCTGGTCGTGCTGGTGGCGCTGGTCCATCTGATCAATATCGTTCTGGGGCTGCTGCCCGACCTGAAGGCCCAACCCATCACGCTGCAACGCCTTTTCGGTTACGTCAGTGCGCCGCTGGCCTGGCTGATCGGCGTGCCCTGGTCCGAAGCGCCGGCCGCCGGCAGCCTGTTGGCCACCAAGACCATTCTCAACGAATTTGTGGCCTACCTGGATATGAGCTGGCTGCCGCCCGGGACCTTGAGCGAGCGCACGGCGTTGATCGTAACCTACGCCTTGTGCGGCTTTGCCAACCCGGGCTCGTTGGGCATCATGATCGGCGGTATGAGCACGATGGCCCCCGAACGGCGCAGCGAGATCGTCTCGCTTGGATTGCGTTCCATCATCTCCGGAACGTTGGCCACCTGCATGACCGGCGCTGTCATTGGGGTGTTGTGGGTGTGAAAGGGTTGACTCACCTGCCCGGCAGTTCGGTGCCGCGACTCATGATCTCGATATAGCCCGCGTAGCTGAACAGGCGGTTGCGCTTCCGGGCGGTCAGCTCCTTGACGATGCCGAGCTGTTCCAGGTGGCCGAGTGCCTTGTTGACGGTCGCCGGGGTGATACCGGTCTTCTCCACCAGTGAGCCCGAGGTGGCGATGGGGTGTTCCATGAGTGCCCGGTGGACCTGCAGGGTGGATGCCGCCGCCCGACCAAGGCCGCTGATCTTGTCGCGGTCCTGGTTCGACAGGTCGAGGAGCTGCTGCGCGGTTTCCACCGCCTGGGTGGCGGTGACGATCACCGCCTCGGCGAAGAAGTCGAGCCAGGCTTCCCAGTCGCCGGTCAGGCGCACGTTGTTGAGCAGCTCGTAGTAATACTGGCGATGTGTCTTGAAATAGAGGCTGAGGTAGAGCATCGGCTCCCGCAGCACCTTTTGCTCGCACAACAGCAGCGTGATCAGCAGACGTCCCAGACGACCATTACCGTCGAGGAACGGGTGGATCGTCTCGAACTGCACATGCGCCAACGCCGCCTTGAGCAGCACCGGGGTGGGCTCCGGCTGGTCGTGGAGGAAAAGCTCGAGCTTGCTCATGCACGCCAGCACCTCTTGGGCCGGAGGCGGAACGAAGGCTGCGTTTCCCGGCCGGGTACCGCCGATCCAGTTCTGGCTGCGCCGGAATTCCCCCGGCGTCTGATTGCTGCCCCGGCCTTTGGCCAGCAGCACGCCGTGGATCTCCCGGAATAGCCGCAGCGACAGCGGCAACCCTTTCTCCAGCAGGCGCAGGCCATGGTCGAGGGCCGCGACATAGTTGCTGACCTCCCGCACGTCATCCAGCGGCACGCCCGGTTCCTGATCCAATTCAAACAGCAGCAGGTCCGACAGCGATGACTGGGTCCCCTCGATCATGGAGGAGAGTACCGCTTCCTTGCGGACGTACATGTAGAGGAACAGCGAGGTTTCCGGCAGCAGCGTCGAGACGCTATCCAGCCGCCCAAGCGCCAGCAGCGCCTGGTCGAACTTGCTGCGCAACTCCGGAGTCCAGTCGATGGGCGGATACGGTGGCAGCGGCGCGGGCACGAAAGCACGGACCTTCTCACCCACCGTCGAAATGGTCACGTATCTGCCTTGGCGTTCGCGCTTCATCCTGCCTGCCTCGATCCTAAAATAAGGTTCGTCTTTATTTTATCTTAACTGCTTATTCTAAAATAAGGAGTCGGGAAGGAAAAATCAAGCGGATTTCACCAGAACCGTTTCGTGGCAAAAGCTCTCCCCGAATGGGTCTTGAGATATTTTTCAAAGGCAAGGGCTTTGCTGCGATCTTTAAAGGCGATGTATGTGGAAAGTTCCCAGGGTTTGAAAGTCAAAGTCGCTTTTCGGCAAAAGCCCTTCCCGACCCACTCTTCAGGTAAGTTTCGAATTCCAGGGCCTTGCCCCGATCCGAAAAGGCGATAGCGGTTTTGATGCGCCAGGGTTTGAATTTTGATGTATGCGGACAGTTTCCGCTGTTGTGGGATTGCAGTCTTGCGGAGAGATCTTCGGTGAAACCGGTGTAGTAATGGAATGGTTCGTTTATCGTTTGGAGGATGTAGACGTAGTAAAAAGCCAAGCGATCCCTCACTGGCCTCTAAAAATACCCGAGGCGTCACTCGGAGAAAGCGGGGGCCAGAACCATTTGAAGATACTGGATTCCCGCCTGTGCGGGAATGACGTTAACTGGCAATGAGCCACTTGTTGAAGTTTATCAATTTTAGTCGCGTTTTCGCCTTCCGCTTTCGCCTACGGCTACAGCGCGACACGTCCTATAGAGCGGCAGCCTTCTTGTTTTCGCTAAAGGCAATGGGTGATCTTCAAAGTCTGTGCCTTGATGGGTTGGCGTGCCGAGCCGAGAGCGCCCGCTTACGCCTACGGCTACAGCGCGGCAGCCTTCTTGTTTTTCGCTAAAGGAAATGGGTACTGCTCACAGTTTGTGCCTTGATGGGTTGGCGTGCCGAGCCGAAGCTTTGAGCGTAGCGAAAAGCGAAGGCTGGTGGAGGCGGCGGGAGTTGAACCCGCGTCCGAAAACATTCCGCACTGGCGTCTACATACATGTCCCGATGATTAGTTTCGCGAACCGAGGCTCCATCAGGCAAAAGGCTGGGTCCGCTAGTCTGCTATGATTTCATTCGTGCCGTAACAGGCATTCGGCATGAACTATCCCGCTAGTCGACGCCCTGGCCCCGATCCGCAGGAGAGAAAGGGCAGGACGGAAGCCGCCTAGGCGGCTACGGCGTAGTTATAATCGTCTGCGATTATATTTAGTTTCCCACCGAGTTTACGAGCCGATGAGAACTCGGTATGCAACCAGCACTTCTTTGTCCCCGTCGAAGCCGTTTCGCCCCCATTTAGGCTGCTTGTGCAGGGTGGTGCTTGTATGATTTGAAAGAGCGGATGAACGCCCATAAGATAGTTGAGCCGGCAGCGCTTGTCAAACGCCTATTTGTACTCTTTGCGTACCCTGTCCATCTCGCGTTTGTTTTCGCGCTTCTTGATGCTCTCGCGTTTGTCGTATTGGTGTTTGCCCTTGGCCAGGGCGATCTCCAGCTTGACCTTGCTGTCGCGGAAATAGAGGCGCAGGGGGATCAGTGAGTAGCCGCGCTCGTTGATCTTGCCGTACAGTTTGTGCAGCTCGTGTTTGTGCAGCAGCAGCTTGCGCGGTCGCAGTGGGTCGTGGTTGTCGTAATAGGCAAACGGGTAGGGGCTGATATGCATTTGCAGGATATAGAGCCCATCTTTTTTGAAGCGGCCGTAGGAGTCCTTGAGGTTGGCGCGGCCCTGGCGCAGTGACTTGACCTCGGTGCCGGTGAGCACCATGCCGGCCTCGAAGCGCTCTTCGACGAAATACTCGTAGAGCGCCTTGCGGTTGTCGGCAATCAGTTTGATGTGTTCTTTGGCCACCGCTTAATGCCCCCAACCGTTATGGTTTCCGTTGTTCAACAGGTCACCGTAAATTTTTTGCACCAGGCGTTCGACCTGCTCGGTGCTGGTTTGCTGGAGCAGGCGCTCCACGAAAGTCTTGGTCTGGTCCACGTTGAGCAGGCGGATGGCATTCTTGACCATGGGGATCGCCTGGGGGTTGGCGCTCAGCTCCTGCAAGCCCAAGCCCAGCAGAATCGGCACGTAGATGGCTTCGCCGGCCATCTCGCCGCACATGAAGACCGGCTTGTGGTGGGCCTTGCCCGCATCGGTGACGATTTTGAGCAGGCGCAGCACCGCCGGGTTGAGCGGGTTGTACAAGTAGGCCACATCGCGGTTGCCGCGGTCGATGGCCATGGTGTACTGGATCAGGTCGTTGGTGCCGATGCTGAAAAAATCGACCTCGGGCGCCAGGGTGTCGGCCATGATGGCCGCCGACGGTACTTCGATCATGATGCCCAGGGGGATTTTTTTCTCGTGGGGCAGACCGTCTCTTTTTAAGGATTCGGCGGCCTTGGCCATGAGGCGTTTGGTTTCCATGACCTCTTCGATTCTGGAGATCATGGGCACCAGCAAGCGCACCCGGCCGAAGTGGGCCGCCCGCAGGATGGCCCGCAACTGCGTCAGGAACACCTCGGGTTTGTGCAGGCAGTAGCGGATGGCCCGCAGCCCCAGCACCGGATTCTCCTCGGGTTCGGAGATGTAGGCCACGGCCTTGTCGCCGTTGATGTCCAGGGTGCGGATGGTCACCGGCTTGTCCGGCATCAGATCCACCACATCCTTATAGCTTTCGAACAGCTCCTCTTCGCTGGGAAAATCCCTGCGCGCCAGGTATTGGAACTCGGTGCGGTACAGGCCGATGCCGTCGCCGCCGCGGTCGCGGACCGCCACGACTTCTTCGGGCAGTTCGATGTTGCCCATGACGGCCAGATCTATGCCGTCCCGGGTCTTGGCCGGCAGGTGGCCGCTGCGGGCATACTGGGCCCGGCGCGCTTCATATTGGCTCTTGCGCTCTTCGGCTTCGGCCAGCGTCTCTTCCCTTGGGTTGATGACCACCACGCCGGCATTGCCGTCGAGGATGATGATATCGTCGTTGCGGATGATGCGCGTGGCCTGTTCCAGGCCCAGCACGGCCGGGATTTCCAGGCTGCGGGCGATGATGCTGGTGTGGGAGGCCTTGCCGCCGCGGTCGGTGACGAAGCCCATGATGCGTTCCAGTTGGATCTGGCTGGTTTCGGCCGGCGACAGATCCTGGGCCACCAGGATCACGCGCTTGTCGATGGCTTCGATGCTCACGCCCTGGGCGCCGGTCAAGTGCTTCATGACACGATCGGCGACGCTGACCACATCCTCGGCCCGGTCGCGCAGGTAGCCGTCGCCCATGCCCTCGAAGAGCGGCTGGATGGAGAGCACCACCTTGCGCAGGGCCCACTCGGCATTGATGTATTCGTTCTCGATGGTTTCGATGGCGCGGCCGTAGAGCATCTTGTCCTTGAGCAGGACCACGTGGGTTTCCAGGATCTTGGCGTTTTCGCGCAACTCTTCGGGCGTGTCGTCGATGATTTGGTTCAGCTCGTCGACGGCTTTTTTGACGGCGGTTTTAAAGCGTTTTTTTTCCGCTTCCAGTTGCCCCTTGCCCAGGGTGTACTTGGGCACCACATCCACGCCGTCCTTGTCCATCAGGTAGGCTTTGCCGATGCAGATGCCCGGAGATCCGCCGATCCCGCGCAGTACGATTTCGTTGATCTTTTTATCCGGCATGGGCCGTTTACTCTCCAAAGCCGTCGGCGACCAGGGCGGCGATGCGATCCAGCGTTTCCATATCCTTGGGCGAGGTGATGGAGACCCGGATGGTGTCACCCTTGGCCGCCGCCAGGGTCAGCAGGTCGATGATCTGTTTGGCATCGACGCGTTGATCCCCTAACTGAACCCAAACCTCTTTATCGGCCGATCGGGCGGTTTTGGCAAGTTGCGCGGCCGATCTGGCATGCAGTCCCAATTCGTTGACGATTACCAGATCCCGATGAAGCGAATGATCGTTTGGAAGCCTTTTGGATACCATTTGGATGCCATCAAGCGTCGTGCCTGGAATGATGAACTGCGGCTATCGATTGAGCATAAAGCGGCGTTTAGTACCATTATCGTCCGCGCCATGTCAACGGCCTCGATTGACAAGTGGGCCCTGGGCCGTTACAAATCGGCCTGAAACCTGCCGCGCCGATACGGGCCGCGCTTCATCCCTGGTCCAAAGGAGCTTTATGGAAAAGCAATTTATCATCGACGATTTGAAGTTGGGCGAATCCTGGCGCCTGTTCCGGATTCTGGGTGAGTTCGTGGAAGGGGTCGAAACCCTGCACGACTTGGGGCCGGCGGTGACCATCTTCGGATCGGCGCGCACCCGGTCGGACGATCCGGTGTACCACAAGGCCGAGCGCCTGGCCGAGCTGTTCGTCAAAGCCGGTTTTGCCGTGATCACCGGTGGCGGGGGCGGCGTCATGGAGGCGGCCAACAAGGGCGCGGCCAAGGCCGGCGGACCGTCAGTGGGGTTGAACATCAAGCTGCCTTTCGAGCAGGCGCCCAACCCCTATGCCAACCTGAAGCTGGAGTTCAAATATTTCTTCGTGCGCAAGGTGATGTTCATCAAGTACGCCGCTGCCTATATCGCCCTGCCCGGCGGTTTCGGCACCCTGGACGAGGTGTTCGAGACCATGACCCTTATTCAGACCAAGCGCGTCAAGCCCTTTCCCATTATTCTGGTGGGCAGCGACTACTGGTCCGGATTGCTCGCCTGGATTCAGGCCCGATTGAAGGATACCGGTTTGATTTCACCGGCCGATATGGATATCGTGCAGCTCCTGGACGAACCCGAGGAGGTCGTGGCGATGGTCAAGCGTTTCGTGATCGTTTGATTTCGCCGATACCATCTGGAGAAGGTCTCGTTTGACGGATAAGCCCACATATGAGGCGCTGGCGCACGAGGTCGAGGCGCTCAGGCGTCAATCCGAGCGGTTGCTGGCGGCGGAAGGGGCCGTGCAGCGGCATAACGCCTATCTGACCGCGCTGCACGAGACCGCCCTGGACCTGATCGAAAAGTTGGACGCCCAGGAGCTGCTGCAAACCATCCTGGTGCGGGCCATGGCGTTGACCGGCACGGCCCACGGCTATATCTACCTGTGTATCGACGACGAGCGATACATGGAGATGCAGGTCGGCATGGGCATTTTCGAGGGCCAGGTGGGGCGGCGGGTCGCCTGGGGCGAAGGTTTGGGCGGCCAGGTCCGGCAGCGGGCGCGGCCCATCGTGATCGATGACTACCAGAACTGGCCCGGACGCCTGCCGGGGGCCGACCTCGACCCGCTGCACTGCGCGGTGGGCATCCCGTTGATGGCGGATCAGCGCGTGCGCGGGGTGATCGGCCTGGCGCACCTGGCGCCGGAACGCCGCTTCGACGAGGAGGATGTGCGGCTGCTCGAGCGCTTCGCGGCCCTGGCCATGCTGGCCCTGGAAAAAGGGGCTTTGTACAAAGAGGTGCGGCACGAATTGAGCGAGCGCCGCAAGGCCGAGGCCGCCATCCGCGCCAGCGAGCAGCGCTACCGCAACTTTCTCGAATCGTCGCCCGACCCCATCGTGGTGTACGATATGGACGGATTGACAACCTACGTCAATCCGGCC
The DNA here is from genome assembly GCA_021819735.1 of Deltaproteobacteria bacterium. Taxonomy (GTDB): domain Bacteria; phylum Desulfobacterota; class Desulfobacteria; order Desulfobacterales; family Desulfosarcinaceae; genus Desulfatitalea. The sequence goes on from JAKAFO010000057.1 coordinate 10,319, forward strand.
TTCGAGCAGACCTTCGGCATGCCGCGCCAGGATATTCTGGGGCAAAAGATCGATTTCGTACCCCCCGACGCCTGGCCCGAAACCCAGGCCGCCATCGGGGCCATGCTGGAAGGTCAGAAAATCAACCTGTTCGAAACCCGGCGCCGGACACGCGACGGCCGCACGCTGGACGTGCAACTGAGTTCGTGCCTCTATACGGATGAAGCGGGGCGGCACATCGGCAATATCGTCACCTTGCGCGACATCTCCGATCGCAAGCGCGCCGAGCGGGCCTTGCACAACTACCAGGACCAGCTCGAAGGGCTGGTGCAAGCGCGTACGACCGAATTGAACGAAGCCAACCGGCAGTTGGGGCGCGAGGTCGATGATCGCAAGCGCGCCGAACAAGCGTTGCTGCGCCGGGAGTCCGATCTGCAGGCCCAATCCCAGCATCTCGAAGAGGTCAACACGGCGCTGCGGGTGCTGCTGCAGCAGCGGGTCGCCGACAAGAACGAGCTGCAGAAGAATGTGCTCAAAAATGTGAAGGAGCTGGTCCTGCCCTATCTCGATCAAATGCAGAAGATGAATCTGAACACGCGCCAGCAGACGCTTCTGCGCATTCTGGCATCCAACCTGGACAACATCGTGTCGCCGTTCATCAACCGCCTGTCGAGCCGCTTTGCGAGCCTGACCCCCACCGAGATCCGCATCGCCACCTTGGTCAAGGATGGCAAAACCAACAAGGAAATAGCCGATTTGATGACCATTTCCCGGAACACGGTGCTTTTCCACCGCCACAATATCCGCAAGAAATTGCAGTTGACCGGCACGGCCGGCAATCTGCGCTCTCACTTGTTGACCCTGGAAGAGTAGCGGGCATTTGCCACTATTGCGCCGCTGTTTTCTAAACTTGACAAGCGGCGTGCGGGTGCCTTTTAATGGGGCCAGGTTGTAAATCGCCTGTTTGTAAACGTTCCAGCGCGGGCCCACACAATAAAATAAGAAAAGCTATGAGTGTTGAGATGAATTCGCTAGTCGTTTCCGATGTCACCCTCGCCTTTGGAGGTCTCTACGCCTTATCGGATGTCAATTTGACGATCCAGTCAGGCCTGATCACCTCCATCATCGGACCCAACGGCGCCGGCAAAACCAGCATGCTCAACTGCATCTCCGGCTTTTACCATCCTACCCGCGGTGCCATTCGTTTCGGCGACCGGGTCCTGACCCGCGCCTCGCCCCACCAAGTTTCCAGTTGGGGCATCGCCCGGGCCTTTCAGAACATCGAGCTGTTTCGCGGCATGACCGTGCTCGACAACCTGATGCTGGCCCGCCACCGCAAACTGGACTACCGTTTCTGGCACGCCTTCATTTATATGGGCCGGGCATCCCGCCAAGAGGCCATCAACCGGGCGTTTGTGGAAGAGATCATCGATTTCATGGAACTGGAGCCCTACCGCAAGCACATCGTGGGCAGTTTGAGCTATGGCGTGCAAAAGCGCGTGGAGGTGGCCCGGGCCCTGACCCTTGACCCCCAGTTGCTGCTCCTGGACGAACCCATGGCCGGCATGAACATCGAGGAAAAGGAAGACATGGTGCGCTTTGTCCTCGATATTCAAAAGGAACGGCACACCACGGTGGTGCTGGTGGAACACGACCTGGGCGTGGTCATGGACATCTCCGACCAGATCTATGTGCTCGATTTCGGCCAGTTGATCGGATCGGGCCGGCCGGAAGAGGTGGCCCGGGACCCGAAAGTCATCGAAGCCTATATCGGAGAGAATTGAGCCGGTATATCCGGCGCCATCGTCTCTCCGCTGGCGTTGGTAGAAAGGACCCATGGCAAACCGGGAATCGCTGCTGGAATACACCATCCCTCAACTGCTGCGCTGGCGGGTCGATGAAACCGGCGAGCGGGTGGCGCTGCGCGAAAAGGAGTTCGGCATCTGGCGCAGCCTCACCTGGAACCAGTACTATGAAAAAGTGCGCCAGGCCGCCCTGGGGCTGGCGGCCATCGGCCTGGAACGCGGCCAGACCATCGCCCTGATCACCGACAACATTCCGGAAATGCTCATCGTGGCCATCGGTGCCCAGTCCATCGGCGCCATCTCGGCCGGCATCTACCAGAGCAGCCTGCCCCACGAGATCGCCGACATCCTCAACTACATCGAAGCCAGCCTGGTCTTTTGCGACGACCAGGAGCAGGTGGACAAACTGGTGGAGGTGCGCGCCAAAATACCCAGGGTGCGGCGGGTGGTGTACGAAGACCCGCGCGGCATGCGCGGGTATCGCGACGATGAATGGTTCGTCTTCATCGATGACCTCTACCGGTTGGGCCAGGCGGCCGAGGGCAACGATGCGGCCCTTTTCGACCATCTGATCTCCCAGGGCCGGCCCGACGACGTGTGCCATTTGTGCCTGACCTCGGGCACCACCGGCCTGCCCAAAGGGGCCATGATGACCCATCGCAACTACATCAACATGGGCCTGCGCATCACCGAGGCGGACTACCTGGCGCCCACCGACGAATATATGTCATTTCTGCCGTTTGCCTGGATCGGCGAGCAGATGAACTCCTTCGGCGTGGCCCTGGCCACCGGCATCACCATCAATTTCCCCGAGTCGGTCGAGACCATCATGTCCGATCTCAAGGAGATCGGGCCGCACTTCATGTTCGGCGCGCCGCGCATCTACGAGACGATCCGCTCCCAGATCTGGCTGCGCATCGACGAGACCTATTGGCTCAACCGCAAATGCTACCAGTATTTCATGGGCATCGGCGAACGGGCGGCGGCCTACCGCATGACCGGCCGCAAGATGCCCCTGGGCTTGAAGCTGCTCTCCTGGCTGGGCACGACCCTGGTGTTCATGCCCCTGATCAATCAACTGGGCCTGCTGCGGTTGCGGCGGGCCTACACCGGCGGCGCGGCCCTGGGACCCGAGCTGTTCACCTTCTACCAGGCCATCGGCGTGAACCTCAAACAGATCTACGGCCAGACCGAAATCACCGGCATCGCCTACATGCACCGCGATGGCGACGTGCGTCCCGACACGGTGGGCAAGCCGTTGCCCGGCACCGAGTGCCGCATTTCGGAAAAAGGCGAGATCCTCTCGCGTTCGGCCTCGGTGTGCGCCGGTTATTTCAAGCTGCCGGAAAAGACCAAGGAACTGCTGGAAGATGGCTGGCTGCACTCGGGCGACGCCGGCTACATCGACGAGAATGGCCACCTGGTGGTCATCGACCGGGTGTCGGACGTGATGCACACGCGCCAGGGGCTCATGTTCAGCCCCATGTTCCTGGAGAACAAGCTCAAGTTCAGCCCCTATATCAAAGAGGCCGTGATCTTCGGCAACCAGCAGGATTACGTGGCGGCCCTGGTCAACATCGACCCGGTCATCGTGGGCAAGTGGGCCGAGGACCGGCGCATCTCGTTCACCACCTTCATGGATCTGTCCCAGAAGCCGGAGGTGGCCGATCTGGTCCGCCAGGAGATCCTGTCCATCAATGCCCGGGTGGAAAAGGACCATTTCAAGATCCGGCGCTACGCCATCTTGTACAAGCTGCTCGACGTGGACGATGGCGAACTGACCAAGACCGGCAAGATCCGCCGGGAGTTCGTGCAAAACCGCTATCGATCGCTCTACGATGCGCTCTACGATCCGGCGGTCGCGCACAAGAAGGTCTCGGCCACCTATCAATATCAGGACGGGCAGACCACCACGGTGGAGACCGAGATGCAGTTTTACACGGTCGCCGAAAAGTAAAGATCGCGCGCAAGAAGGGAAGTCGATGAGCTATTTTCTCCAACTCGTCATCAGCGGCATCGTGGTGGGCTCGATCTACGCCCTGTCCGGCCTGGGGTTCGTGCTGATCTATAAATCCTCCCGGGTGCTCAATATCGCCCACGGCCAGATCATCGCCGCGGGTGCCTTCATCACCTATGCCCTGACGGTCTGGCTGAAGATCCCCCTGTACATCTCCTTTTTCATCAGCATGGGGGTGACCTTCTTCCTGGCCATGAGCGTGGAGCGCATCTTTTTGCGCCGTCTGATCGGCGAACCGATCATTTCGGTGATCATGGTCACCATCGGCCTGATGTCGATTCTGGACGGCATCATCTACCTGACCCCCTTCGGCAGCTTTAACTACTCGTTTCCCGAGTTCTTCCCCAAGACACCGGTCAACATCGGGCCGGGCACCATCTCCTGGACCCAGTTGGTGGGCGTGATCATCACCTTCGTGCTGATTGGGCTCTTCTCCTGGTTCTTCAAGCGCTCCACCGTGGGCATCTCCATGCGGGCCGTGTCCGACGATCAGCTCGCCTCCATGTCGGTGGGGATCTCGGTGCCCAAGGTCTTCGGTCTAGCCTGGGCCATGGCCGGCATGAGCGCGGCGGCCGCCGGCGGCATCATCGGCAACATCACCGGCCTGAACTTCGAAACCTTGCACGCCTTCGGCATCATCGTCTTTCCGGTGGTGATCCTGGGGGGGCTGGACTCGATCATCGGCGCGGTGGTGGCCGGCATCATCATGGGCCTGATCCAGCAGTTCGCCTCGGGCTACCTGGACGGCAAGTGGGGCCTCAATGGCACGGCGGATGTGCTGCCGTATGTTATTTTGCTTGTAATTTTGCTTTTCAAGCCGCATGGATTGTTCGGGACGCATGAGATTGAAAGGGTGTGATGCATGTCCGCCAATCGCTGGTTCGCCACGGGAAATTTCTTCAGCGCCTATCGGGATGAGCAGCGCATCTTCGCCACGCACCTGGATCGCGCCATCTTTGCGACCTTCCTGACGGCCCTGTTCGTCTGGCCCCTGCTTTTCGAGGTCAGCAGCAAAAACATGCTGGTGCTCGACAACATCCTCATCGCCATAGTGGCCATCATCGGCTTGAATCTGGTGACCGGCTTCGCCGGCCTGATCTCAATCGGCCATGCCGCTTTCGTGGGCGTGGGGGCTTACACCCTGGCCCTGCTGGCCCGCACCATCGGCGACTCCCACGTGCTGATCACCCATGCCTGGCCACTGATGCTGCTGGGCTGCGGCGGCATGGGCGCGCTCTTCGGGGCCTTCGTGGGGCTGCCGGCCCTGCGTCTCAAGCATCTTTACCTGGCCATCGCCACCCTGTCGTTCCAGATGATCTTCCAGTGGACCATCAATTTTCTGCCCATGTTCAACCAGGGTCAGACCATCCCCATCGGCCGGGTCTTCTGGTTCGGCGGCGAGGTTTCGCGCAAGGATCATTACTTCTTCTGGTACTATGTGGCCCTGACGATCGTGGTGGTGTTCGGCCTGGCGGTGCGCAATCTGCTGCGCTCGCGGTACGGCCGCAGCCTGGTGGCGGTGCGCGACAACGACCGCGCCGCTGACGCCATGGGCATGCATCCGGGCTTGACCAAGGTGTACGCCTTTGCCCTGGCCGGCTTTTTCGCCGGGGTGGCCGGCGGTATGCACGCCTACCTGTACCGCGGCGCCGGCATCGAATCGTTCACGTTGCAGCAGTCGATCACCTACCTGGCCATGGCCATCGTGGGCGGCCTGGGAACCCTCACCGGCGCCTTCTGGGGACCGGCGGCCATCCGGTTGCTGGACCTGCAGGTGGAGAACCTGGTGGAGTGGTTGACGGCCATCATGCCCGCCAACATGAACCTGGCCACGGCTCTCAAGCCGTTGACCTTCGGTCTGGTGATCGTTCTGTTTCTCATGTTTGAACCGCGCGGCATCGCCAATTGGTGGCGCATCTGCCGCTCCTACGTTAAGCTTTGGCCTTTCCGGTACTAAGCCGGCCGGGCCGGGCCGAGAATGTCATGGGTGGGCAGCTTCGAAAGGCCCGCGAGAAGGGAGGAGTAAAATGAAAAACCAGCGTATGTGGATGGTTCCAATCATGATCGTTCTGGGAATGGTGATGGCATTGGCGCCCGCGGCTCACGCCGCCGAAGTCTACAAACTGGCGCTATCGCTGGCCATTACCGGCCCCACCTCGGACGCGGGCAATCCTTATTCCAAAGGCGTGGAAGATTACATCCGCTACGTCAACGACACCAAGATGCTCAAAGACGCCAAGGTGGAGTGCCCCATCCGCGACGATCAATATCAGACCGATATCACCAAACGCAATTTCGAAGACTTTCTGGCCGAAGGCATCGTGCTCTACCTGAACTACTCCACCGGCAGCACCCTGGCCCTCAAGCGCGACTTCGAAGAAGAGAAGATCCCGACGATCCCGGCCTCCTTCCATGCCGGCAACCTGGTAGATTCGACCTATATCTTCCTGCCGATTTCCACCTATTCGGATCAGTGCATCGGTCTGGCCGAGTACATCGTCAACAACCACAAGGGCGATACGCCCAAGGTGGCCATGTTCATCCACCCCTCGGCCTTCGGGCGCGGACCGGTGGAAGATGTGCAAAAGGCCGTGGCCGCCGGCTTGAAGATGGAGATCGTGGAAGTAGTCGAACACGGCAAGGACCTGGACAACACCGCCCTGCTCCAACGCCTGGTGAGCAAGAAGGTGCGCTATGTGCTCAGCCAGACGGTGCAATCGCCGGTGGCCACCCTGCTCAAGGATGCCCAGCGCCTGGGCCTGATTGCCACCACCTTTGGGCAAGAGGGCAAGCTGACCTTCCTGGGCGCCCATTACACCGGCGGCAACGATCTGATCGAACTGGCTGGCTCGGCCGCCGAAGGCTACCTGTGGACCACCTCCTATACCTTGACCTCCGAACCGGGCGACGGCACCACCTTCCAGTTGATGCTGGCCAAGAAGTACGGCCGGGATGACAAGACCGCCAACTCCCACAACTACACCAACGGCATGATGGTGGCCCAAACGGCCGTGGAAACCATCCGCCGGGTCGTAGCCAAGGGCGAGAAGGTGACCCGTGCAAGCCTATATGCCGAACTCAATGCCATGAACGGCGACAAAGCCTATTCGCCGGGCAACACGGTGGGGCCGGTGACCTATTCGCCCACCGACCATGCCGGCGTCGATACCTTGCAGATCTACGCGGTCAAGTCGGGTGTCTTCCGCAGCGTGGGCAAGCCGTTCATGCCGGCCTTCGTGGCCAAGATCAAGAAATAGGATTGGAAGCAGAAATTGTTGCCGCGGCGACGCCGGAGGCGGTTTTACTTCCGCCTCCGGACGCGGCCCTTGGACCGAGAGACCTCTAACTTCACCGGATGCCATGACAAGCGACCCGCGCAACGCGCAACTATTGGAAGTCAACAACATCGAGGTGGTCTACAACGACATCATCCAGGTGCTGCGCGGGGTGAGCCTTAGCGTGACCCAGGGCGATGTCGTGGCCCTGCTGGGCACCAACGGGGCGGGCAAGACCACCACGCTGCGGGCCATCAGCGGCCTGCTCAAGCCGGAAAACGGTTTTATCCGCGACGGCTATATCCGTTTCGACGGCCACGACATCACCAACATGCTGGGCACCCAGGTGGTCCACTTCGGCGCGGTGATGGTGCCCGAAGGCCGGCGCATCTTCAAGCATCTGACCGTGGACGAGAACATCCGGGTGGGCTCGGTGACTCGCAAGGACGGGAGCGCCGAGATCCGTAAGGATCAGGAGCGCATGTACGCGCACTTCCCGCGCCTGTCCAAAATCACCAACCGCATGGCCGGATACTGCTCGGGCGGCGAGCAGCAGATGATCGCCATTGCCCGGGCGCTCATGGCGGCGCCCAAGATGCTCATGCTCGACGAGCCTTCGCTGGGCCTGGCACCGTTGTTGGTCAAGGAGATCTTCGACAACGTGTCGCGCATCAACAAGGAAACCGGCACCACCATCCTGGTGGTCGAGCAAAACGCCAAAACGGCCTTGAGTATCGCCAACTACGCCTACATCATGGAGTCGGGCAAGATCGTGCTGGAAGGTCCGGCCGAGAAATTGAAAGACAATCCCGATGTCAAAGAGTTCTACATGGGGGTCACCCAGGGCGGCGGCCGCAAGTCGTTCAAAGAAGTCAAGTCGTACAAGCGCCGCAAGCGCTGGATGTAACAACGAAGTAAAAAGGTTGAAGTTGAAGAACGGTGGGAACATCGGAGGAGTGGTTCAATGAAATTGATGGTGGGTTACAACGGTTCGCCCGCGGCCCAGCGCGCTTTGTCGCTGGCCTGCAATCAGGCCAAGACCGATCCGAACGCCCTGATTTATGTGGTGGCTTCCATGGAAGGCGGAACCACCGAGACCTTGCAGGACATCCAATTCGCGGAAGAGAAGCTGAAATGGGCCAAGGAGTTTTTGGCTAAGGAACGGGTGGCCTGCGAAACCGTGCAACTGGTCCGGGGTCTGGCGCCGGGCGAAGACATAGTGAAATTCGCCGAAGAAAATGGGGTGGATCACATCTTCCTCGGTGTGGAGAAAAAGTCGCGCACCCGCAAAATACTGCTCGGCTCCACGGCCCAATTCGTGATCCTGCGCGGACCATGCCCCGTGACCACGACTAAATAAAGGCTCTGCGCGCACAGATCAGCAGCCGACCTATCTTGCATTTTATACTTCACATCCGGCTTTGCCGGCTCAGGAGCCTTCCATGGGAATCTACAACCTGACCGTCTATGACATCATCGCCCGCAACAGCCGGCTCTATCCCCAGCGTCCGGCCTGGCTGCAGGCCGAAGAAAACCGATCTTTGACTTTCGCGGCCTATAAAGAGGCGGTGGATCGCATGGCCGCCGGCCTGCTGGCCGAGGGCCTGCACCAGGGCGAGCGGATCGGCGTCATCGCCAAGAACAGCCTGGAGTTCGTGGTGCTCTACGGCGCAGCCGCGGCCCTGGGCGCCATCATGGTCCCGGTGAACTGGCGGCTCTCGGCCGACGAGATGGCCTACAACCTCAACGACACCCAGGCGCGCTTTGTCTTCGCCGACGATGACGACGCCGAGCTGATGCGGGCCGTGCAGGCCAAGCTGGGCACCAAGGTTTCTTTCTTCAACCTGCAGCCGGGCAGGGGCGTATTCGCCGATCTGCCCCCGGCGCCCGTGCCGGCCCAGGGCTTGCCCCAGCAGGCCGCTTCGGCCGATGACGGCTTTGTGATCATCCATACGGCGGCCGTCTCTGGCCGGCCGCGCGGCGCCCTGCTCAGCCACCGCAATCTGCTGTGCGCCAATGTCCAGTTGATGCAGCAGGTGGGTCTGACCATGGACGACGTGCATCTCGATCCCCTGCCGCTGTTTCACATCGCCGGTTTGGGCATCGCCTTGTGCTGTTTTCACGCCGGCGCCCTGAACATCACCATGCGCAAGTTCGACGCACCCCAGGCAGCCCAACTGATCGCCGCCCACCGGGTGAGCCTGATGTTCGCCTTCGCGCCCATGATGCAGACCCTGCTGGCCCATGTGGAAAAGAGCGGCGACGATATCAAGTCTCTGCGCGCCGTGCTGGGCATCGATACCCCCCAGGTGATCGAGCGCTACCAGAAGCTGACCGGCGGTGCCTTTTACAGCCTCTTCGGCCAGACCGAAACTTCGCTGGTGGCCACCATGAGCCGTTACAGCGAGCGGCCCGGTTCGGCCGGCCGGCCCATCCCCCTGGTGGACATCCAATTGATGGATGACGACGACCGTCCCGTGCCCCAGGGCCAGGCCGGCGAAATCGCCATCCGCGGCCCCATGGTCTTCAAAGGCTACTGGCGCCTGGATGCCGAAAACGCCCACACCTTCCGCAACGGCTGGCACCACACCGGCGATATGGGGCGCTTCGATGCCGACGGCTACCTCTGGTACGTGGCGCGCAAGGCCGAAAAGGAGCTGATCAAGCCGGGCGGCGAGAATGTCTACCCGGCCGAAGTGGAGACCGTGATCATGGAGCATCCGGCCGTGGCCGCCGTGGTGGTCTTCGGCGTGCCCGATCCCAAGTGGACCGAGGGCATCAAGGCCGTCTGCCGCCTCAAGCCGGGCCACGCCTTGACGGCCAAGGAGCTCATCGACTACGTGGGCGGGCGCATCGCCCGCTACAAAAAGCCCCAGTACGTGGCCTTCGTGGCCGAATTGCCGATGACCGCCGGAGGGGCGGTGGATCGTCTCAAGGTGAAACAACTGTACGGCGGACCACAATAGCCTTCCCCGGACCATCTGCTTTTCTAAGGATCGCTCTCAAGTCTTGACGGCGGGCAGTAGAATCGTGAAGGTCGATCCACGGCCGAGTTCGCTTCTGACGCGAATCGAGCCGTGGTGCCGTTCGATGATGCCGAAGCTGACCGACAGTCCCAATCCGGTGCCCTTGCCCACCTCTTTGGTGGTGAAAAAGGGGTCGAAGATCCGGCTGAGGTTCTGCTCTGCGATGCCGACGCCCGTGTCGCTCACATCGATGCGCACAAAATCCCTTTGCAAAGAGCTTCGAACGATGAGCTCGCCGCCGTCGGGCATGGCCTCCTTGGCATTGAGGAAGAGATTGAGAAATACTTGCAGCAGGTTTTGATGATGCCCGAGGACGGCCGGCAGATGATCTTCTTCGATGATCTTAAGGGCGATGCGATTGAGCAGCAATTCGCTGTTCAAAAGGGATGTGGTGGCGGCGATCACGTCGTGGATGGCCAATGGTCTGAAGGCGCTGCGATCGCGCTGGGTGAAGTCCAGCAGATTGGCCACCGTGGCGGCGGCCCGTTCCACCTGCCCGAAAATCTCTTT
>JAKAFO010000058.1 GCA_021819735.1 Deltaproteobacteria bacterium
GCACACGCCTGGTCATGGCCTTCGTGCTGTTGACACTGCTGCCCACCACGGTGCTTTTTCTGTTCTCCATCAGCTTCATCACCAGCAGCATCGAGTTCTGGTTCAACGTGCCGGTGGAACAGGCCCTGGAAAACTCCCTGCGGGTCGGGCACTCCATGTACCAGCGCGCCGAAAACGAGAGCCGCTATCTTTTGGAGCGCATCGCCTACCAGGTGGAAAAACGGGCCATGATCGATGGGGGCAAGACAAATTCCCTGGCCAACTACATCCAGGTGGTCCAGCGGGAGTTCAACATCGACGCCATCGAGTTCTACGACCCCGGCGGCGATCGCAAAACTTACGCCCTGAGGCCCCAACTGGAAGACAAGCCCTTCGAGCGCATCACGGCCGGCGATCTGCTCAAGCCGCCCAACGACACCGGGGTGCACACCGTCTCCACGACGGTCAACGACGGCGAACTGTTCCGCACGATCGGGGCGGTGCCGTTCGGCGCCGCAGCCCGCGAGGCCAAAGGCTTCATTGTCATCGCCACCTATATTCCGGCCGAGCTTTCCGAAAGCATGAGCTCCATCGTACGCGGTTTCGAGGAATACCAGCAGATCAGCCTGCTCAAGCGGCCCATTCAAACTTTTTACTACATCACCTTGTCGGTGGTGGCCCTGCTGGTGGTGTTCTGCGCGGTGTGGCTGGGCTTTTACCTGGCGCGCACCATCACCATTCCCATCATGCGCCTGGCCGATGGCACGCGCCGCGTGGCCGAAGGCGATTTGAGCTTTGCCCTGGATGTGCAAGCCGACGACGAGATCGGCAGCCTGGTGGATGCTTTCAACAAAATGACCCGCGACCTGCGCATCGGCCGCGAACAGTTGGAGCTCTCGGCCCAGATGTTGCGCGGCCAGAATATCGAGATCGAAGCCCGGCGGCGCTACATGGAGATCGTGCTGCAAAACGTGTCGGCCGGCGTCATCACCCTGGACGCCAAGGGCATCGTCACCACCTTCAACACCTCGGCCGAAAAGATGCTCAACCTGAAGGCCGCCGATATTCTCCAGAAGAGCTACAAGGTATTGCTCTCCGGTCCGCGCCTCAATCTGGCCGAAGAGATCATGACCTCCTTGAGCGGCACCAAGCAATCCACCATGGAGATCCCGTTGCGGACTTCCATCGACGGCCGTCCGCGCAGTTTTCTGATCTACATCAACGTGCTCAAGGATGAATCCGGCCAGCACATGGGCCTGGTGGCGCTCATGGACGATCTCACCGAGCTGGAAAAAGCCCAGCGCATGGCCGCCTGGCGCGAAGTGGCCCGACGCATCGCCCATGAAGTCAAAAACCCGCTCACGCCCATCAGCCTCTCGGCCCAGCGGCTCAAACGCAAGTATGCCAAGGAGATCAACGAGCCGGTCTTCGACGAATGCACCCAGACGATCATCACCCATTGCGAACTGATTCGCAACCTGGTCAACGAATTCTCCACCTTCGCGCGTTTCCCCACGGCCGATCCCAAGCCGTGCCTCCTGGCGCCGATCATCGAGGAGACCGTGGCGCTCTACAAAGAGGGCCATCCCAATGTCCAGTTCCAGGTGCGGATGCAGGACGCGTTGCCGCCCATGAACCTGGACCGCCAGCAGATCAAGCAGTCGATGATCAACCTGGTGGACAACGCCCTGTCGGCCATCCGCCGCCACGGCACCATCAGCATCGCGGTCTCCCATGACCCGATCCTCAAGCTGGTGCGCATCGAGGTGGCCGACGACGGCGTCGGCATCACCAACGAAGACAAGATCCGCCTGTTCGAACCCAATTTCTCCACCAAGAAGACCGGCATGGGGCTCGGCTTGACTATCGTCAACAGTATCATCAGCGACCATGGCGGCATGATCAGCGTCCAGGACAATCAACCCCAGGGCGCCAAGTTTGTCATCGAACTGCCGGCCTGAAGCAAAGGCAGGCGACGAAAGGATCGGTTGCATGTTTCCAACCATTTTGATCGTGGACGACGAAGCCTCTATTTTAAAATCCCTGCAGGGCCTGCTCACCGACGAGGGGTTTGAGGTCAACACGGCCGCCAACGGCTATGAAGCATTGCAACTGATCGAAGCCGAAGCGCCCGACCTGGTGCTGATGGACATCTGGATGCCGGGCATCGACGGCCTGGAGACGCTCAAGGAGATCAAGAAGACCAACCCCCACATCCAGGTGATCATGATCACCGGCCACGGCACCATCGAAACCGCGGTGCAGGCCACCAAATTGGGGGCCTTCGATTTCATCGAGAAACCGCTCTCCATCGACCGTGTGATCGTGGCCATCAACAACGCCCTCAACTTCCGCCGCCTGGAGGAAGAGAACCGATACCTGCGCAAGAAGACCATCGACAAGCACGCCATCACCGGTACCAGCCCGCTGATCCAGAACCTGCGCGAAACCATCGCCAAGGTGGGGCCCAGCGAGAGCTGGGTGCTGATCAAGGGCGAAAACGGCACGGGCAAAGAACTGGTGGCGCGCAACATTCATAACCTGAGCCCGCGCGCCGCCAAGCCGCTCATCGACGTCAACTGCGCCGCCATCCCCGAGGAACTGATCGAAAGCGAGCTGTTCGGGCATGAGAAGGGCGCCTTCACCGGCGCCAACAGCAAGAAGATCGGCAAGTTCCAATTGGCCGACCAGGGTACGCTCTTCCTGGACGAGATCGGCGACATGAGCCTGAAGACCCAGGCCAAGATTTTGCGGGTATTACAGGAAAAGCAGTTTCAGCGCGTGGGCGGCAGCCGCACGCTGCAGGTGGATGTGCGCGTCATCGCGGCCACCAACAAGAAGCTGGAAGAAGAGATCGCCAAAGGCCAGTTTCGGGAAGATCTTTACTATCGGCTCAACGTGGTGCCCATCGAGGTGCCCAGTCTCAAGGACCGCCTGCAAGACATCCCCATGCTGATGGATGCCTTCCTGGAAGAGGCGGCCCACAAGAGCCGGGCGCCCAAAAAAGACGTGACGCCCCAAGCCGTGGCCATGCTCCAGCAATACGGTTGGCCCGGCAATGTGCGCGAGCTGAAGAACTTGGTCGAACGCCTGGCGATCATGACCGCCGACAAGATCATCACCCCCGATCATTTGCCCAAACCGTACAATCCCCAGGTGGCGCCGGCCGAATCCCAACCCCTGGAAGACTTGTTCACCATCAAGGAGCTCAAGGAGGCCCGGCAGCTCTTCGAACATTACTTCATCCAGCGCAAGCTGCGCGAAAACGAAAACAACGTCACCCACACGGCCAAATCCATCGGCGTGGAGCGCAGCTACCTGCACCGGCGCATCAAGAAGCTGGATCAGGGCAAAGCCTGAAGAGAGGATACGGGCCGTGCGCATCATCGCCGGAGCCTTCAGGGGCCGCAAGCTGGCGGCCATCCGCGGCATGGCCATCCGGCCCACGGCCGACCGCGTGCGCGAAGCGCTCTTCAACATCCTGGCCACGCGGCCGGTGGAGGCCACCGTGCTGGATCTCTTCGCCGGCACCGGCGCCCTGGGATTGGAGGCCCTGAGCCGCGGCGCCCTCCGGGCGGTCTTCGTGGATCAAGCCCCCGCCGCCATCCAGGCCATCCGCAAGAACATCCAGTTGTGCCGCATGGAAGCCCACACCCAAGTACTCCAATGGAACATCCTCAACAATCTGAACTGCCTGCGGGACCAGGCCGGCCGCTTCGATCTGATCTTCATCGATCCGCCCTATAGCCGCGGCCTGATTCCACCCACCCTGGCCCACATCGTCGCCCTGGAGCTGGCCGCCCCCGAAGCCCTGATCGTGGCCGAGCACGACCCGGCCGAAGCCATCGACCCGCCCTCGCCCGATTGGGAACAAATCGACCAACGGCGCTACGGCCAGACCCAGCTAAGCTTTTTCGCCAAAACGTCCTAGCACATAGGTCGTTGGCCATCCAGAAATGGTAGCTCGAAGCCCAGATCAAGGCCGGCCCGTTTTTTAGATCGCAGGCGTAGCGGGCCTACGTCGAGGATCTAAAAAACGGGCCAACGCCGATATGGGCTGCGAGATGCCGTTTCTGGATGGCCATAGCACTAGTTTTTCTTGTAGGCTTCCACCACCCACGGCGGGAAAACCAGGGGCTGCATGCCTTTGTAAGATACTTCGTATGGCGTTTCATCCGGGTCCACGGCAAAATCCCAGTAGGGGCTGTGCCAGGTGAAATGGGGCCAGACGGCCACGAACTTGCCGTCCTGCCACTGGGCGCCGATGCCGGTGACGTAGCCCGCGCCCCATTTCAGGTCGTGACGGTGGCGCCCCAGCTCGTCTTTTTCCAGGGCGCCGATCCCCGGCGGCACCTTGAAGTGATTGGACTCCACATAGGGAATGAGTTTTTGCGGGTCCAGGGAGCCGGTGGCTTCGATGGCCTGCTTGAGCACATACTTGATGCCGGTGTAGGTATCCGCGGTGAAGGCCGGCAGATCGCCGAAGCGTTTGATATATTCGTCCACAAAGGGCTTGGTCAGCTCGTTGTACTCCATGTCCTGGACATAGTTGGTGGCAGTCATCACATAATTGCCCTGACCCTGGGTGACCTGCATCCATTTGAGCGTGGCGCACTGGGTCAGGATGCCCGTGACCACCATGGGCAGTTTCATCTCGCCGTACTGCCGTCCCAACGTGACGCCGGCCGGCCCATTGAGGATGGTCAGCAGGATCTGGCAATCTTTGCGTTGGATATCGGCCAGCTCGGCGGTCAGGTTCTTGGCCGAGGGCGATATGCGCCACACCCCCGCCAGCTCCAACCCCATCTTGGGCAGCTTGACCTTGGCCTCCTCGACGATGGTGTCGGCCCACATGGCCTTCTCGCCCAGGATACCGATCCGGATCTGCTTGAGGCCCAGTTCCTTGTTCATCTTGGCCGTGATGGCGCGCACGAAACTGATCAGGTTTTTGATCAGATAGTCGGAATTGAACGGACTGAGCCGGAAATAGTACTTGTAGCGCTCGTAGTCCTGGATGACCCGGTCGCACAGCTCAGGATGGGCCGGGCCGGCGGTGATGAACATGACTTTGTTGTCCATGGCCACATCCTGCATGGCCAGACAGGCTTCGGTGATGATGCCGCCCATCACGAAATGGACCTTGTCCCGCAAGATCAACCGTTCCATGGCGTCCACCGCCGTAGTGGTACTGAAAATTTCATCGGAATCGGCCTTGTAGAGTTTGATCCGCATGGTTTTGTCGCCGACCTTGACGCCGCCGGCCGCATTGATCTCGTCGGCCGCCAGCAGGGCGCCGTTCCAATGGTTTTTGCCGTAAATGAATTCCATGGGACCGATGATGCCGATTCTGATCTCATTGGCGCCCCAGGCGGGGCCTCCGGAAAGCATCAGACCCAGAAATAACGACAATGCCCAAAAAATTTCGTGATGCCTTTTCATGATATCCTCCTCTCCCCTCGGATCTACCCTATGCGAATCTGTTTCCGGCCCAACGTACTTCCCGCGCCCAACCCACCTTTCCGCGGCAACAAGTAGAACTAGCTCACCTGTCAATGATATCCATATTGCGATTCGAGCGGATCGGCGGTGGTGTAGGGCGCAGCCTTTGGCACTGGATTGCATTTGACCAGCAGCTCGCCTTTCAACTCCTCACAGCAGGTATTGGGGCCGAAATAGACGTTCCAAAACACGGTGTGATATTCCTTGCCGGGG
The DNA here is from genome assembly GCA_021819735.1 of Deltaproteobacteria bacterium. Lineage (GTDB taxonomy): Bacteria > Desulfobacterota > Desulfobacteria > Desulfobacterales > Desulfosarcinaceae > Desulfatitalea. The sequence goes on from JAKAFO010000058.1 coordinate 5,692, forward strand.
ATTGTCGGCCCCATGCTTTTGCCATTTTGCCGAAAAATGGTTCCGGTGCCGGGAAGGTAGATGAATTCGAAGACCGTGCCCTTTAGGCAGCGGCCCTTGAAATAGGAAAAGGATTGATCCCGCTGTTTCAGCAGGGTCTCGGAAGGGTTTTGCGGCATGCTGGCGCCAAAGGCTTCGTTGATCCGTTCGACCACCTTGGCCGCATCGATATTGCGCAGGATGTCCAGGCGAATATATTTGACCTCTTCGCTGTCCACGACCGCCTTGCTCTCGCAGCCGCCGCTTTGGCTGTAGGCGCCGAGGGTATAGACATTTAGTCCATAAACTTCGCGCAAACCGGCGCCGATCAGTTTAAGCGCATGGCCTTGGACGGTAACGGACGATTCGTAGGATTTGCCCTCGACGGTCAGGGCGAAGGCGGCGGCGGGAAATACAAAACAGACAAGAATGGCGAGCCATTTCATCGCATCAATCTCCCTCTCAATGTATTTTTGGAAATACGGAAGCCTTATACATTTTTAGTGTACGTCATTTATTATTACAATAACAATTTTAGGGTGGATCAGCCCAACGGCTCGTAAAAGCTTTGACGGTCGTTTAAACCCGATTGAAGGATTTGAAACCACTTCTGAAACGTTGCATCACAGCCCTTTCCGTGCTAGAAGCGTTTGCGACGAAGGGACCCATGTGCCAGCCTTGAATCGAGCAGCACATCACGATCACGGAAGGAAGTCATGAAACGAATTGCGGTCTATCCCGGCTCTTTCGATCCCGTCACCTACGGACATATCGATATCGTGCAGAGGGGCCGAAAACTCTTTGACAAGATCATCGTGGCCATCCTCAACAATCCTGCTAAAAAGTCGCTTTTTCCGGTGGAAGAGCGTTTGGAGATGCTGCGGGAGAGCATGTCGGAAATACCCGGCCTGACCTTCGACTCCTTCGACGGACTGCTGGTGGACTATGTCAACCGCCAGGGCGCCCAGGCCATCTTGCGCGGCATGCGCGCAGTCTCGGATTTCGAGCATGAATTCCAGCTCGCCCTGATGAATCGCAAGCTGAACCGCGAAGTGGAGACGGTCTTTCTGATGACCGGCATGCGCTGGTTCTTCACCAGTTCGTCCATCATCAAGGAGGCGGCCTCATTCGGCGGCGACATCTCCGACATGGTGCCGCCCAATGTCCTCCAGCGGGTGCGGGCAAAATATAAAAACCACAAGCGATAGACTCAGCAACACCTCCAACACGGGGTTCAGCCGCCATGGATTTGTGGCATCTCAAGGTCTTTTGCAAGCTCGTCGAACTCAAAAGCTTTTCCAAGGCCGGAGAGGCCGTGCGCCTCTCCCAGCCCACCGTCAGCAGCCACATCAAAGAGCTGGAGAATTACTTCGGGGTTCAACTGGTGGATCGCCTCTCCCGCCAGGCCGTACCCACCAAGGCCGGGGAGCTGCTCTACGGTTATGCCCACCGGCTCACGGCGTTGCGCGATGAAGCCGAGGCCGCCATGGCCGAATTCCTGGGGCAGATCAAAGGTCGCCTCACCATCGGCGGCAGCACCATCCCCGGCGGCTACATCCTGCCGCGCTGGATCGGCCTTTTCGCCCGGGAGTATCCCCTGGTACGGGTGGCCCTGATGGTGGGGGACACCGCCGAGATCTTAAACCGCATCGCCGAAGGCGAACTCGACATCGGCATGGTGGGGGCCCAGAGCGATGACCGCCGGCTGTTGCAGGTCCCCCTGGTGGAAGATCGTTTGTGCCTGGCGGTGCCGCCCGGACATCCCTGGGCACGCAAGCGCTCGGTTCCCATTGCAGCCCTTTGCGGCGAACCGTTCATCGTCCGCGAGCAAGGCTCCGGCACCCAGCGCACCGTCGAAGCACACCTGGCGGCCGCCGGCATCCAGACCAGCGCCTTGCGCATTTCGGCCGAACTGGGCAGCACCCAGGCCGTGCTCCAGGGCATCAAAAACGGCGCGGGCATCGCCATCGTCTCGACGCTGGCCCTGGCCGACGACCTCGAGGCCGGCTCGCTCAAGCGCGTGGCCATCGAGGGCCTCGATCTGAAACGTCAATTCTATCTCACCCGCCACCGCCAGCGCACGCCGGCGCCCGTGTGCCGCGCCTTCGTGGATTTTCTGCGCCGACAGGACGATCTGGCCGCAGCGTTCGGCCCGGAAATGTTTTGATTTCCCATGCTATGGTGCTTATCGTTTTCTTCGGTTGCACTTTAAAACACCGTTACGCCAGGCAAGGAGCGATGGAGTCATGCCCATTCCTGTTTCGACGACCGCCCGGATGATCCTGGAAAAGCGCTATCTGATCAAAGATGGCGCCGGCCGGGTGGTGGAGACCCCCGAGCAGATGATGCGCCGGGTGGCCCACCATGTGGCCCAGGCCGATCTGCACTTCGGCGGCAAGGCCCGGGCGGCCTTAGCCGAGAAAACCTTCTTGCGCCTGCTTTCCAATCTGTGGTTTTTGCCCAACTCACCCACCCTGATGAATGCCGGACGGCATCTGGGCCAATTGGCGGCCTGTTTCGTGCTGCCGGTAAACGACTCCATCGAGAGCATCTTCGACGCCATCAAGCACACGGCCATGATTCACAAATCGGGCGGCGGCACGGGCTTTTCGTTCTCCCGCATCCGACCGGCCGACGATACGGTCTCGACCACCACCGGTGTTTCCAGCGGACCGCTGTCGTTCATCACGGTTTTCGATGTGGCCACCGACGCCATCAAGCAGGGCGGCACCCGGCGGGGCGCCAACATGGGCATCTTGCGCGTGGATCATCCCGATATCGAAAGTTTCATCACGGCCAAAACCAACCTGAACCGCCTGACCAATTTCAACCTTTCGGTGGGCCTCACCCAGACCTTTCTGGACGCCCTCGAAGCCGGCACCGAGATCGACCTGCTCAATCCGCGCACCGGCCAGGCCGTGCGCCAGGTGTCGGCCCGCAAGCTGTTCGATCTGATCGTGCAATCGGCCTGGCGCAGCGGCGAACCCGGCATCGTTTTCTTGGACCGTGTCAATCGGGACAACCCCACCCCGGGCTTGGGACCCATCGAGGCCACCAATCCGTGCGGCGAGCAGCCGCTGCTGCCCTGGGAGTCGTGCACCCTGGGGGCCATCAACCTGGCGCGCATGGTGTCGGCCAAGGGGGTGATGTACAGCCGCCTGCGCAGCACCGTGCAGGCAGCGGTGCATTTCCTGGACAATGTCATCGAGGTGAACCAATACCCGCTGCCGGAAATCGAGGCGGCCAGCAAGCGCACGCGCAAGATCGGGTTAGGGGTCATGGGGTTTGCCGATATGCTGATCCAGTTGGGCCTCGCCTACGACAGCCCCGAAGCCGTGGCGCAGGCCGAGGCAGTCATGGCCTTCATCCAGCGCGAAGCCCGGGAGGCCTCGGCCGCCTTGGGTAAGCAGCGCGGCAACTTTCCGGCCTTCGCGCAGAGCATCTTTGCGGGCACGGCCAGGCAACACATGCGCAACGCCACGGTCACCACCATCGCGCCCACCGGCACCATCAGCATCCTGGCCGGCGCCTCCAGCGGCATCGAGCCTCTGTTCGCCATCGCCCACGAACGGCATATGCTGGACCAGCAGACCGTGTCCGAAATCCACCCCCTCTTTCTTAAAACCGCCAAGAAAGAGGGCTTCTTCTCCGAAGAGCTCATGGCCCAGGTGGTCCACAACGGCTCGGTGCAGGCCATCGAGGCGGTGCCGGCCAGGACCCGGGCGCTCTTCCGCACGGCCCACGACATTGCACCTCCGTGGCACGTCAACATCCAGGCCGCTTTCCAGAAGCATACCGACAACGCGGTTTCCAAAACGGTTAATTTTCCGGCCGAGGCCACACCCGAGGAGGTGGCCCAGGTGTTCCTCGAAGCCGCGCGCATGGGGTGCAAGGGGGTCACCATCTATCGCTATGGCAGCCGCCACCACCAGGTGCTCAACGTGGCCGGTGCCAAGGAAGAGGCCGAGGGCATCGCCCCTCGGCCGCGGCCCCAGCGCACCTATGGTCTTACCGAACGGGTCGGCACCGGCTGCGGCCGGCTCTATGTGACCATCAACTCCGATGACCTGGGCATGTGCGAGGTGTTCGCTCAGATGGGCAAGACCGGCGGCTGCGCCTCCTCCCAGATCGAAGCCGCCGGTCGCCTGATCTCCCTGGCCTTGCGCTCCGGGGTGCAGCCCGAGGCGATCATCAAGCAGCTCATCGGCATTCGCTGCCCGTCACCGATCTGGCAAAATGGCAAGATGGTGCTCTCCTGCCCGGACGCCATGGCCCAGGTGCTGCAACGCGTAACGCTCACCGAGGGCGATCCCTCGCCCCAGCCCGCCGGCGTCTGCCCGGACTGCGGCGCGGCCCTGACCCATGGGGAAGGATGCTTGAACTGTTACAACTGCGGCTTTTCCAAGTGCGCCTAAAATCAATTCCCGCAAACCAATTGACGTTTGACATTTCGACTCTGCAAGGATAGGAAAGCCCAATCAAATCCCGCCCCAAGGAGACTGGAATGAACAAAGAACGCTTTCTTTTCACTTCGGAATCGGTGACCGAAGGCCATCCGGACAAAGTGGCCGATGCCATCTCCGATTCGATCCTGGATGCCATCATGGAGCAGGACCGCCGTTGCCGCGTGGCCTGCGAGACCCTGGTCACCACCGGCCTGGCCTTCATCGCCGGCGAAATTACTACTTCCTGTTATGTCGAGATGCCGGTCATCGTGCGCAATACCATCCGCGACATCGGCTACAGTTCTTCCCAGATGGGGTTCGACTGGCAGACCTGCTCGGTGATCACCAGCATCGACCACCAATCCCCGGACATCGCTCAGGGCGTCAACGAGGGCGAAGGACTTTACAAAGATCAAGGCGCCGGCGACCAGGGGTTGATGTTCGGTTTCGCCACCGACGAAACTCCTGAGCTGATGCCCATGCCGATCATGTATGCCCATAAACTCACCCGCCGCCTGAGCCAAGTGCGCAAGAACGGGTCCCTGGATTTTCTGCGGCCCGACGGCAAATCCCAGGTGACCATCGAGTACGAAAACGGCAGGCCCCTGCGGGTGGATACAGTGGTGGTCTCGGCCCAGCACAAGCCCGACGTCACATACGACGACCTGCGCGACGCCATCATCGAAGAGGTGATCAAAAAAGTACTGCCCCGGGAGATGATCGACGGCGACACCCGCTATTTCATTAATCCCACCGGCCGGTTCGTGGTGGGCGGCCCCATGGGCGACTGCGGCCTGACCGGCCGCAAGATCATCGTGGACACCTATGGCGGCCAGGGCAGCCACGGCGGCGGCTGTTTCTCGGGCAAAGACCCCTCCAAGGTAGACCGCAGCGCCAGTTACATGGGGCGCCACGTGGCCAAGAACCTGGTGGCCGCCGGCCTGGCCAAAAAATGCGAAGTCCAGGTGGCCTACGCTATCGGCGTGGCCCAGCCCGTCTCGATCATGATCGATTTCATGGGCACCGGCAAGATTCCCGAAAGCCGCGCCAAGGAGATCGTCACCGAAGTGTTCGACCTGCGGCCCGCGGCCATCATCGAGTATCTGGACCTGCTGCGGCCCATCTACCGCAAGACATCGTCCTACGGCCACTTCGGCCGCAACGAACCGGAATTCACCTGGGAGCGCACCAACATGGTGGATGCCATCCGCCAAAAGGCCGGCATCTGATCCCAAGCCGCACCCACCTATTTTTTGACCCGGGCCTTGACCGCTGGCCCGTGCAGGCCGATATTGCCCAGCATGCGCGGCAATCGCATGCCCGGGAAAAGGAGGAACACCATCAATGCCCGTAGCACCTAAAATCGAAACCCCCCAGGGCTTCCTGGAGGTAGACCCCAAGCTGCCTTACAAGGTGGCCGATATGCATCAGGCCGACTTCGGCCTGAAAGAAATGGCCCTGGCCGAGAACGAAATGCCCGGCCTGATGGCCGTGCGCGAGAAGTACGGCCCCACCCAACCGCTCAAGGGCCTGAAAGTTACCGGCAGCCTGCACATGACCATCCAGACCGCCATGCTCATCGACACCCTCAAAATTTTGGGGGCCGACATCCGCTGGGCCTCGTGCAATATCTTCAGCACCCAGGACCACGCCGCAGCCGCCATCGCCAAAAAGGGATCGGCGGCGGTCTTTGCCTGGAAAGGCGAAACCCTGGAGCAATATTGGTGGTGCACCGAGCAGGCCCTGATCTGGCCCGACGGCAGCGGCCCGGACCTGATCGTGGATGACGGCGGCGACGCCACCATCTACATCCACCAGGGCGTGGCGGTGGAGAAAAATCCCAGCCTGCTCGACCAATCCTACGACAGTGAAGATATGCGCCTGCTCATGGCGCGTTTGAAGGTGAGCCATGCCCGCGACCCGCGGTTCTGGACGCGCATTGCCACCAAGGTGCGCGGGGTTTCCGAAGAGACCACCACCGGCGTACACCGCCTCTATCAGTTGCAGAAAAGCGGCGAACTGCTCTTTCCGGCTTTCAACGTCAACGATTCGGTGACCAAATCCAAATTCGACAACCTCTACGGCTGCCGCGAATCCCTGGCCGACGGCATCAAGCGCGCCACCGATGTGATGATGGCCGGTAAGGTCGTGGTCGTTTGCGGCTACGGCGATGTGGGCAAGGGCTGCGCCGACTCCATGCGCGGCTACGGCGCCCGGGTGTTGGTCACCGAGATCGATCCCATCTGCGCCCTGCAGGCCGCCATGGAGGGTTATGAGGTGACCACCATGGAGGTGGCCGCCGCGGTGGGCGACATCTTCGTCTCCGCCACCGGTTGCTGCGACGTGATCCGCGGCGAGCACATGGAAAAGATGAAGAACGAGGCCATCGTCTGCAACATCGGCCATTTCGACAGCGAAATCGACATGCGTTACCTGGAAACCACCAAGGGCTGCACCCGGGAAAACATCAAACCCCAGGTGGACCGCTGGCGCCTCAAATCCGGACGCTCCATCCTGGTGCTGGCCGAAGGCCGCTTGGTGAACCTGGGGTGCGCCACCGGCCATCCCAGCTTCGTGATGAGCAACAGCTTCACCAACCAGTGCTTGGCCCAGATCGCCCTGGCCACCCAGCCCCACGAGCGCAAAGTCTACACCCTGCCCAAGGCGCTGGATGAAGAGGTGGCCCGCCTGCACCTGGGACGTCTCGGCGTGCAACTGACGCAGTTGACTAAAAAGCAGGCCGATTATCTGGGGATTTCGGTGCAGGGTCCATTCAAACCGGATCATTACAGATACTAGGCTGCGTATTCACCGACCCAAAAGGCGGAATCTCATCCCGGAGATTTCCGCCTTTCTTTTTTTATTAGTTAGTTAGTAGGTGTCCATCCACAAAGGTCACGCCACAGTCGCGTCGGCCAGCACATCGCCGCTTTCCACCACAAAGCGCTGCACGATAGCAAACAGATCTCTGAGGACAAACGGTTTGGCCAGGAAGGCATCGGCGCCCAGCGACATGGCTGGTATTTCATCCGCGGGGTTGGCCGACATGGTGACAAAACCGATTTGGGGCCAGTGCTGTTTCAAATAACGCAGCAAGGCAAAGCCGCTCTTGCCGGGCAGGTGCACCTCGGAAATCACCAGGTGCAGGGTCCTGCCCGCCTTGAGGTGCGCGTTGAGCCCATCGAAATCCTCGAAAGTGAAGATTTCCCGGTTGACGCTGTACATCATCACATTGGCGATGAATTCCCGCGTCAGCGGTTCATGATCCACCACGGCAATATGGACATTGTTAACGATAACCCGCCTCACACCACGTTAAGGGTCGGATGGTCCGTCAGAAGCAATGCCCTGGCCTGAAATTCATGAAAGATATATGGCTTCAGCGCCCTTTGAGCCAATTTGCCCGGGGTGCAAAAGAGATTGGCGGACGGGCGGCATGATTGGAAACGGAGAGAATAATGAATCCGAACCGAGACGCTGCGCGGCATCATAAGCTGTCCATGGGCAAGTTGAAGGCTGAAGGAGATCACGTTCCACGTCATTCTAAGTACTTGCGTTAGATTCTACTTATGCCAAGCGACGGCGGCGTGTCAAGGTAAACCCCGTCCCGGAGCTTTGTAACCCCCGGGGAATACCAACAAATTCTATCGCCGGTTCAGGAATTGGGATTGCGCGCTCTCAGGCGTTCGATCTCTTCCTTGGCGCGCAAATATTTTTCGGTGGTAATCCGCAGGCGTTTGGCCAACACTTCGGCAAAGCCCCGGAAGATGACATAGCGAAATACGAAACGATTTTCGTGGGGCAATCCATCCACATTGGAAATGTCGATCTTGAGGCAGGTGGCGTGATCCAGGGCGAAGACGGAGACCGAAAGCTCATTGCCGTTCATGCTGCCCACTTCCCCGAAGACATCTCCGGTGCGCTGCAACACCGCCATCTCGGTCCCCTTCTTGAGGATGCGCACCCGACCGGAGATCAGGTAATAGATCCATCCGTCATAACTGCTTTCGTCGACGATCGACTCCCCCGGCTCATAGCGCACGATCTTGCTGATGCGCAGCAGCTCCTTGAGGTCCTTTTCGTTGAAGGATTCAAGGGCCGGCAGGGTCTTGATCTTCTCGATGATGTCGCCGCTCTCTTTTAGTTTATCCGTGGTGCGCATGCGCTGGGCTCCTTGTATCCGACGGCCGCCACATAGATTTGAAAATGATGCCATTACTTTAGCGCCACCCTCGCGCCCGATCAACAGTTTATTCCCGCCATCGCCTTGCGCCCGCGGGCTGTGCCGGCACCCGTTCGCCGATTGTGGGGGGTTCGGGCGCTTGCGGTTCGGTAAAAATTTATTCTTGACACCATTTTCTAAATGTGGTTTTTGGGAGTTACACTTTGTAACTTTGTACAGATCGTTTTCGTATTACTGTTTGGTATCTACCAAATTTAATCCTCATCGCAGAAAGCAATTGAGTAGGCCTTGAAGCATTTTTCAAGGTCGTAACCGTTTGTACTTTGGGGGATGAAGCCCGATGAAAAGTGCACGCACGGTGGTGATCGCTTACGCCCTGAAGGTCCTTGCGGCAAGCATTGCTTTCTGGGTCCTGGTGCCGCTCTCGGCCTCAGCCGATCTAGAGGCCTTGTCCGACGCGCAAATGGCCCAAATCGATGCGACGGGGTTTTCCGCATTCGTCGTCGACGGCAACACGGTACGGGCGGATTTCAACATCCAGGCGCAGACCTATACGGAAATCGGCTCGCTCAAGATGGGCTACTATGACAACGGCTCCGGCACCGGCTGGGATCAGGACTGGACGCTGGTCCAGATGGGATCTGAAGCCACAGACATGACCCTGAGCGGCTTGTTCATCGAAGCTACATTCGAAAATATCGATTCGGACCAGCGCAGGCTGACCAGCGTTTTCTTCGGGTTCCGGCAGGCCTCGGGCGATCTTAGCGCCCAGTTCAACAGCCTGAGCAAAATCGGCGTCAATGGCGATCCCGACGAACAACGCGTGACCCTGGCCGATCGAACCACCTTTACTTTCAACAACTCGGAATTGGCATTTTCCTTCCAATTGGAGGGAGAAAACAGGGGCATCTGGGTACGCTTCGGCGCAGGCACGACACGCCAGACGACACCCTGACATTCACGGAAGGAGGTGATGGGGCCCGATAGTATTCGGCAGCATGGGCCGCTGCCAGGATCCAGTTCCACAGAAGTAGATTTTCTTTCATTTATAGATCCCGTCGGCGTGTCGAAAAAAGGTTCGGCCGTCGAGGGTCTAAGCACGCAACCTACTATCGGAGGAGGATTGAAATGAAGAAATTTGCTATCGTACTGGCCATTTGCATGTTGCTGCCCTTGAACGCGTTCGCCCTTCAGCCCATGAGCGAAGACACCATGGGTCAGGTCACCGGTCAGGCGGGTGTGAGCATTGCTATCGACGATGTGATCATCTATCAGAACATCGAATACATCAGATACACGGACGTCGGGGGAACCAATGGTATCGATGGTGCAGTGAATATCAGCAACCTCTACATGATGGTTAATATCAATGCCATCACCAGCCTGGATGCTGCCGGTCTGCCCGTCAGCCCCAATCGCGCCGTTCAGGGCGAGTGGGATAACAATGCGGCAACGCCCGCAGCGCTGTTCAATTTCTACAACACAGATGCAGCGGTATGGACCGATGCGGATGCCGATGGCGTTGTTGATACCGGTGAACTTGCAGCCGGACAGGATGGCATAAACGATCGTTTCACCGCCAAAGCGTTGACCATCGATGTGGGTACGCTCGCAGTTCTTACCGCTGGTGCGGTAAACAATACCGGAATTGCGGCAGCAACGATGGCCGGTGTGCGCATCGGCCTGCCGACGGTGGAAGTCAGCCAGTCTGCACTGACCTTTGACGTTACGATCACTGCCGCCGGCGCGCTCAACGGTGGGGCTGGACCTTTGGGCAACAGCTACGGCCGGATTTCCATCGGCAATATGACGATGGGTGTCCTGGACGGCGTCGTAGAAATCGCACCGCATTGATAATAAGCGGCATCATTCGAGTTTTGTGATCGATTGTTAGGAGCAACCTCCGGGGGTCAGAACCACGCACGCGGCCCCCGGAGTTCGCTTCTGAGTGTTTCAAGGCTTCGCATAGTATTCGAACTACGATGAAGATCCGGCCTCGGACGGAAAGTGCGGCGATAGAAAAATTCTCGATTGCCGTCACGGCGGGCTTGTTCGTCTTTTTTAACGTAGACAAACACTATCAAGAAAAAACGGCTCACGCTCTAGGAGCACGCACCTGGAACGAAGCATGAAAATCTTTTACGTCTATATTATTGCCCTTTGGCTTGCATCCGCCGCCCTTGGGCTGTTGTCGCCCGGCCTCTGCCGTGCCGACCTGCAGCCCTTGGCCAACGCCGAACTGGCCACCATCAGCGGGGCCGGCGGATTGAGCATCGCCATCGACGACGTGTCGATCTTCGGACACACCGGCGCGTTCAGCTATATCGACAGCGACACGGGCAACGCCCTGAGCCTGGAAAACCTGACCCTCACCAACGGTAATCTCCGGCCGGCCAGCTTCGCTACCGGCACTCTGGACGTGAACGGCGACGGCCTCATTTCGCCGCTGACCTTCGACGTCGGCACCATCGATGATCCGACTTCCCCAGCTTATGGCCAGGCCCTGGTGGTGCTCGAGGCGCTGGACTGGCTCCAGGAGCTCCACCTGCACGCCGAGACCCTGCGCTTTGCCGGCCATGACCTGGGCAGCCTGGATATCGGGGTCATCCACCGGCCCTCGTTCCACTGGCTGATCGGCGCCCATGCGGGCAGCGGCATCGACTGGGAGTATGGCGCACAACTCTCCATCGACACCCTGCGCCTGACCTACAACGACCTGAACGACAGTCTGGCGCTCAACGGCATTCACTTCGGGCAGCACGACGCCGGCGATCCCGCGGACCCGGCCACCTGGCAGATGACCGGCCAGTTCCAGATCGGCGCCATCGCCGAAGGCGCTCCGGCGACCTTCGATGTAGGCGTGGGCGCAGATAACCTGGCGGCCGTGAGCATGAACCTGCCCCTGCGCGGATCGTTGCGGGTCGCGTCCCTGGATTGGGGCGGCACCAGTTTCGGCCCCATGGCCATCGACGACATTCACGTGCACCGGCTGACCGTGCGCTTCGTTCCCTGAAAGGTGAGGTTTTGGATTCGAGCAGAAAAAGTGTTGGCGGCCCGGCGGTTCGTGTGGCAGGATGCATCTTGAACCCATCTGAGTGCCGACTGGAAACAGCAATGGGGGACCGGCAATGCACATTGTGATCTTTTTCGTCGTCGGCGTGGCCCTGCTGGGCGGTTTCTTCCAACAGGCCGACGTATCGCCGACCGAAATGGCGCTCGAACCCATGGCCGGGAGCTCCCAGAGAATTCACGCCGCGGTGGTGCCGGCCTCCGAACTCCGGCAGGAACACGTGGTCAAACAAAATTTTGACTACAGTTGCGGGTCGGCAGCCCTGGCCACCCTGCTCAACTACGGTATCGGCGAAGAACTCACCGAAAAGCAGGTGATCGCCGGCCTGCTGAAATACGGCGACGCGGAAGCCATCGCCAGCCGGCGGGCCTTTTCGCTGCTGGACATGAAGCGCTTCGTCGAAGCCCTGGGGTACAAGGGCGCGGGCTACAAGGCCACCCTGGAGGACCTGAAGGGCCTCGACGGCCCGGCGATCGTCCCGGTGACGGTGTTCAACTACCGCCATTTCGTGGTGTTCAAGGGCATCGCCCACGGCCATGTGATCGTGGCCGATCCCTACTGGGGCAACACCAGCTATCCCCTTTCCGAGTTCGAAGCCCACTGGTACCTCAATTCGCTGTTCATGGTCACGCCCAAAAACGGCGGCCCCCAGCTCACGGCCCTGCGACTGAGGGAAGAAGACCTGCGCTTCATCGACGAAGACACGGCCCGCACCATCGTTTCCAAAGATTCGCCCTGGCCGGGCGAACGCGAATGGGAGCGAGACAAAAGCATGCCCCGCGACGACCTTGGGCAGAGCAAACGCTTCGACAGCGTGCGCGTGATCCAGGCCCCCGAACCCACTACCGAAAGCCCCTGAGAGGAGACGCTACTTGACGCACCGCCGGATGTTCTGGTTTTTACTGCTGCTCGTTGCAACGCTGTCTTCAGCCCCCTGTTCTTCCTTGGCCGACGCCGGTCTGCTGCTGGCGCAAAACGAAAGCCCCACAGGGCCTGGTCCGAGCCCGACGCCCGCCCCGGCGCCCGGCGCAGACGCTGCAACTCAACCCGCGGGCCCGCGACCGGAAGCGACCGAACCGGATGCCCTTCAGCGGCAGATCCAATCCCTGCAGCAAAAAGTGGAAGAGTTGCAAAAAGAGTCGGAAGCCCGCAAGGCGCTGAAGATTTCCGAAGAGGAGCAGGCGGCCGCCGAAACCGAAGTGCTGTCGGCCGTCGGCCGGGAGTACACCCTGATCCCCGCCAAGCAGTTGGGTTTCGAATACGGCCTGCAGTACAGCTACTTCTCCGCCGACCTGCTCGAGGACCTGCGCAACTCCGAAGGCAACCGCCTGGCCGTGGAACGGCGCGGCAATCACACCCTGTACAACACGCTCTTTCTGGAAAAAGGCCTGACGAACAACCTGAGCCTCAACGGCACCCTGCCCTTCGTCTATAAGTACGATGAACGCAGTGTGAGCGACGATCGGGAAGTGACCGATCTGGGCGACATCAATGCCGGGCTGCAGTACCAGCCGTTCAAGAGCGGCGGCGCTTGGCCGGCCATGATCGTTTTCCTGGAAGGCGCTTTTCCCACGGGCCGCAGCCCCTACAAGATCGATCCGGAAACCGAGTTGAGCACCGGCAGCGGCTACTACTCAACCACCGGCGGCCTGACCTTTTCCAAGACCATCGATCCGGTGGTGCCCTTCGGCAGCCTGTTCTACACCTATGCCTTCCCCACCTCCGATACGGATCAGATCCAACCCGGCGGCAAGGTCTTGACGGAAGTAGCCCCGGGCGAAACGCTCGGCTTCAGCCTCGGCATGGCCTCCGCCTTGTCGTACAAAACCTCGATGAACTTCAGCTATCAATACGCCTATCACAAGGAGACCGAATACTCGTTCACCGACGGCAGCGCTTATGAAAGCAATAGCTGGGTGACCTCCAATTTCAGCATCGGCGCAGGCTGGCGGTTGTCGCCCAAGTACTCGCTGTTCGTCAAGGTGGGCATCGGCCTGACCAGCGACGATCCTGACTTCACCTTTTCGATCCGCATCCCGGTGCGTTTCGATCTTTAAACATGGCGCAGACGATGCCCAACGCGAACCCTTTTTTTTCTTCGACCCTGGGCCACCGGTCCTGGGTTCTGTGCCTGGTACTGGCCCTGGCAGCCCCCTGGCCCGCGCCGGTGGGCGCTTCGTTCATCGAGCAGATGGCCGTCGATGCCCGGGCGATTGCCATGGCCAATACCGTCACCGCCGACCCGCCGGGCATCGGGGCGGTGCATTACAATCCGGCCGGGCTGTCGAAACTGCCCGAAGGCAAGCAGATCGGTGCCGGCCTGGCCCTGCCCATCATCAAAATCGAATCCCACTATGACGCCGACCCGGAGTTCGAAGGCTTCTTCGGCGGATACAACGACGACCCGCTGGCCGGCACGGAAGGCACCAATTCCAGCGGTCGCATGTATGTCCCCATCGTGAATGAATCCATCGATTTTCTGATCGCGCCCACGGCCGGACTGTCGTACCGCCCGCCCAACTCCCGCTGGAGCTATGCCCTCGCCAATTACGTGCCGTTCGGGGTCGGTTTCAACCACGACGACGATATGGATCCGGTGCGATACGGTGCCAAGAGCGTTTACGAACAACACCTGGTCTATATGGCGCCTTCGATAAGCTACCGGGTGACCCCCAAGCTCTCCGTGGGTCTCACCGTCGGTGCGGGACAGACCGCCCTGGGGGCCGCGGTGGACATGCGCTCGCCCAACGACCTGGTCTCGTTGACCCGCGTCCTCGGCGATGCCACCAAAGATCTGGAGATCCCCATCGTTTCGGAATTGACCTTGCCGCCCCCCTGGTTCGGCGGCGGCATCGGACCGTACGATCAGGTGGCCAGCATGCAGATCGACATGCGCGACGATTTTTCGCCCAACTACAATGTGGGGCTGTTGTATGACGCCCAAAAGTGGCTCTCCATGGGGATCGTCTACCAGAGCCCCATCAAGGTGCAGATGACCGGGCGCTACCGCTTCGATTACACCGAAACCTTCCAGAAGATGATCAACTGGATGGGTTCCTCGCCGACGCTGGTCACCGTCTCGGGCATGCTCAATCTGCCGATGAATGCCGTACCATATCAAACCGGCACCGTCACCTCCGAGTTCGAACTGCCCCAGCGCGTTCAGACCGGCATCAAAATCAAACCCTTCGAGCGCCTCAGCCTGCTGGGCGACCTGCACTGGGCCAACTGGTCGGTGCTCGAAGAGGATCGTTTCGTCTTCGATCAGGACATCCAATTGCTGCAACTGGTCAAAGTCCTCGGCTATACCGGGGGCAACGACACCCTGGTGTTGAAGCGCGAGTTCAAAGACACCTGGAGCTGGAGCGCCGGCCTGCAGTACCAGCTCACCGATTGGCTGACCCTTCTGATGGGCTATGAATGGCGCCCCACTTCGGTGGACATGTCGCACTTCGACAA
>JAKAFO010000365.1 GCA_021819735.1 Deltaproteobacteria bacterium
AGAACCTGCGCAACGTCTTCCAGCTCTTTCCCCGGCTCAAGGAGCGTTCGCACCAGGTCTCGGGAACCCTTTCGGGCGGCGAGCAGCAGATGCTGGCCATCGGCCGGGCCCTGATGTCCAACCCCAAGCTGCTGTGCATCGACGAGCCCTCCACGGGCCTGGCGCCCATCATGCGCGCCGAAGTGTTCCGCAAAATAAAAGACATCAAGGAGATGGGAATCACCGTGCTTTTGGTCGAGCAGGAGGTCAGCACGGTCTTCAAAATGACCGACCGCAACTATGTTTTGTCTTCCGGAAAGATCATCGCCGAAGGCAAAGGCGAAGAGTTGCTCAAGGACGAGGGGTTGCGGAAAACCTATTTGGGGATGTAATCGCCGGCTTCACCGGCGTCTGGCGTTTGAGTATTTTGTGCGTGCATGGGGCGGGTTTGAAACCCGCCCCTGCCGATGGTCTGCTTGACGCTCCCTCCAGCACCTTGTTCTGACCTCTTTGCTCTTGACTTGGCACCAAGGCCTTGTTAAGTGCCCCATCCAACCAAGGCTCCGGCTGACACCGCCCACTGCGCGCCACCTCCCCTATCGACCTTCAATCGGATCGGATTCGCCCCACGCGATTGTCCCGCGGCCAGGCTTACCTTCAGGCTTCGAACGTACAATTAAAACGGTTCACCATCCGGTCCAGCGCCCTCGGCATGGGCGCGTGGCGGCGAACGCAACCAGGGGAGGAAGAACATGGCGTTTGACGGCTTCATCAAAATCGGCGAAATCAAGGGCGAAAGCACCGATGCCAAGCACACCGGTTGGATCGAAATCCTCGATTGCGGCATGGATATTCTGCAAAATATTTCCACCACCGTCAGCAGCGCCGGCGGCGCCACCGCCGAACGGGCCGACTTCTCCGATTTCCGTTTCACCAAACTGCTGGATCTCTCCTCGCCCGAACTGGCCCTGGCTTGCGCTTCAGGCAAGCATCTCGACACCATCACCATCGAACTGTGCCGGGCCGGGACCGAGAAGCTCAAGTTCATGGAGTTCAAATTCTCCAACAGCATCATCCGCTCCATCAAGCTCAACGCGGCGGGGGATTTTCCCACCGAAACGGTCTGCATCCACTTCGCGAAGGTTCAGTGGTGCTACACCCAGCAGAACCGCGCCGGCGGGCAAGCCCTCGGCAAAGTCGCCACCGGGTGGGATCGCGCAAGGAATTGCGCCGCGTAAAGTTAGAGAGGAGGCTGTTCCATGGCTCGAACGGTAACCGCCGTTCACGGCGACACCATCGCTAAAATGCTGACCAAGCGCGGCGTGCAACGGCAGGAAACACACGCCTGGCTTTCAAAGGTTCGCCGCCTTAATCCGCACATCGGCAACCTGAACCGCATATGGCCCGGAGACCGAATCCTGTTTCCAGATAGCCTGCTGGAAAACGTGCCGGAGCATGTGGTGTGGCAAAACGCCCTGAGCCAGGTTCCCCCGGAGCTCAAACGGCCCCGCGGCGCCCATACCGTGCTTTACTTCACAGTGCCGGGCGACACCATCGACGGCGTGGCCGAAAAAATGTTCGCCGACAACGGCGCCGGACGACTGCCGCTGAGCGCCAGGCGCGCGGTGCTGCTCAACAACAATCCGACCCTGATCGCTCACCTTGGGCAACCATACATCCTCGGCGGCATGGTCCTGAACATCACGCCGTTGCTGCTTGACAAATTCGACACCCATTTCTGGCAGGGCGAAGCGTCGGTGTTCGAAAGTCTGCTCAGCCGCTTCGATCCGCAGACCCAGGCGATTTATAGAGAAGCGGGGCCGCAAGAGACCCTGTTGCTGGCCATGATCACCGAACGCATCATGCAGGCCGGCGGAGCGGTGGGCATGGACGACGTGATCACCGCCACCGGTTATGGCGTTGGCGGCGCGGACGCCTACGCTGCTTCGGCCCGGATCGCCCTCGGCGGTGTCAATGCCCTGATGCGCGAGGTGTGGGCCGACGCGGTCAAGCAGATCGGGGAAAAGGTGACGCTCTCGGCCAAGGCCGGTCACATCGACCGTATGATGGCCTTTTACAGGAATAACCCCAATTACCCGGCCTTGATGTCCGCCCTGCGCGAACTGCCGAACCACCTGGTGGGCGATACGGCCAAGAAGCTTTGCGCCAATTCGGGCGCGATGGTCACGCCCCAGATCGCGCGCCGGTTGCGCAGAGAGTGGCTGGCGCTCAGCGACTGGCCTTCCAGCCGCTACATGGGCACCATCGCCGCCAAGCTCAACGGCCGGGTGAATCTTCTCAAAGGCGCCGGCAAGGCCACCACCTGGGTGATCCCGGCGGCCTTCGGCCTTTACAACATTATTGATGCGCCCCCGGAATTGCGCATGCGAACCCTGTTCGCCGAGGGGTTCGGGGTGGTGGGGGGATGGGCTGGAACCGAGTTGGGGGTAGCGGCTGGATTAACACTGGTTCCCATGCTTTGCCTTGGGCCTTTCGGGGCCTTTGTTCTCGTCTTTATATTTGCGGCTGGATTTGGATTGGCTGGTTCAGAGCTGAGTAAATGGCTGGGAGGAAAGACCTATGATCTTGGTGACAGACTTGGTGAACGTATCTTCTATTCACCGGATGAACTCGTTGGAGCCTTTTAATGAAGGAATCAGCAGGGTTTTATGTTGAGCTATTTGCCTGCAGTGCATGTTTTTGGCTGTTGTTTACCCTTTTCAAGACTTTCTCAGTTTCAAGATTCATCGTCAAACGGTATGAGCAAGAAACTGATTTACTGAGTACGGATTTTTTTAAGAAGCAATTCCCTTTTGTGCGGTATCTGCCCAATCTAAATTCCACGGGTGCATATGCCTTGCATTTGGTCATGTGCACCTGGGCTTGGCAACTTTACCGCAAGAGAAAAATCTTTGGTGATATCAGCGACCCTAAACAGGTTACTCGATATTTTACGAGTAAAGAGATTCGTCGTGCCCAACTATTAATTGTATACCTATTTATTATAGGGCTGCACTTTATAGCATATTTCGTTTTCCAATCTATCTGGCCCGAGCATTTTCCACCATTGTTCGTTTAATTACTTGATCGCATATATTCAGGCAATCCCGATGGTAAAGGTATCCAATCAACACTCATATGCTTGCGCCTTTGTGGCGCATATGCTGTCTATGGCAATTGCAGTAACGCCGACGCGTGTGTATGCACCGGAGAAATTCCATGTCTTTTCAAATAGTTCACTCTCATTGGCTGATGGCCGCCCTGTTGCTGTTCATCGCCCAAGTGTTCATCACCAGACTTGCAATCTTCAATTTGCCTTACAGCGCGATCCTCGTGGCCGTTTTGCTTATTGTGCTACCGGAGCTTACCCTGCGCCAACAACTCCTCATTTTTGCCTCAGCCGCCTTTTTATTTTCCCTGTGGGGCAAGTTCATCCGCCCGCGCATACCCGGCCGCGCCAAGGCAGACATGCCCCAAGATCCGCTTCTGAACACGCGCGGCGTAGTGATCAAGTCTCCCAACGATGAAGACCTGGGCATTGTCCGTTTTCCCGATCCGCTGTGGGACAAAACTGAGTGGCCCTTTTTCTGCGAACAAGCAGTACAGCCCGGTGAACAGGTCGTACTCAACCTTTATGAGACCTACGCCTTTGCACAGATGCGGTTCATGGCGTACGAAAAAGATATGGGTCGTGAGGCTCTCAAGGGTAAAAAGATCGATACGCGCACCCAGGGCCATGGAACTGTTGGCGAAGAAGATCCTCTGGAGGTTCCTAAGTTTTTTTTAATGGTTACGAAAGCCGAATGAAAACCAGGCGAGGAATCTGGCCCAGATCGTCGAACGCATTGTGTGGGCCAGAGGTACGTTCAGCATGGATGGCGCGATAACACTGCTCGACACCAACACAGGTATGCACACAGGAGTAACTGTATGCCCGTTACAATCCTCTACTGGCACTGGCTTGTGGCCGGCATGCTGCTGATCATCGCCGAGCTGTTCATCCCCAAGCTTGCCATCTTCAAGTTCCCTGTCGGGGCACTCCTCGTGGCCGTTTTTGTTGTGATGCGGCCGGAGCTTGCCCTGGGTCGACAACTTCTTATTTTCGCCTCAGTTGCATGCTTTTTCTTCCTATGGTTCAGGTCCATACGACCGCGCCTACCCGGCCGCGCTAAGACAGGTATACCCCAAGAGGTACTGCCGAACGCCAGCGGCCTGGTGATCAAGGCCCCCGACGATGAAGACAAAGGCATTGTGCATTTTCCCGTTCCGGTGTTAGGCATGAATGAGTGGCCCTTTGTCTGCGAGCAAGCAGTACAACCCGGCGACCGGGTCGAAATCGACCGGGAAATGACGATGGCCATTGTGATGATGCAGTCTATGGCGTACAAAGATCTATCCCGTAACACCGTCAAAAACAAAAAGATCGATTCACGCCTCCGCAACAATGGAGCCGCCGCAATAGACGATACCTCAGATATCCCGGAACTCACTTTAATTGTAACGAAAACCGGCTAAAAACCAGCGAATGGGGTCTCGGCCAGCATTCAAGCAGGGGCGGGTTTGAAACCCGCCCCTACGCGATGGGCTGCACCTGCATAGGCGGCACAGGAAAAATGCTGGCCGTCAATTCAGGCGCCATGGCCCATGTTGGGTAGGAAAGCGGCGCTCTGGCAAAATTCTTTCCTCGGCGGGCGATATTTGGTAACTTCCGGCTGCATTGCGCCAAAACCAAAACGCTTCCGGAAGGTTTTTTCATGCTCTCTATCAGCCAGATCGGCCTCTTCACCATCGCGTCCGTCGCTTTGATTTTCACCCCCGGGCCGGACATCATCTATGTCATGACCCGCGGCATGGCCCAGGGCCGCAAGGCCGCCCTGGCTGCTGCGGCCGGCTTTGGCCTGGGCAACT
>JAKAFO010000366.1 GCA_021819735.1 Deltaproteobacteria bacterium
GCGTTCGCGACGGCGGCAACAAGAGCGGCATTCCCACGCCCTTCGGCCAGGTGCTCTTCGATCACGGTTACATGGGCAAGTGCCTGGTCTACGTCACGGCCCTGGGCATCATGCCGGCCAAGATCAACGGCGAGCCCAGCGAACAGAAGACCATTCTGCCCGGCGATCTGGTCATCATGTGCGGCGGCCGCGTGGGCAAGGACGGCATCCATGGTGTGACCGCTTCGTCGGAGACCTTTTCCGAGCACACCCCGGCCGGCCACGTGCAGATCGGCGATCCCTACACCCAGAAGAAGATGCACGATTTTCTGCTGGAGGCCCGGGACGAAGGCTTGATTCGGTTCATCACCGACAACGGCGGCGGCGGGCTCTCCAGCTCGGTGGGCGAAACCGCGCGCTTTTCCAACGGCTGCGAGATTCAGTTGGAGAAAGTGCCCCTCAAGTACGCCGGGCTGGACCAATGGGAGATCTGGATCTCTGAATCCCAGGAGCGCATGACCGTGGCCATCGCCCCTGAACATGAGCGGCGCTTTTTCGAGCTGTCGGCCCGGCATGCGGTGGAAAGCACGGTTATCGGCCGCTACACCGACTCGGGCAAGCTGCACATCACCTTCAACGGCAAACCCTGCGCCTATGTGGATCTTTCCCTGCTCACGGCTGGATTTCCCCAGTGGCGCTTCGAGGCCCTCTGGCAATCGCCCCAGGCGCGCGGGCTGCGCGAACCGGTGCTGCGCGAACCGCGCGACCACAACCATCTGCTGCTCGACCTGCTGGCGCGGCCCAACATCTGCTCTAAAAACTGGATCGCCCGGCAGTACGACCACGAAGTGCAGGGAACTAGCGTGATCAAGCCATTGATGGGCGTGGAACGCGATATTCCCAGCGACGCCGCGGTGCTGCGACCCGTGCTGGGAAGCCAACGCGGCTTGGCTTTCTCCCAAGCGTCGTTGCCGTTTTACTCGCGCATCGACGCCTACCACATGACCACCTGCACCATGGACGAAGCCGTGCGCCGGCTCATCGCCGTGGGCGGCGATCCCGAGCACCTGGGAGGGGTGGACAACTTCTGCTGGCCCACTATCCAGTACGATCCGGTGGACAATCCCGACGGCCGCTTCAAGGCCGCTCAACTGGTACGTTCCTGCCAGGCCCTGCGCGACCTGTGCCTGGCCTATGGCATCCCGCTCCTGTCGGGCAAGGACAGCATGTACGTGGACGGCCACCTGCCGGGCCGCTACGGCGAAACCCACAAGGTGTCGGCCCTGGAGAGTCTCCAGTTTTCGGCCACCAGCGTCATCTCCGACATCCGGCGCTGCGTGACGCTGGAGCCCAAGATGGCCGGCGACCTGATCTATCTCATCGGCACGACGGCCGACGAACTGGGCGCTTCGGAATATTATGACCTCTTCGGCTATGTGGGCTGCCAGGTGCCCCAAGTGCATCCCGAAGCCTTCCTGGCCCGTTACCGCGCCTTGGCTAAAGCCATCGGCCAAGGCCTGATAGCCTCGTGCCACGGCATCTATCGCGGCGGCCTGGGCGTGCATCTGGCCATGAAAGCCATGGCCGGCGGGCTCGGCCTGGAGGTGGACCTGGCCGCCGTGCCGGCCCAGGGCGCCCGGCGCAACGACCGGCTGCTCTACTCCGAATCGGCCGGCCGCTTCATCGTGACCGTCGATCCGCGCCACCGCGCCGCTTTCGAAGCGGCCATGGCCGGCGTGCCCCTGGCCTGCATCGGGCAGGTGACGGACGCCGCGCGCCTGGTGGTCCGCGGTTTGGATGGCCACACCATCATCGATTTAACCGTGCCGGCCCTTAAAGCGGCCTGGCAGAAACCCTTTGGGGACCTCCTATGAGCACGATCAACGCCCTCGTTCTGACCGGCTACGGCCTGAATTGCGACCGCGAAACCGCCTATGCATTTGAATTGGCCGGGGCCAAGGCCCAGCGCGTGCACATCAACGCCCTCATCGACGGTTCGGTGAGCCTGGATTCGTTCCAGATCATGGCCTTCATCGGCGGCTTCAGTTGGGGCGACGACCACGGCGCCGGGGTCGTGCAGGCCGTGCGCATGCGCACCAACATCGGTGACAAGCTGCTGGACTTCATCGCCCGCGGCAATCTGGTGATCGGCATCTGCAACGGCTTCCAATGCCTGGTCAATCTCGGCCTGCTGCCCGGCCTCGACGGCAATTATACCCAACGTTCCGTAGCCCTGATCAACAACGACTGCGGCAACTTCCGCGACGACTGGGTGCACCTGGCGGTCAACTCGGCCTCGCCCTGCGTCTTCACCCGGGGCCTCACTCAACTCGATCTGCCCGTTCGCCATGGCGAAGGCAAGTTCTTCACCACCCATGACATCTACCAGCGCCTGGCGACCAACCAGCAGATCGCCCTGCGCTACGCCGCCCCCGACGGCCGGCCGGCCAACGGCGCTTTCCCTCTCAACCCCAACGGCTCGCTGGACGACATCGCCGGCATCTGCGACCCCACCGGCCGCGTCTTCGGCCTCATGCCCCATCCCGAGGCCTACAACCACTGGACCAACCACCCCCAGTGGCCCCAGTTGAACGAGAAGATCAAGCGCGGTTTGGCCCCGGCGCCGACGGGCCTGACCCCCGGCATTCGCATGTTCGCCAACGCGGTGGCGTACTTCGCCAAATAGTCTCGGTATTATCATTGCCCTGGAACCAAGCAGGGCCTTTCCATAACAGAGGAGGCACGCAGATGTTCGATTTGTCCAAGTTCTCGTTGCAAGGTAAAGTAGCCATCGTCACCGGCGGCAGCCGCGGTATCGGCAAAGCCATCGCCCTGGGGTATGCCAAGGCCGGCGCCCGGGTGGCCGTCACCAGCCGCAAGGTCGCCGATCTGGAACAGACCGCCGCCGAAATCAAAGCCATCGGCGGGGAAGCCCTGGTCGTGCAGGCCCACCTGGGCAAGATGGACGAGATCCAGAAGATGATCGACCAGGTGATGGCCAAGTTCGGCCGTATCGACATCCTGGTGAACAACGCCGGCGCCAGCCCGGCCATGGCCTCGGTACTGGATGCCGAAGAGCGGCTGTGGGACACGATCATCAACCTGAATATGAAGGGGCTCTATTTCACCAGCCAGGCCGCGGCGCGCATCATGAAAAAGCAGGGTGGCGGCAAAATCATCAATATCGCTTCCATCGACGGACACCACCCTGAACGCCAGGTGAGCATCTATTCCGTCTCCAAGGCGGGTGTGCGCATGATCAGCAAGGCCTTTGCCGCCGAGCTGGCGCCGTTCAATATCCAGGTCAACACCATCGCGCCGGGGGCCGTCAGCACCAAGATGATGGATTCCCATTGGCATGAGCTTTCTGCCGAAGAGGCGCGCAAGGCCAAGGCCGAGACCGGGAAAGTCATCCCCATAGGCCGCATCGGCGATCCGGACGATATGGTCGGCGCCGCCATCTATTTTGCATCGGCGGCCTCGGACTACGCCACAGGCACCGAGCTTGTCATCGACGGCGCCGTGCTGCTGGCGCCCCTGCTCAATGCGCCGGGCGTTCCGATTTGAAAAACGCTCGCGGCCAGGTCGCAACCGGAGCACCGGTCCGTGTCGGTTCGGTATTGGCAGCGGGCCGGAAAGCTCTTGACGACCGGCGGCAAAAGGGGGCAATCTGACGGCAAGGATGGCCCGCACCATTTGCCATGGAGCGGGCCGGTTTTTTTGATCAACATCATACCTTTCACGTTGGAGGAATCGATGAGACGTGCGCTAAAACTTGCTGTGGTGGTTCTGCTGTGCCTCGTCGCCAGCCATGCCTGGGCCGAACTGGAAATCGGCAAGGCGCCCAAAACCGTTACCCTCCAGGAGAAGCTCGGCGGGCGCCTGGACGGCACGCCGTGGAGCAGCGCCGAGTTCAAGAATAAAGTCAGCGTCGTGTTTTATGTGGATCCCGACGAGAAAGATCTGAACAACGACGCCAGCGAAGCCCTGAAAAAGGAGGGGTTCCCCCTGGAGAAATATCAATCCTACGGCATCATCAACATGGCCGCTACCATCATGCCGAATTTCGCCATCTCCTCAAGCCTCAAAAAGAAGCAGAAGGCTTATCCCGACACGATTTACGTGCGCGACTACAAGAAGACCTTGGTCCAGGAATGGGGTATCGCGGATGACAACAGCAACGTGCTGGCTTTCGACAAGGCCGGCAACCTGATCTTCCGCAAGGATGGCAAACTGAACGAAGCAGAGATCAAAACGCTCATCGCGGCCATCCGCGCCAATTTGGATAAATAGGATCCGCTGTTTCCCGATGACGATGAGGGAGTCGTCTTGTGCCGAGGGCAAGGACGGCTCCTTTGCTTTTATCGACTTAGAATGGAGTTAATTATGTTTGACCACTTGTTGTCCAAGGAAGCCCTGGCTTTTCGGGAAGAGGTCCAGGATCTGGTCCGGTGGGTTCCGCGCAAAATGATCCTGGAGATGGATCAGGAGAAAATCACTTTCCCCAAAGAGTTTCTCAAAGAAGCCGGCCGCCGCAACCTGATGGGCTGCCGCTACCCTAAAAAGTGGGGCGGCCGGGAGATGGACTGGGTCACCACCTGTATGGCCATGGAAGAGGTGGGCACCCTGGGCTACATCTTTGCCTGCGTCTTCGGCGTGGGCGCCGAACTGGTCTGTGACGCCATCGTGCTGCACGGCACGGATGCCCAAAAGGAGAAGTACGTGCGGCCCTTGCTGCAGGGTGAGATCTTCGCCGCCGAGTGTTTGACCGAACCGCGCGGTGGGTCGGATTTCTTCGGCACCAGCACCACGGCCGAAGACAAAGGCGATTACTTCTTGCTCAACGGCCAGAAGCGCTTCATCGTCGGCGCCGAAGGGGCCGACTTTTTCCTGGTCTATGCCCGCAC
>JAKAFO010000367.1 GCA_021819735.1 Deltaproteobacteria bacterium
GGTCTGCCCGGCAACCACTTCGCGCCCCTGCGCCATCGATCAAGGGAGGCTAAAGCTTGCTGCGGGCGCCCTGGAAACTCGCTGCGCTCAGACAGTCCAGGGCGCTTTTCCTCCGCTGCGCTTAAGCATCCCCCAAAGCATCCAAATGATTCGATGTCTGACGGGTCGCAAAGTGGTTGCCGGGCAGACCTACCTCCGAGCCTGTAAAGGAACTTTGTATGCATGAAATGGGGATCGCCATGGATATTCTGCGCATCGTGCAGGAGTCCATTCCGGCCGAAATGACCGGCGCCAAGGTCCAGCGCGTGAATCTGAGGGTCGGCAAGTTTTCGGCCATCGTAGCCGAGAGCCTGCGCTTCTGCTTCAATGTGGCGGCGGCCGACACGGCGGCCGAGGGCGCGGAGCTGGCCGTGGAAGAGGTGCCGGTGGTGGTACGCTGCAATGACTGCGGCCATGCCTGGACCATTGAAGAGGCGGTCTTCGTCTGTCCCAAATGCCAGGGCGCCAAAATCGAAATGTTGTCCGGCCGGGAGCTGGAGATCGTCTCCATCGAACTCGCCGAAGAGGAGGGCAAACATGCTGACCCCCAATAAAAAGTTGATCTATTGCCACCATGAGGACCACAAGGGTCCCCACAGCCATCCTCATCCCCACCCGCAGGCGGGCGGCGGCATGGAGACCCAGCGTTCGGGAACCCGCGAGATCAAGGTGGTGCGCCGGGTGCTGGATGCCAACGACCTGATGGCGGCCAGGAACCGCGAGCTGTTCGCGGCCAAGAAGATCTTCGTGCTCAACGTCATGAGTTCGCCCGGCTCGGGCAAGACGACCACTTTGCAAAAGACGTTGTCGCACCTGATGCCCGGCCTGCGCTGTGCCGTGATCGTGGGCGACATCTGCACCACCATCGATGCCGACCGCCTGGCGGTTTCGGGCGCGCCGGTCGTGCAGATCAACACGGATGCCTTCGGCGGCGATTGTCACCTGGCGGCGCATGTCATCGAGCGCGCCCTGGGCGGCATCGATCTGGATGCCGTGGACCTGCTCATCGTGGAGAACATCGGCAACCTGGTCTGCCCGGCCGAGTTCGACATCGGCGAAGACAAGCGCGTGGTGGTGCTTTCGGTGACCGAAGGCGAAGACAAGCCGGCCAAATACCCGCTCATGTTCCGCCAGTGCGACGCCATGCTGCTCAACAAGATCGACCTTTTGCCCCACCTGGAGTACGACGTCCAGGCCACCCTTTCCAGCGTGGCCCAGATCCATCCGGGCATGCCCGTGTTCCAGATCTCGGCCAAGACCGGCCAGGGATTCGAGGCGTGGCTGGCCTGGCTGAGAGACATGGTGCGGGCTAAAAAGGAAATGCGCGCTGATTCGGTTCACTAATTCCCGCACGATTTGATCTTTAGCTTGACAATCCGAACCAATCCTTGCAATCTGAATATCATAAATTCAATTTGCAAGGATTGGCCATGATTCCCCGCCTCCTTAAGGAAAAACTGATAACCGCGGCAACCCAATACCCGGTTGTCACCCTGACCGGTCCCCGGCAATCCGGCAAAACGACCCTGGTCAGGGCGGTTTTTGCCGATCACCAATACATTTCCTTGGAAGATCCGGAACAAAGAAAGTTTGCCCTCGACGATCCAAGGGGATTTCTGGCGCAGTTCAAAAGCAACGTGATTCTGGACGAGGTTCAGCGGGCTCCCGATCTGTTCTCCTATATCCAGGTCCTGGTTGATGCCGAGGACCGGCCGGGGCGGTTCATCCTGACCGGCTCCCAGAATTTCTTATTGCTCGAGGCGATCGGCCAGAGCCTGGCTGGACGGTGCGCCATTTTGCATTTGCTACCGTTGTCTTTGAGCGAGTTGATGGGATGGCAAGAGCTTCCCCTTGGGCAGATCGGCCGCTCGCTGTCGGAAGAAAGGGATGGGGCCGGTCTGGATTTGCCGGCAGCCCTTCACGTCGGCTTCTTTCCAAGGATTCACGACAAGCATCTGGAGCCTCAGGAGTGGTTGCGCAACTACACCCAAACCTATCTTGAGCGGGATGTACGCGATATCCTCAATGTCGGAGATCTGGATGCGTTCCGCCGCTTTCTGGGGCTTTGCGCCGGCAGAGTCGGTCAGATTCTGAACCTCAGCTCCCTGGCCGCGGACTGCGGCATTACCCACTCCACGGCGCGCAGATGGCTGTCGGTACTGGAAGCCAGTTTCATCGTATGGATTCTTCGCCCCCACCATAAAAATTTCAACAAGCGTCTCGTCAAATCGCCGAAGCTCTATTTCCTGGACTCGGGATTGCTCTGCTACCTGCTGCGCATTCGGTCGGCCGAAGAGCTTGTGCTCCACGCGTCGCGCGGGGCGGTATTCGAAACCTATGTCGTATCGGAACTGCTCAAGAGGGCCTTGCACCGGGGTCAGGAGCCGTCCATTTTCTTCTGGCGGGATTCCACCGGGAATGAAGTGGATATCTTGATCGACGCAGAGGGCGGCTTGGTTCCGGTGGAAATCAAATCGGGTCAAACCGTTGCCGCGGATTTTTTCAAGGGACTCGACTATTGGAAAAAGGTGTCCAATGCCCAAAGCGATTCCGCGGCACTGATCTACGGCGGCAATCGCTCTTACCATCGCAAGGGCGCGGCGGTTCATGCCTGGTGGAATTTTTAGCCTGACGGCTTTTCCCCCTGCCCCAGCCCGTCGAACCCATAAGGCATCAAAGGCTGTTGATTATATCGATCAGTATTTTAAGGCGCGAAAAGCTCTTGAGATCGAAATCGATGATCAACCTTGGAAGATCTATCAGATCGACTTCATTGAGCTCTTCGGTCAGGGCTTTCGATGGAGAGATCGAACCGCCCGGCAGGAGAATATCCTTGAACTCGCGCGCGAGCATCTGAGCTTGGCTTTGGTCCAACGCGCTGTTCAGGCGAAGTACCAGCCGCTTATGGACATATCGGAGGCTATGGTAGTTCTTGTAAAAGCCGGCGATGTGGTCGATGGCTGCTTCGGAAGTACTGGCCAGCTTGAAAAACGATAAATCGGTCTCGCCGATATAGCCATCTGCCAGAAGCACTTCGGAAACAAAAGAGAGCCAACGGCTCCAGTAGGTTCCGCCCGGCTTGTCCAGCAACAGCACCGGCAGCGGTTGCAGCTTGCCGGTTTGAAGCAGGGTCAAGGTTTCCATCACTTCATCATGGGTGCCGAAACCTCCCGGGAATGCGGCGATCGCATGGGCTTCTTTTAAAAAGGCAAGCTTGCGATTGAAAAAATACTTGTAGTTGATGCTTCTGGGATTGCCTTTGACCACATCATTGGGCGCATCTTCCCAAGGCAGGCGGATATTGACTCCGAACGAGTGATCGCTGCCCGCTCCCTCGTTGACGGCTTGCATGATGCCCGGGCCGCCGCCGGTAATGACCATGTACCCCGATGTGGATAAGCTTTTACCGAACGCTTTGGCGAGTTGGTATTCCGGGGCGTGGGTTGGGGTTCGCGCGGAGCCGAAAACCGTCACCTTGCGTTTGTTCGGGTAGGATGAGAAGACCTTGGCCGTGTAGCGCATCTCTTTCAACGTCGTGTTCATAATCTTTAAATCGACGCCCTGGCTGTCTTCCGTGCCGGCTTTCAACGCCGTCAGGATCATGCCTCGAACCAGGGCGGGCCTCTGGATATTTCCTGCCAGCGCCATCAGGTGGTCGATGTGGTCATCCAGTATGCCGTTGGATTCCCTGAACCGTATCTGCGGGATGATCGATTTCAAAGGTGCTGAGTTCTCCATGAGTGCTTCCTTTAATACTGTTTATGAGCGGTTGAACCTATCCGAAAATCGTGTTCTCAAATAGCTCCGAAGAAGATCGGATTGAACCACTAAAGCCTCGTGAGCGCAATGTTAGAATTTCGTTAGAATCTGGAAGGTTATTGAGGTCTATAAAACTTGAGCTTGATTTAGCCAGAATTCAGGCCTAAATTCCGTATCGAAACGACCTTAAATATGAGTAGGTGAAAAAATGAAACCCATCCGCACATCCGAAAACATCGTCTCCCTGTCGGATTTCAAAAACAAAGCATCCCAGATGCTCCATGAAATCCAGCGTTCGCATAATCCCCTGGTCATCACGCAAAACGGCAAGGCGGCGGCGGTGCTGCTGTCACCGGCCGATTTTGACCTGCTCACCGAACAGGTCTGTTTCGTTAACGCGGTCCGGAAAGGCATGGAAGATGTTGAAAGCGGGCGGGTGGTGCCGGATGAGGATCTGGACGAAGCTCTATGAGGTTATTTTGGACCGAAACCGCCAAGCAGGATCTCCTGTCGATCCAAGCCTACATTGCCATCGATAACCCAACGGCAGCCAAACGCTGGGTCGAGCGTTTGAGAGCGCGTGCCCGGAACGCGTTGCATGCTCCGTTGGCGGGCCGAAAAGTTCCAGAATTTTCACGCGACGACATCCGTGAACGCATCGAAGGTAACTACCGCATCGTGTATCAGGTGTTCGCGGACCGTTTGGTCGTGCTGACTGTTTTCGAAGGTCACCGGCTGTTCCCGGTAAAGAACTTGGATCAGGAAACCTGACCCTCGGCCGGCGGTAGGCTCTTTACTTCTTTAGCAAATGAATGGCGCACACCCCGCCGGCCCCCACCATGTGGGCCATGGCCAGGTTGACCTCTTTCTCGATCTGCCGCCGGCCGCACTCCCTGCGCATCTGCCATAGAATCTCGGCGATCTGCCCCACCCCGGTGGGTCCGATGGGGTGCCCCATGGAGAGCAGACCGCCGCTGCTGTTGATGGGGTGCCGGCCGGTAAGGGCGGTGACGCCTTCGTCGATCAAGCGGCCCCCTTCGCCCGGCGCGCACAGGCCCAGGGCTTCGAGGTACAGGATCTCTT
>JAKAFO010000368.1:0-2951 GCA_021819735.1 Deltaproteobacteria bacterium
TGGCCAAAACCGACGCGACCGATGCCTCGGGCAACGTGCGCCTGCAGGATATCGGCATTTTTCTCAAGGAGCGCATCAATGCCCATTTCAAGCAAAAGGGCCTGGAGCTCAACCTGAAGTACATCGATCCCAGCTACACCATCCGCAGCGTGCCGGCCGATGCCTTCGATGCGGCGTTTTGCCTGCTGCTGGGCCAGAACGCCGTGCATGCCGCCATGGCCGGCTGCACCGACATGGTGGTGGGCTACTGGGGCAGCGAGTACACCCATGTGCCCATTGCCCTGGCCACGGCCCGACGCAAGCAGATCGATCCCCGGGGATGGGTCTGGAACAGCGTGCTCACGGCCACCGGTCAGCCCCGGCAGATGGGGGGTTGAAAGCAGAAAGTAAAAAGTGGATAATTCGAGCGAGCAGCAAAAAGAAGCGTGACACCATCATATATGGAGCGTCGAAGATGACTTTGCCCGATCACAAAACAAAAATCGTCTGCACCATCGGACCGGCCTCGGAGTCGGAAGAGGTCATGATTCAAATGATCGCGGCCGGCATGAATATCGCCCGGCTCAACTTCTCCCATGGCGACTTCGCCGGCCACAAGAGCGTCATCGAACGGCTGCGCGCCGCGGCCCGCAAGGCCGGAAGAAGAGTGGCCATCCTGGCCGACATGCCGGGGCCCAAGATCCGCATCGGACAGTTCGCCCAGGAACCGATCCATTTGAAGTTCGGCGATAGGTTCAATCTCACCACCGAAGCGGTGGTCGGCGACCAAGCGCAAGTCTCGGTCTCCCTGGAAACCCTGCCCAAGTCCGTGCGCCCCAGAGACATTATCTTTCTCAACGACGGACTGATCCAACTGGAAGTCGTCGAGGTCCAGGGCCCGGCCGTGCGCTGCCGGGTGCTGGTGGGCGGCGAGCTGCGCTCGCGCAAGGGCTTGAACCTGCCGGGCATCGACCTGGGCATTAGCGCCTTTACCGACCATGACCACAAGGTGTTGAAGTTCGCCGCGCAAAACGGAGTGGATGCGGTCAGCCAATCCTTCGTGCAGTCCGCGGCCGACATCGAGACGGTGCGCAAGGCTGCCGCGGCCCTGGATTACCACCCGTTCATCATCGCCAAGATCGAGCGCTCCCGGGCCCTGGATCACACCGACGAGATTCTGGCCGCCGCGGATGGGATCATGATCGCCCGGGGCGATCTGGGGGTGGAGATTCCCATCGAGCAGATCGCCGTGGTCCAGAAAAGACTGATGCACCAGGCCAATTTGCTGGGCAAGCCGGTGATTACCGCCACCCAGATGCTCGAATCCATGACCGGCAACCGCCGGCCCACCCGGGCCGAATCCACCGACGTGGCCAACGCCATCCTGGACGGCACGGATGGCGTCATGCTTTCGGCCGAGTCGGCCATGGGCCAATTCCCCGTGGACGCGGTGGCCATGCTGGCCAAGATCGCGGCGGCCGTCGAACCCCATCGCCCGGCCAGTGCCATGCACGCGGCCCTGGACGATGCTTCCCGGGATTGCGCCATCGCGCTGCCCGACCTGATCGCCCGCAGCGTGGGTACGGTGCTCGAGTGCACCTCGGCCGCGGCGGTCTTCGTGCCCACCCACAGCGGTTATACGGCCCGGCGCATCGCCCGCTTCCGGCTGCCGGTGTGGATCGTGGCGGTCAGTTCCCAGGAGCAGACCTGCCAGAAGCTGCAATTCTCCTATGGCGTCCTGGCGGTGCATGAACCCGAGCACCCGGAAACCTGGAAGCGCTATACCCGTCAATGGCTGCGGGACAACGGCGTGGACGGCGAACTGGTGATCCTCACCGAGGGCCCTTCTTCCAAGCATCCGGAAACCAACAACCGCATGGAGATCATCTCCTTCGGGAAGTAGAAGAGACATGCCAATGCCGGAAGAGAAGACCAAAATCGAACAGCTCATGGTCGTGACGATCATCGCCCTGCTGATCGTCGGCAGTATCGTGATCGTCTTTCCCTTTTTGCGGGCCATGCTCTGGGCCATGGTGTTCAGCGTGACCGCCTGGCCGTTCTTTTTGAAAGTGGAACGGCTCTTCGGCGGACGCGCGGGCCTGGCCGCGCTGGTGCCGACCCTGCTGGTCGCCCTGGTCTTCTTCCTGCCCCTGATCTTTGCCGGCTCCCAACTGGTGACCCAGGCGCCCGAGGCCCTGGATTACGCCCAGTCTCTGGTGGAAAAGGGCATGGGCGATCCGCCCCTTTGGTTTCAGAAGATCCCCTGGTTCGGCGAGCGGCTGGAAATGGTGTGGCGGGACATCGGCGGCTACACGCCCAAAGTAATCGCCCTGGCCAAACCGTACCTCAAGACGCTGCTGGGCTCCCTGGTCAGCGCCGGCGCCGGCATGGCCAAAGTGGTGCTGACCGCCGTGCTGAGCCTGTTGCTGCTCTTCTTCCTGCTCAAGGAGGGCCACGCCGTGCGCCGGAGCCTGGAAACCATGGCCTTCAAGCTCTCCGGCGACAAAGGCCGTCAACTGCTGCGGGTGGCCGGCGCCACCATGCGCGCGGTGGTGGTCGGCATCCTGGTCACGGCCTTGGTGCAGGGCGTGCTGTCGTTTCTGGGCCTGTGGATCGCGGGGGTGCCCAACCCCTTGTTTCTGGCCACGGCCGCCGGGCTCTTCGCCCTGGTGCCCATCGGCCTGATCCAGGCCATTTTGCTGCCGATCGCCGGGTGGTTGCTCTTCAGGGGCGAGACCGCCTGGGGGATCTTCTTCTTCATCTGGTCCTTTTTCGTCGTCGGCAACATCGATCAGTTTCTGCGGCCCATCCTGATCAGCCGCGGCGCCAATGTTCCCTTCCTGGTGATCCTGCTGGGCGTGCTGGGCGGATTGGCCACCGGCGGCTTCATCGGGCTGTTCGTGGGCGCCACCGTGCTGGCGGTCTTTTTCACCATGCTGCGGGAATGGGTGGCCGCGCCGGCCGGCGAGCCG
>JAKAFO010000368.1:3051-4876 GCA_021819735.1 Deltaproteobacteria bacterium
TCATGGCCACCGGCGGCGTATTCTTAGGCGGCGGCATCGCGCCCAAGATCATCGCCCGGCTGCGCGAGCCGCTCTTCATGAACGCCTTTACGGCCAAAGGGCGCATGAAGCCCCTGATGCAAAGCATGCCGGTGCGGGTGATCCTCAATCCCCAGACGGCGCTGCTGGGGGCCGCACGCTATGCCCTGCAACTTAATGCTGTTCAAGGAGAAAACAGTTGACGACATCCCGCTACCCGCTGCTTTACCAGATCAACACCCGCGTCTGGCTCACCGCCTTGTCCCGCGAACTGGATCGGCCGGCGACCCTGGACGACCTCCCGGAGCCGGCCCTGGCCCGGCTGGCCGACCTGGGGTTCGAGTGGGTCTGGCTGCTGAGCGTCTGGCAGACCGGCCCGGCCGGACAACGCGTGTCGCGCCGCAATGCGGAATGGCGCCGGGAGTTCCTCCACACCCTGCCCGATCTGCAAGAGGAGGATATCGCCGGCTCCGGGTTTGCCATCACCGGCTATACCGTGGCCGCGGCCCTGGGCGGCGATGCGGCCCTGGCCCGCCTGCGCCAACGGCTGCAAAGGCACGGCCTGCGCCTGATGCTCGACTTTGTCCCCAACCACACGGCCATGGACCACCCCTGGGTCCAGGCCCATCCCGACTACTACATCGCCGGCTCCGAACACGACCTGTTTCGCGAGCCCCAGAACTATGCCCGCACCGGCCCGGAAGGCGGCAATTTGCTGCTGGCCCTCGGCCGCGATCCCTACTTTCCGGGCTGGCCCGACACCTTCCAGCTCAACTACGGCAACCCGGCCTTGCAGACCGCCATGACGGCCGAGCTGGTCAAGATCGCCGGTCAATGCGACGGCGTGCGCTGCGACATGGCCATGCTGGTCCTGCCCGAGGTGTTCGAACGCACCTGGGGCGTCCGGCCGGCCGACTTCTGGCCCGGGGCCATCGGCCGGGTGCGGGAACACAACGGCGACTTCCGCTTCATGGCCGAAGTCTATTGGGATCTGGAGTGGACCCTGCAGCAGCAGGGCTTCGATTATACTTATGACAAGCGCCTGTACGACCGCCTGGGCCAAGGCCTGCCCCGGCCCATCCGCGAGCACCTTTGCGCCGGCCTGGATTTCCAGGACAAGCTGGCCCGCTTCATGGAAAATCACGACGAGCCCAGGGCCGCCGAACACTTCACGCCGGAGATCCACCGCGCCGCCGCGGTGCTGACCTACCTCACGCCCGGCCTGCGCTTTTTCCACCAGGGTCAATTGGAGGGCTTGCGCAAACGCATTTCGCCCCATCTGGTCCGGGGCCCGCAGGAGGCCGCGAACCCGGAGATTCAAAGGTTCTACGAGCGGTTGCTGGCCGTGCTGCGCCGGCCCGCGGTACGCCAGGGGCAGTGGCGCCTGATAGAATGCACGCCCGCCTGGGAAGAGAATTGGACCTGGGATTGCTTCATCGCCTTTGCCTGGCAAGGCGGTGAAGCAGAAGAGCGGCTGGTGGTGGTGGTCAACTACGCACCCCACGCCAGCCAGTGCTACCTGCGGCTGCCCTTCGCGGATTTGGCCGACGGCGAGCGGCGGCTTCAGGATTTGTTCAGCAACGAACGCTACGACCGGCAAGGAGAGGAGCTGCGCGCCCGCGGGCTCTATCTGGATGTGCCGGGCTGGAGCTATTATGCTTTTACGTTGCAATGAGGATAGCCGCACGCGTGCTCGATTGTATTTCGGATGGTGCGCGTGCGATCGCGACGGAATGTATTGTACATTGAGGTGCGGGTGAAATATACGTTGGCATCTGAAATGCCGGCATACAAGTCAAAAGGAGGC
>JAKAFO010000059.1 GCA_021819735.1 Deltaproteobacteria bacterium
AGTGGGGCGCCGACAGCTTCGTGGATGACCAGGCCATCGCCTTCCGCGTGAAGGACCAGGGGCTGGTGGTGCTGGGCGGCTGTTCCCATGCCGGCATCGTCAACACGGTGAAGCATTTGGCCAAGGTGACCGGCGCGGAGAAGATCCATGCGGTTTTGGGCGGCTTTCATTTGAGCGGCCCCAGCGAAGCGCTCATCGAACCCACCGTGCGGGCCATGCAGGCGATCGGCCCGGACCTGATCGTACCCACCCATTGCACAGGGTGGAAGGCCATCCATGCTTTTGAAAAGGCCATGCCGGAGCAATTCGTGCTCAACACCGTGGGCACGACCTATCTGTTCGGCCGGTAGGCGTTGCGCCGTGCCCACACGTTTGCGCGCACCGAAAGCATTTCCATTGCTTTCTCTATGGGTTCATTTCTGGGGGGTATCCTTGGGGGCTTGATAAGTAATGCGATAAATCATGCCGGTCTGATCGTCCGAGACCAGCAGGCTGCCATCGGCCATCTGGGCCAGATCCACGGGGCGGCCCCATTCGCTGTTGCCGATCAACCAACCCTCGGCGAAAGGTTCATAGGCGACTGCTTTGTCCTCCCGCAGGCGCACCAGGCTGACGCGGTAACCGCTCTTTTGGCTGCGGTTCCACGAGCCGTGTTCGGCGATGAAGATCTGCTCCCTGTAGGCTTCCGGAAACATGGTGCCGGTATAAAAGCGCATGCCCAGGGCCGCCACATGGGGTCCCAGGGGGGCCACCGGCGGCGTGAACTGGCTGCACGATTGGGTGCCGCCGAATTCGGGGTCGGCGATGGTGCCGCCGTGGCAGTGGGGAAAGCCGAAATGCTCGCCGGGCATGGTGACCCGATTCAGTTCGTCCGGCGGTTGATCGTCGCCCATCCAGTCGCGTCCATTATCGGTGAACCACAACTGGCCGGTGCGCGGGTGCCAGTCGAAGCCGACCGTGTTGCGCACACCCCGGGCGTAAATTTCAAAGGCGCTGCCGTCGCGGTCCAGACGCGTGATGGTGGCAAACACCGGATCTTCGCTGAGGCAGACATTGCAGGGCGCTCCCACCGGCACGTAGAGCTTGCCGTCCGGCCCGAAACGAATGAATTTCCAGCCATGGCTCAACTCTTTGGGATATTGGGCATACACCACCTCGGGCGCCCCCGGATTTTCCAGGCGGCTCTCGATCTGACGGAAACGCAGGATGCGCGAGACTTCGGCCACATAGAGATCGCCGTCATGCAGCGCCACGCCATTGGGCTGATTCAGACGGGCGGCGATGGTCACCACGCGATCCGCCTTGCCGTCCGCATTCTGATCCAGCACGGCATACACCTGACCCAGTTGGCGCGTGCCCACGAAAAGCACGCCGGAAGGCCCTATGGCGAGCGAACGGGCACCGGGCACATTGTCGGCAAAGGTACTGATTTTGAAACCGGGCGGCATGCGGATGGTCATGAGCATGGCTTTTTCCTTGATACCGGCCGTCAAGACCTGGGGAAAAGCAACCATCTGCATGAGCAAAGCCGCGACAAGCCAGGGCAATGGTGTTCTCTTCATGGCGAGCCTCCATTTCATATAAGGCCGCACCATCTATCGATGCGGCGCTCCATGCACGCTGGGTACCGTCTCGAACAGGCGGATCACGACGGTACGATGTGCGGAGCATAATCGCTGGCGCCCCGGATGTCAAAGGCGTCCGTCGGCCGCGGCCACTCATCTTTTGACTTGTTTTTCCATCCCGGGGGAGTAAGACTCGCGCCATGACACCCCATGACGAGCAAGCGATCCTCAACTGGTGGGCTGGAAGCAAATCGCAGCCGGTGGTGCTGTTATCCCGCAGCGCAGATGGGATGGACGCACGGATGGCTTCTTTTTGCGATCGGCTGAAAACCCTGGCGCCCGGCGTGACCATCCGGCGCCCTTCGGACGAACTCTTTCGCGCGCCGGCGTTGATCGTCGGCCGCCATAAGAACATCGCCTTCCAGGCCGTGCCCACCGAACGCGAACTGCCGCCGTTTCTGGCGGCCCTGGGACAGGGC
The DNA here is from genome assembly GCA_021819735.1 of Deltaproteobacteria bacterium. Taxonomy (GTDB): domain Bacteria; phylum Desulfobacterota; class Desulfobacteria; order Desulfobacterales; family Desulfosarcinaceae; genus Desulfatitalea. Next base: position 2,045 of record JAKAFO010000059.1, read on the forward strand.
ACCGATGGCCAGGCGCCCGAGCCGGCCCTGCCGGTCAGCGCGGCGGCGATCCAACTGCCGGCCGAACTCACCTTATTTATTGCCATGCAATGCCCCCACTGTCCCCAGGCCGCAATGCAGTTGATCGCCCTGGCCGGCGCGAATCCGCCGGTTCGCCTGACAATCATCGACGGCACGCTTTTCCCAGGGCTGGCCCGGGACCAAGGCATCCGTTCGGTGCCGACCCTGATTCTGGAGGATCGCGTGCGCTGGTCCGGGCCTTTCAAAATGGAAGAGATCGTCGATCAGTGCGTACGGCGCGATCCAACGCAGTTGTCAGCGACCTGCCTGCGCCAGATCGTCGAGAGCGGCGATGCGCCACGCCTGGCCGTCATGATGGCCAAGCACGGTCAAATCTTCCCAGCCCTGACGGAACTGCTCTGCCATGACCGTTGGTCTGTGCGGCTCGGCGCCATGGTCACTATGGAGTATCTTTGCACCGATGCGCCCGAACTGGCGGCCGCTTTTATTCCTCTGCTGCTGGAGCGCTTCGACGGCCTGGCCGAAACCGTGCAGGTGGATGTGGTGCAGGTGCTGGCCCAGACCAGGCACGCGACAGCCCGGGAATGGCTCGAAAGCCTCGTTAAGCAGGATGCCCGCCCCGCGGTTAAGGAAGCTGCGGCCGAAGAACTGGGCCTTTGGCCATAATCCCCTACTGGCGATCTACCTCCAAGACCGGCCATGGGCCTGGATGCGGCAGCTAACAACAAGGCTTCAGGGGAATTGCTGCTGCCTTTTTTTGAAAATTGACTTTGCCCGCCGGTTCGGCTATGAATGCCGACATAGATCCAATCGTTCAGCTCCAATCATGATCTGCTCATTTTTTGTGAAGGCGATTGCGGCCACACCGGTAGAACGGCGCCTACGAAGAACCACCTCTGTTCCAGATCCAAGAACGGCAGATGAGCACCAGTACATGGCGTCTCTCCACTGCGCTCACTTCTGATGATTATGCGAGCGCGTGAAGCCCCATCGGCATATGAAAATGTCGGGAGAAAAGAGGCATCGCAGATAAGGGTAATCTCCAACATCCATCTCGTGCACGCTTTCAACTTGAAATGGTTCGTGAGGTCGTCACATGGAAATGATTCTCGAAGATATCAAATGCATGCCAGGCGTTGCCTGCGTTTTTTGCTTCGACACCCGCACAGGTATCGTCGCCAAAATAGCCAATCCACAATTCAGCGACAGCACGCTTTCCTCCGTGGGCCGGACGCTGGCGAAGATATTCTCCGGAGGTAAGCAGCTCTTTGCCGACCTTAAGAGCGTCCAACTGAGCGTGGATCAATGGAGTACCTTCATCCTCTGGATCACCGGCACGCTATACTTGACGATCATCCACGAACAGAGCCTGAACCCGAACCTGCTGAGCATGACGCTGGCCCAAGCCTCCAAAGATTTAAAAGCCGCGCTAGCCGCGCCGGCCGCCGAGCCCACGACCCCGCCCATAGCAAAACCCGAGAACGGATCGGAAAAGGTCCGGCAGGCCCTCATGAGCGGGCCCTATCCCCGGGTCCTGGCCGCCATGGAAAACGCTTTGGCCAAAGTCATGGGGCCGATGGCTTCCATCGTATTCAAGGATACCCTCGAAAAATGGACTGAAAGCATTGACGAGCCGAACAGGAAAACGTTGGAGAAGTTCGCACTAATGCTCTCATCTGAAATCGGTGACCCAGAGAAGATCCAAGCCTACGAACAGATGATCGCGCCCATTTTCGGCGCCAAATAAGGAATGCCGCCATGGAACCGGCCCTGGATTTGGAAAAGCTTTCAAGCACCGCTGGTGTCAAAAGTTATTACCTGGTCAAGCACGATGGATCGCTGGTCGGCGCGAAGGCCGAAGCCGCAACGGAAATTACACAATTCCTCGCGCTTTCGGGTTTGAACGGCGAAGCAATTTGTTCACTTTTAGGGCACAGCCGATTCAATCACATGATTTTATCGAGACAAAACAAGGAGAGTATCCTCATCTTTCCCATTGAGGGCCATTTCCTGGCGATCATGAAAGAGCCCGGCGCAACGACCGCGGATTTAATTCCGAGCATCCGTGAACTCATCAATGGGAGTAAAGCCAAAACCATGGATTGAAGAAGGAACTGACATGCCCCCTTTAAATCGGTTGCTGAAGTATCTGGCGGCGTCCCTTGCGGCCTTCTTGTTCATCTCGAGTTGGGTCGGTCCGATCCTGGCAGATCCGGCATCCGACATGGAAGGCAAGGTCAAAGTCTGGGCCATGGAGTGCCAGGCGGAGGTGGCGTCGCAGTTGGAATTGCTGGTATCCTCCGGGAAGCTGAGCATACAGCAGATGTTCGATACCTTCTACGTGCCCATTCCCAACACGACGCCCCAGAAGTTCCGGACCCAGTATGACGCCTTCATCGACCAGAGCATTCAGCAGATTCTGGACAAATACCTGGCCAAGGATTCCAGATTGTTCTTCGTGGTCGCCGTGGACCGCAACGGCTACCTGCCCACCCACAACGCCAAATCCCAGGATCGATCCAAACGGCTCTTCAATGACCGTACCGGTCTGGCGGCGGCCCGCAACACCGAGCCCTGCCTGGTTCAGAAATACGCCCGCGACACCGGGGAAACGATTTACGATCTTTCCGTTCCGCTGTTTGTTCACAAACGGCATTGGGGCGCCATCCGCTTCGGGTATCAACCGTAGTGGCCGCTCCCATGCTGGCGCGCCCAAAAACCCAAAATGCATAGATTCGGCACTGCGATATCCAACCGCCGTCTTAACAGGGGAGAGAAAATCATGATCGATTTCATTTCCAAAAGGATCGCCGCGAAAGTTAGCCTCTATGTCAACCTCGTTTTGCTGGTCGTCCTGGCAATCGGGTCGGCCTACCTGATTATGAAACAAAGCGCCGCCTTGGAAGCCCAACTGCTGGAACGGGGCAAAACCGAATCCATCGTGGGCGCCAGGATGACGGGTACTTTGATTGAAGAGGCTGTGGACAATGGCGTTTTTACCGTCACCGATGCCTTCGACACGGCCTACGAATCTATTCCGGATTTCAATCCCCCCAAGTTTCATACCAAATACGATTTCTACCTCGACAAGGCGCTGTTGGGCATCGAGGATGAATTTCTCAAAGATGAAAGTGTCGTCTTCGCGGTAGCCGTGGACATCAACGGGTATCTGCCCACCCATAACACCCGCTTTAACGCGCCGCCCACCGGGAACCGGGAGAGAGACCTGACCCTTAACCGCTCCAAACGCATCTTTGCCGATCCGGTGGGCATTGCCGCGGCCAAAAACACCGCCCCCGGATTTCTCCAGGTCTATAAAAGGGATACCGGCGAAATCATGTGGGACATCTCCTCGCCGATTTTCGTCAAAGGCAAACACTGGGGCGGTTTCAGGATCGGTTTCTCCCTGGAGCGAACCACGGCCGCCAAAACCCACATGGCCGTGACGATCATTACGATCATGGCGGCCATCCTAGTGGCTTCATTCTTCCTGGTATTTTTCGCCGTGAACCGATCGCTTCAGCCCATTAAGACCCTGACTGCCATCTCGTCGCGCCTGGCGGACGGCGACCTCAATCAAAAAATCGAAGTCAAAACGAAGGATGAAATCGGCAGGCTCGCCGATGTGCTGGAGCGGTTGCGTTTCAGCCTCAAGGCGGCCATGGAACGGCTTGCGCGCAAAGCCAGTTAGTGTCTATCGGGAAACGGCATGTAGCGGCTCATATCTGGATGGACCCCAATTACGGCGTCGTCCGCTTCGCGACTTTTTACGAGTTCATCAATTGCGAGGCGTCGTCCTTTCGGTCGTCCACCGCTTCCAGCAACTTCTGGGGCAGCTCTTTGCCGGCCTTGACCCCCAACTCCTTGAGCTCCTGGCTGCGCCGGACCAGGTTACCCTTACCGACAGCCAGCCGATCGTGGGCCGTACGGTAGGCCTCCCGGGCCTTGTCCAACTGCCGTCCCACCTCTTCTAATGCCTCCACGAAGCCCACAAACTTGTCGTAGAGGCCGCCGGCCTTCTTGGCGATCTCCTGGGCGTTGCGGTTCTGGTATTCGTGGCGCCAGATGTTCTGGATGGTGCGCAGGGTGACCAGCAAGGTGGAGGGGCTGACCACCACGATATTCTTTTCAAAAGCTTCGGCGAACAAGGCGCCGTCCTTTTCCACGGCCGCCAGGAAGGCGGCCTCGATGGGGACAAACATGAGGATGAAATCCAGCGTGCGCACCCCTTCCAGCGCTTCGTAACGCTTGCCCACCAATCCGCGCAGATGGGTGCGCATGGCCTCGATGTGGGCCGTAAGGTGCCGCTCCTTCTCCTCGGGGGTTTCGGCGCCGTAGAATGCTTCGTAGTCTCTCAAGGAGACCTTGGCATCGACGATCACATCCTTGCCCTCGGGCAGGCGGATGACGGCGTCGGGTTGATAGCGCCGCCCCTCGGGATCGCGCAGACTGACCTGCACGTCGTACTCCCGGCCCTTTTGCAGGCCCGAGGCTTCCAGCACGCGTTCCAGAATCACTTCGCCCCAGTTGCCCCGGGCCTTGCTGTCGCCCTTCAAGGCCCGCGTCAGGTTGAGCGCCTCCTTGCTGATGCGCTGGTTGAGCTCCTTGAGATGATTGATTTCGGCGTGCAGGGCCGTGCGGTCGCGGCTCTCCTTGTCGTAGACATCCTCGACGCGTTTTTTGAAATCGCCAATCTGTTCGCGCAACGGCACGATGAGTTGATCCATGGCCGTGCGATTTTGATCGGCGAATTTGGCGCTCTTTTCCTCGAAAATTTTCTGGGCCAGATTCTGGAATTCATTTTTCAAATGATCGCGAGCTTCGTTGAGCAGGGCGATCTTTTCGTTCGCCTGTTTACGCTCTTCATCCAGCACCGTGCCCAACTCGGCCATTTGCGTCTTGAGTTGGGAAAGCTGCTGCTGGAGAGCTTCTATTTGGACCTCTTTTTGGGCTTTCTCGCCCTCCACGGCCTGCAAGCGCGAGCCCTTTTCCGTGGCCTGGGCCAGGGCCGCGGATTCTCGTCGCAGCTCTGCGCCCAACCGTTCGACCTGGTTTTTGACCTCGACCAGCTCCTTTTCCAGTATGGGGATCCGCAGGATCTGGGTCTCCAGGGAGGCATTGGCGGTTGCCAGCGCTTCGGCCCGCTGCTGGTGGCGCTGCGCCTGTTCGCACCACTGGGCAAGCTGCAGGTTCAACCGCTCTGACACCTCCTGCTGGCCGCGCAACTTTTCTTGCAAAACGCTCTGTTCGGAGGAGGCCGAGGCCAATTGCCGTTCGTACTCACGCCGGGTCCGGCTCCCGCGCAGCCATCCGATCACCAGGAAAACCAGCAGAGCTGCCGCCGCGAGCAGCGCCAGATAATCGAAAGTTTCCATCCTCAAATTCACCAAGATTCAATCGCTCCCTTTTCTCCGTGGAATGGCATCAACTTAGAAGTGGTTTTCAGCATCCCAATTTGCGGCCACAAATGCAAGCCCGCGATGCGCCGGAGCGCAGCATGGGCTCCTCCGGTATGCAGACCTTGAGTGCCCAGCGATAGGGAATGTCCCTGGGATCTCGGGCGCCTCCCATAATCGCTGCCACCAGCGCTGCAGTCCAGGATACAAAACGGCCGGGCCGGGTGTCGAGGAACGACAGGTACGAGCGCCAAACTTTCATTTTTACCTTTGATATATCCCATAGCTATTGACAAAAAATAGCCCCCTATATAATGTGAGCCCTTGGTTTTGCGTCGAGCCCAAAAGCAATCATAACGCTTTGTATTTATTGGTTTTTGAATTCACAAAACCGTCAAAAAGGCCCAAACGATAATGAGGCTCTTGGCGATCCAGAAGGACACCATCGGAAACGCATCACGGCGTATTTTTTCCGCGCGCATTTCGAGCCAGCCCATCTGCTATGACCTTACGATTAACCATCGATCCAAATACGAATCCAAAAATTCCATGGAAAGGAGGACTGACGGCATCGATCCGAATTCTTCGCGAACCAGTCATCACGATTTACATTGGATTTTGGGCAGGATGAAAAAACCTGCCGGACATAAACTTTTAACCTGTATAAAAACAAGGAGGTAACTTTGGCTTTCGAATTTCAAAAAGAAGGTTATTCCGGCGCCGTAAAGACGGTCACCCTGGGCAAGGGGGATAAAGCCGTCGTCGTTGGCGGAGAGACCAGCTACCCATTCTACTTCTTCGAAGGCAAGATGCCCCATAAGCCGCGCATTGCGATGGAAATTTGGGACATGGCCCCGGAAGATTGGCCCGAAGCGGTCATGGCGCTGTTCAAGGATGTGGTATCGGATCCGGCCGCCTGGGCCAAAAAATGCGTCGAGAAATTCGGCGCCGAAATGATCGTGCTGCAGCTCAAGAGCACCGATCCCAACGGCAAGAACGCTTCTCCGGCCGAGGCTTCGGCCACGGTGAAAAAAGTGTTGGGCGCCATCAAAGTACCGCTGATCGTCTGGGGCTGCGCCAACCCGGCGAAAGACGAAACCACCCTCAAACAGATCGCCGAAGACCACCAGGGCGCCAACCTGATTCTGGGGCCGGTGGAAGACAAAAACCATAAGGGCATCGGCGCCGCGGCCATGGCGTACGGCCACACCCTGATCTCCTCGTCGCCCATCGACGTCAACCTGGCCAAGCAGGTCAACATCCTGCTGGAAAACCTGGGCATGCCCATGGAAAAGGTCATCATCGACCCGACCACCGGCGGTTTGGGCTACGGCATGGAATACTCCTACTCGGTCATGGAGCGCTTGCGCATGGCCGCCCTGGCCCAAGGCGACGACAAGTTGCAGCAGCCGATCATCAACAACCTGGGCAACGAAGTGTGGAAGAGCAAAGAGGCCAAACAAACGGCCGATGAAGCGCCCACCCTCGGCGATCCTGAAAAGCGCGGCATCCTCATGGAGGCCGTCGGTGCCGTGGCCTACCTGCTGGCCGGCAGCGACATTTTGATCATGCGTCATCCCCAGGCCATCCGCCTGGCCAAGAGCTATATCGACCTGATGGCGGACGGCGGCAGCGCAGCCCAAGTCAAAGCCATCGAAAAAGTGCTGGGCGCCAAACCGGTGGATCTGGCCGCCATCGCCCCCAAACCCGACCTGAAGATTGAAGAAGAGAAAAAGGCCGCCCCGGCCGCCAAACCGGCCGCTGCCAAGGCCGAAGCGCCCAAGGCCGCCCCGGCCGCCGCCAAACCGGCCGCACCCAAAGCCGCTCCGGCCGCCGCTCCCGCGGCACCTGCCGCACCTGCCGCCGCCGCTGCCCCGGCCGTTGACGCCGCCGCCAAGGCCAAAGCCGATGCCGAAGCCAAAGCCAAGGCCGATGCGGACGCCAAAGCCAAAGCCGATGCCGCCGCCAAAGCCAAAGCTGAGGCGGACGCCAAGGCCAAGGCGGATGCCGAAGCCAAAGCCAAGGCCGATGCGGACGCCAAGGCCAAAGCCGAAGTGGCCAAACGCGAAGCCGAGGAAGATGCCCTGCGCCAGAAGCGGGCCGCGGAACGCGCCAAAATGGCTGCCGAGCGCAAATCCGAAGCTAAAGAAGCAGCCGTGGCCAAAACCGCGGCGGTCATCCAACTGGATGCCCTGGAAAAAATGGCTCGGCAGTTGGACCGTATCCATCGCCGCGTCGCCTGATGAATTAAATCGAATCGAATTGTTCTCATATAACTTGAGGAGGAACCTCTGATGGCAGAACTTACCAAAGTAGTAAAAGAAAAGGCGGAGGAGAAAGCCGCAAAGTTGGCCGATCCCATCGCTTCTTCAATCGATCCGGCGACCCAACAGATGATCGCCCGGGCGCAACAACTGGGCATCGACACCGTTTTCGACCGCGCCGCGCAGATGAAACCGTGCAACATCGGTATCCAGGGCATCTGCTGTAAAAACTGCGCCATGGGCCCCTGTCGCCTGCCGCTGACCAAGGCGATTAGCGAAGGCGAAGACACCCGCAAAGGTCTGTGCGGCGCCACTGCAAATACCATTGCCGCCCGTAACTTCATCCGCATGATCGCCGGCGGCGCCGCGGCGCACTCCGATCACGGCCGCGCCGTGGCGGAAGTTTTCTTGTCCGCCGCCCGCAAAGAAACGGATGCTTATAAGATTAAAGATACCACTAAACTGCTTGCGGTTGCCCAGGTATTGGGCGTCGCCACCACCGTGGAAGTCGATGGAAAAACCCAGGATCGCAACATCGATGAAATCGCGGTGGAAGTCGGCGAACTGGCCCTCAGAGAATGGGGCAAACCCGATGGTGAACTGCTCTACCTGAAACGCGCGCCCCAGCCCTTGTACGAAAAATGGACCAAGGCCGGCGTCAAACCGCGCAACATCGATCGCGAGATCGTCGAAATCATGCACCGCACCCACATGGGTGTGGATCAGGATTACAAAAACCTGATCAAACAAGGCACCCGCGCCTCTCTGGCCGACGGCTGGGGCGGCTCGATGATCGCCACCGACCTGCAGGACATCATGTTCGGCACGCCTTACCCCCTGCAAGCCGAAGCCAACCTGGGCATCATGAAGCAGGATCATGTCAACATCATCGTTCACGGCCATGAGCCGATCCTTTCCGAAATGATCGTCGCCACGGCCCAGCGCAAAGACATGGTGGAGTATGCCAAGACCAAGGGCGCCAAGGGCATCCAACTGGGCGGCATCTGCTGCACGGCCAACGAAATTTTCCAGCGCCACGGCGTTCCCCAGGCCGGCACCTACCTGCAGCAGGAACTGGCCATCATCACCGGCGCCTGCGATGCCATGATCGTCGACGTTCAGTGCGTGTTCCAGAACCTGGCCAACGTCGCCAAGTGCTTCCACACCAAGCTGATCACCACCCACCCGATCGCCCGCATGGAGCAGGAGAACGTGCTGCACATCGAGTTCGACGAGCACCATGCCCTGGAAGACGCCGAGCGCATCGTCAAGATCGCCATCGACAACTTCCAGAACCGCAAGGGTGAAGTAATGATTCCCCAGTACAAAGCCACCGCCATCGGCGGCTTCGGCGTGGAGTCCATCGAGTACCACCTGGGCGGCACTTTCCGCGGCACCTACTACACCTTGAACGACAACATCATCAACGGCCGTATCCGCGGCATCGCCGGCGTCGTGGGCTGCAACAACGCCCGCACCCGCCACAACGAAGCCCATATCGCGGTGGTCAAGGAATTGATCAAAAACGATGTCATCGTGCTGACCACCGGCTGCAACGGCATCGCCTGCGCCATGGAAGGCTTGCTGACGCCGGAATCGGCAGCCGTCTACTGCGGCCCGGGCCTCAAAGAGGTCTGCGAGACCGTGGGCATCCCGCCCGTCCTGCACATGGGTTCCTGCGTGGACAACAGCCGCATCCTGCTGGCCGCCACCGAAGTGGTCAAGGCCGGCGGTCTGGGCAAGGACATCTGCGATCTGCCGGCGGCCGGCTCGGCCCCCGAGTGGATGAGCGAAAAAGCCATCAGCATCGGCCAGTACTTCGTGGCTTCCGGTGTCTACACGGTCTTCGGCCTGCACCTGCCGACCTCCGGAGCGCCCGTATTCCACAACTACCTGTCCAAGGAATTGGAAAAACAATTCGGCGGCCGATGGGATCTGGAAGCCGACCCGATCAAACATGCCCATTTGATGATCGCCCACATCGACAAGAAGCGCAAAGAACTGGGCATCGACAAGGCCCGCGACCGCGTGCTCATGGATATGGCCGATCGCCAGAAACTCGAGGCTTAATTTTTAACCCAACATCCTCAACGAAGGAGGAAGGATTATATGTCACGACTCGTAGCATTCGCCGCCATCCAGGGTGGTTACAACATCGTCTCCAAAGTGGAAGGCAAGTACAAGAGAGCGTTGCAGACCTACAACGCCGACACCAAGGTGGGTTTCCCCAACACCGCCTACTATCTGCCGGTGATCTACTCCCTTTTGGGCATCAAAGTAGAAAAACTGGAAGATATGCAAAAGCCGCTGGCCTTTGCCCGCAAGCTGCTGCCACCCCATGTGAAGGGTCAGAACCATCTGCCCTACCTGGGACCCCTGCTGGACGCCGGTATCGCCGCCCTGTTCGCCTTTGAACTCGAAGAGGCCCTGCGCTACCTGGAACAGCCCGACTTCTACCTGCCCACCGAAGAGGTGGATGAAGAAGCCGGCAAGATCTGGCTGGGCGCCGCCGACGACACCATCATGCGCAAACGCGGTGTCGAGTTCGTGGACGGCTCGGCCCCCGGCTTTGCCGCCATCGTGGGCGCGGCACCGGACCCCGAAACCGCCAAGCTGATCGTGGAAGAGTATCAGCGCCGCAGCTTGTACATCTTCTGCGCCGCCAACCAGAACGGCACCACGGTTATCGATCAATTGCGTACCGCCGGCGTGCAGGTGGGTTGGAACACCCGTATCGTGCCCTTTGGCCCGGACATCTCCTCGGCCATCTTCGCCCTGGGTTTCGCCAACCGCGCGGCCATGGCCTTCGGCGGCGTGCAGCCCGGCGATTACAAGAAGATCCTCAAGTACAACAAGGACCGCATCTTTGCCTTCGTCAACGCCCTGGGCGACGTTAACGCCGAATGGGCCGCGGCGGCGGCCGGCTGCGTGAACTGGGGCTTCCCCACCATCGCCGACACCGACATTCCCGAGATCCTGCCCACGGGTATCTGTACCTACGAACACGTGGTGGCCAATGTCAAACACGAAGACATGGTCCAGAAATCGGTGGAAGTGCGCGGTCTGAAAACCACGGTCAGCAAGATCGACATCCCCTGCGCCTTTGGTCCGGCTTTCGAGGGCGAGCGCGTGCGCGGCGCCGATCTCTACTGCCAGTCGGGCGGCGGCAAGACCCAATGCACCGAATTCCTGCGGATGGCCAACATGAACGAGATCGAAGACGGTAAAGTCACCGTCATCGGTCCGGACATCAAGGACATCAAAGAAGGCGGCGCCTTCCCCATGGCGATCTTCATGCAGGTGGCCGGCCGGGAATTCCAGGAAGATTTCGAGCCGATCCTGGAACGCCAGACCCACCATCTGGTCAACTATATCCAAGGCATCATGCACATGGGCCAGCGCGACATCGCCTGGGTGCGCATCAGCAAACAGGCCGTGGAAAAGGGCTTCACGCTCAAAGACATCGGCGTGGTGCTGCATGCCAAGTTCCATCAGGACTTCGGCAAGATTCTGGACAAGGTCCAGGTGACGATCTACACCAAGAAAGAGGACGTGGACAAGATCACCGCCGACGCCCGCGCTGCTTATAAGCACCGCGACGAACGCGTCGAGAACATGACCGACGAGGATGTGGATCTTTTCTACTCCTGCACCCTGTGCCAGTCGTTCGCCCCCACCCATGTGTGTGCCGTCAGCCCCGAGCGTACCGGTCTGTGCGGCGCCTACAACTGGATGGACTGCAAGGCCTCTTTCGAGATCAACCCCACCGGTCCCAACCAGCCCATCGAAAAGGGCGCGGTACTGGATCCGAAACTGGGCCGTTTCGAGGGCGTGGATGCATTCGTGAACAAGGCCTCCCGCGGCGCCATTCAAACCTACAACTTCTACTCCATGGTCGTTAACCCCATGACCACCTGCGGCTGCTGCGAAGCCATCGCGGCCATGCTGCCCGCCTGCAACGGCGTCATGACGGTCAACCGCGAGTATGCCGGCGAGACCCCCTGCGGCATGAAGTTCACCACCCTGGCCGGTGTCATGGGCGGCGGCGCTTCTTCGCCGGGTTTCGTGGGCCACTCCAAGTTCAACATCACCCAGAAGAAGTTCATCATCGGCGACGGCGGCCTGCTGCGCATGGTCTGGATGCCCAAGATCCTCAAGGAAGAGATCAAGGAGCGTCTGATCAAACGCGGCACCGAGATGGGTTATCCCAATCTGTACGACATGATCGCCGACGAAACCGTGGGCGTCACCGAAGAGGAGATCCTGCCCTTCCTGCAGGAAAAGGGTCATCCGGCCTTGTCCCTGCCTCCGATTGTGGGTTGATACGAAACGATGATGGGATGGGAGGCGGTAATCGCCGCCTCCCCATCGACACTTTAAATAGGATAAGGAGAAACCAATGGCATTAACCGGTATTCAGATTTTCAAACTCCTGCCCAAGACCAACTGCAAGGAGTGCGGGGTACCCACCTGTCTGGCCTTTGCCATGAACCTGGCATCGGGCAAGGCCGAGCTTTCCGCCTGCCCATACGTATCGGAAGAAGCCCGCGCCCAACTGGCCGAAGCTTCCGCACCCCCCATCCGTCCGGTCGTGGTCGGCAAGGGTGTACGTAAGGCCACCAGCGGCGGCGAAACCGTTCAGTACCGCCACGAAAAAACCTTCTACAGCCCCACCCTGCTGGCCGCCATGGTCAAATCGGACATTTCCGCCGATGCCCTGGCCAAAAAGCTTCAGGGCTGGAACGCCCTGCAGTATGAGCGCGTGGGATTGAACCTGCGCCCCGAACTGGTGGCCCTGAAAGACGTCAACGGCAATGCCGACGCCTTCGGCAAGCTGGCCAAACAGATCGCCGAGACCTCGGAATTCAACCTGATCCTGATGACCGAGAAAGTGGATGTCATGAAAGCCGGCGTCGCCGCCGCGGGATTCAAACGTCCCCTGCTGTATGCCGCTACCGCAGCCAACGCCGATGCCATGGGCAAACTGGCCAAAGAGAACGACCTGCCTCTGGCCATCAAGGCCGAGTCGGTGGAAGCCGTGGCCAAGCTCAGCGACAAACTCACCGCCATGGGCCTCAAAGACCTGGTGCTCGATCCGGGCAGCCGCGAACCCAAACAGGCCAACGCCGACATGATCGCCATCCGTCGCGCGGCCCTGAAAAACGGCAACCGCTCGGTGGGCTTCCCCACCATCGTCTTCCCGTGCGAAATGGCCTCCAACCTGGATGTCGAGACCATGCTGGCCGCCATGTTCGTCGCCAAGTACGGCGGCATCGTGGTGCTGTCCGACTTCGCGGGCGAGAGCGTCTTCCCGCTGTTGCTCGAGCGCCTCAACATCTTCACCGACCCGCAGCGGCCCATGACCGTCACCCAGGGCATCTACCCCATCGGCACGCCCAACGAGAAGTCGCCGGTCCTGGTGACCACCAACTTCGCCTTGACCTACTTCATCGTCTCGGGCGAAATCGAAAGCAGCCGCGTGCCTTCCTGGCTGTTGATCAAAGACTCCGAAGGCTTGTCGGTGCTCACCGCCTGGGCCGCCGGCAAATTCGCGGGCGACGATGTCGGCGCCTTCGTCAAGAAGAGCGGCATCATGGATAAGGTCAAACATACCGAACTGATCATCCCTGGTTATGCGGCCGCCATCGTGGGCGACATCGAAGAAGAGCTGCCCGGCTGGACCATCACCGTCGGTCCGCGGGAAGCTGCCCACATTCCCGGCTTTCTCAGAGAGCGGTTCCTATAGTCCCATTGACGGGGATGGCCCAGTAGGCCATCCCCGTTGCATTTTCGGACAAACTGTTTGCACCGGGCGGAAAAATTTAGTAGGAAGCGTCAACCTCAAAACGGCCGGCGCAAGCTCCAAGCCGCGAAATTCATACACTTAATATGAACGCATATTCTTAAGGGAGGACCTATGTTACTTATTGGCGAAAGCTTGAATGTCATCAACAAGAAGATCGGCCGCGCCTTCAAAGAGCGCGATCCCAAACCGATCCAGGAAGAAGCCCTGTTTCAAAAAAGCAAAGGCATGGACTACATCGACATCAACCTGGGACCGGCCAAAAAAGACGGCGCCGAATTGATGCCCTGGGTGGTGCAGGTGGTTCAAGAGGTGGTGCCCGATCTGCCCCTGGCCCTGGACACCTCCAACATCGACGCCATCGCGGCGGCCCTCAAGGTGATTAAGCAAGTGCCCAGCGGAACGCCGCACATCATCAACTCCATTATGTGCCGCCCGGAACGCTACGAAAAAATGGTACCCCTGGCCGCCGAGACCAACGCCGACTTCATCGCCCTGATGTGGGGTCCCGAAGGGTTGCCGCGCGACGAGAACGAGCGCGCCGCCCTGTGCGTGGAGCTGGTTTACTTCGCCAACGAAGCCGGCATCCCCAATGAAAAAATCTGGATCGACGGCATCGTCACCCCCGTCAATATCCAGCAGCCCCAGGCCATCAGCCTGATGGAGTTCCAGAAGATGATCCCCGACATGTGCCCGGGCGCCAAGAGCACCTGCGGTCTGTCCAACATCTCCAACGGACCTCCCGATCACCTGCGGCCGATCATGAACCAGACCTACATGGTGATGCTGCAAAAGTGCGGCATGCATTCGGTCATCTCCGATCCGCGCGACGATCAACTGACCGCCATCGCCAAGGGCAAACGCCAGGACATCGTGGACCTGATCTACGGCATGATGGACGGCAACACCCCCAACATCGCCGGCCTGCCCAAAGAGATGCAGGATTACGCCAAGACCGTCAACGTCATCCTTGGCAAAACCCTCTACTCCGATTCGTGGCTGGAAGTGTAACGCGCCATCGCCCATAGAAAAAAAGCAAAAGCCCCTTCCGTTTGCGCGGAGGGGGTTTTTGTGTTTTGAGATCACTGAGCGTCGTTCGCCTTATGGAATGACACTAGCGGCGAGTCCTGACCCAGGAAGTATTTCCCGTACCGACCATCGGTGATGGGCACATACATGGCCTTGATGCCCGCATCTCCATAGCGGTGGGTATACAGTAGCTTGAAGTCGTGTGTGCCTTGCTCCAGAAAGAGCATCTTCTCCAGCTCTTTTTCGTCTTCCCGGCTGGGACGGCCCAATACGGGTTGCCGGTCGACATAAAGCTCGAAGCCTTCCTCGCAATAGACGAAAAAATGGATGGACATGGGAGCGTGTACCACGAATCGGCCGTTGAATTCGGCGTCAAACTCCTCCCGAATGCCGAGCTCGCCGAACCTTTGGTGCGCAAAGGTTTTTTCGAAAGGGAAATTCAACGAGTCCACGTAAAGCGCCCGCTGTTCAAAGGGCTTGTTGTAATCGTGAAGCTGCATATGGATGATGGCGGGCATGCCCTGCTTGCGCATGGCCGAGTAGCCGGCATTGGCCCCCAGGACCAGGATTGTCGCGCCCATGCAAAGCAGCATTTTTTTCAGGTGCTGTTGAAATTCCAGAGCAATGACCGCAAGTGCCTCTGCCGCAAGCAGATAAATAGCGAAGACGAAGCCGTAGATGTAGCGGTGTTCACTGTTGAAAAGATAGCTGGTGACCAGCGACAGCACGATGATCGAAAGAATGAGCCACCTCTCCTTGGCATTGTCTCGGCGCCAGAGGGCGGTGGTGAATGAAAAGACGATCACCAGCGTCATGAAGAAAAAGACGAATTTGAAGATTTCGATCCCGGGATGAAAACCGTAGGCCGAACCATAAGATGGAAAGAGCGTGCCGAAATACAGCTCCCACAAATCCTTTAGCTTAAACAACAACACCTCGGGGTGTTGCCGAATGTAGGTATTGGCCAATTGTTCGAAAAAGGCGCTGTCGTAAATCGGCTTGACGGTCAGCAGTTTTCCGTTCTCCGGATGCTTGACCGTTCCCGGCGGGATGATCACATAGTAATAGCCATCGAAACGGCTGCGGACCTCATAGGTCTTGGTGAACGAGAAGAAGTAATTCAGTCCGCTCGAAGCGGCCAGCCCCTTGAGCCGGCCATTGGAGATGTATTGATTTTGGGCCAGCACCAGGCCGATCACCAGCACAAACCCCAGGGAAAACAACGCGGCCTTGGGGATACCTTTGCGGCCCACGCACCTGAGCCACTCCGCGCGGGCAAGCTTTGTCTCCGGCCAGAGGGCATAACATCCAAAAGAGAGGGCCAGCAATCCATACCCGGGTCGAATGCCGGTGGCCACGGCCAGCAAAACCCCGCTGAGCAGGTAATAGCCGGGCTTGTTGCGCAGCAAGTAATACAGCGCCGCGATAACCAGCGGCACCGCGAAATTCTCGGACAGTATAAACGCATTGAAATAGAAGCAATGGTAGGTAAAAGCGTACAATACGGCAGTGGCCAGGGCGATCCGGGAATTTCGCGTGAACCTTTCCGAGATGCGGTACAGGTATACGACGGACAAGGAGGAGAAGAGGACATTCAGGCCCAACACGATTCCCAGGCTGATGGGAAAGAGCCCCAGAAGGTTAGTTACCTTGAAGATGCACGCCAGGATGATGTGAAAAAGAGGCGGCCAGATGACCCATTGATTGATACTGAAGATATCGCCGTTGAAGCGTTGCAGGGCGCGCGTCCAATAGCCGCCCATGTCGCTGCCCAGGTAGCTTTGGAAAGCGGTACCATAAAAAACGAAAACGAGCTTCAGGAGCGTGGACAGAATAACTACCGCGACCAGCCATTGCCGGTACCTTGGCCCATGGGCGGCGCCCACCGGGATGACTTGAGCTTCGGCGAGGATATCCGGCGAACTCGTCAGCGGTATCAAAGATTGACCACCTTGTCGGCCAGTTGCATGGCCGTGACGATATCGAGCATGTTGGTGGTTTGGCCCACCTGCTTCTGGGCCAGCAGATTGAAGTGCTCCAGACAGGTGCCGCACACCAGAACGGTCGTCCCTGTGCCTTCATAGGCTTTAAGCTCTGTTAGCACCGCTGAGCCCGCCACGGCCAGCTTCACGCCGTTGTTGACCAGCACCAGACGCCACAACTCCGGCCCCATCTCCTTGAGGGTGCGGATGAAGTTCACCATCAGCTTCTGACCCAGCGTCTCGTCGCCGAAGCCGATGCGATCGGTGGCGCACATCACCAGGATCTTCTGTTTGGTTTCGGTGGCAACCGGAGCGGCTTTGGACACGACGGCCGCGCCGGGCGTGCCGCATTGACCGATGACGGCAAAATCATTGCCCTCTTTTTCCAGGCGGACGTCAAATCCCTGGGAACGCAAAAAGCGTTCGACGTTCTGCTGGGAAGCGGCATTGTCCACCAGCACTTTGATGGCGTCGGGATGCTCCTGTTCGAGGGTCGCCTTGGTATGCAATACCGGCGCGGGGCAGGACAAGCCCCTGGCATCGATTTCTTTCATGGTCGGATCTCCTTGTTTAAGCCTCTAACTCGATGAGTAAATAGTACTGCGGGTGGTAAGCGATCAGCTTACGTATATCTTTTCGATCGGATCGTCCAGCACTTCGCCGATCACGGCTGCCGCCGGCACGCCCCGGCGGGTCAGGGCTTCGGCCAGGGCCTCGGCGTGTTGGGATGCGATGCTGATGAGCAGGCCGCCCGAAGTCTGGGGATCGAAGAGCATGTCCTGCATCACGGCATCCACGCCGTCGGCGAAGGCCACCATGGCTTGCCGGAAGCTTTTGTTTTTAAAGGCCCCGCCCGGCACCAACCCCATGCCGGCAAAATCGGCTGTTTCCGGCAGGATCGGCACCTGGCGGCTCTCGATACGCACGCTGCATCCCGAGCCTGTCACCATTTCGGCCAGATGCCCCAGCAGCCCGAAACCGGTGACGTCGGTGCAGGCATGCACCGCAAAAGCGGCCATGGCCTCGGCGGCGCCCCGATTCAGGGTGGCCATCAGCCGGGTCACCCGGTCGATCAAGGCCGGCGGCGCCATGGCGGCCTTGATGGCCGTGTTGATGATGCCGGTGCCCAAAGGCTTGGTGAGGATCAGGCAGTCGCCCGCGCGCAGATTCTTCTTGACCAGCACCCGGGCCGGATGCACGAACCCGGTCACCGACAACCCATACTTCAACTCGCTGTCTTCGATGCTGTGTCCGCCCACCAGCACGGTACCTGCCTCGCGGATCTTGTCGATGCCGCCCTGGATGATCTGGCGCAGGATGTCGAGATCCATCTGCTTGATGGGAAAACCCACCAGGTTCATGGCGGTCTTGGGCACGCCGCCCATGGCGTAGACATCGCTCAGGGCGTTGGCCGCCGCGATCTGACCGAACCAATAAGGATCGTCCACGATGGGCGTGAAGAAATCCACGGTCTGGATCAACGCCAGCTCGTCGGAGATGCGATAGACCCCGGCGTCGTCGGCGCGATCCAAACCCACCAGGACGTTTTCGTCCGTGGGAAAGATCAATCCGCAAAGTGCCTTGTCCAGGTCCCCTGGCGCCAGTTTGGACGCTCAGCCGGCCCCTTTGACGGTCTGGGTCAGTCGTAATTTCGGGTTTTCGGCCATTTCACTTCCCGCGTCGGAACCGCCGCACCCCGGCCGCACCGGTCGGACAGGGGGCGGACGCTTTGTATTGAGATTTTCAATGGGCATTCAAATATCTATAGCTTTCACGTATTTGAATTCCCTGCCGGCTTAATGTAAGTAGCAAATTCCAAATTCAAATGAAAGCTGTAAGTTCCCGGCAGCGGTTGGCGCGCACGGGAACCGCCGCCCAGACTGGATCTCCATGGACCGAAATATCGTTAAAAAGCTGAGCCTCGTTCTCCTGATCGCCATCGCCGTCACCCTCTTTTTCACCACCGGCCTGCACCGGCACCTGACCCTGGCGGCCATTAAAAGCTCCCAGGCGCGCTTCCAGGGGCTTTACGACCAACACGCAATGGCGATGATCGCCCTGTTCATAGCCGTTTACATTCCGGTGATCGCCCTGAACCTGCCGGGTGCGGTGATCCTGGGCCTGGCGGCCGGCGCCCTGTTCGGCACCCTGACCGGCACCGTGATCATCTCGTTTGCCAGCACCATCGGCGCCACCCTGGCCTGCCTGCTGTGCCGCTACCTATTCCGGGATT
>JAKAFO010000369.1 GCA_021819735.1 Deltaproteobacteria bacterium
TGTTTTTCTTTTAGTTTCTAGCTCTGGGTGGTGGATCCGGCTACGGGTAAACAAATTTTAAAGGTACTACCGGCCATGGGCTTAGATTGGACTTGGATATAACCGTTGTACGATTTTAATATGCCGGCGGCGGCCGACAACCCCAGCCCCAGCCTTCCGTGCTTGGGAGGAAATGCAAAAAACGGTTCAAAAATCCTTCTTTGCAAATCAGTCGACATGCCTCGCCCGTTGTCCTTGATGGTGATCACCACATAATCGCTTCCTTTATGCACGACACATCGATCCTCTGGGCCTTCTTGATGCAGGTCCCGAACCGATACTTCTACACTTCCCTCGGGTGCCGCGGCCGCAAGGGCATTGGACAGTATTTGTTTAAAAACCCACTCTATCTGTTCGCGCTCCGCGCGGATCATCGGCAAGCCTTGGCTAACATGACACGTGATCTTGGCTCCGGGTTGCGCCCCCCACAGTTGGGAGATTGAACGTTTTATCATGGGTGCCAGACGCATTTTCTCCATGCGCGGCTCAAAATTACCGGCGTAGAACCTAAGTTGACGAGTGATCTCCAGGCCACGCAGCACCAAGGCATTTATGGCATCCAGTTTTTCCGGAATGGACGCATCACATGATCCTTCGATAACGATCTCATCGCATTGGGACTGGATGCTCATCAAGAGCATTTCCAGCACGCGCCCCATGCTGCCGGCAATGGTACATGGACGCTGCACGCGGGAGGCCCATTTAAGTTTTTCCTCAAAATCCCAGGGTTCTTCGTTTTTATCGCTGCTGGATATTTCGTTTTTAATCTGCGTAACCAACTGGCTGAGCCAAATAGATTTAATTGCGATGCGCCGTTCCGCGAGGTATCCCAAAACCATGTGAATCAAGAAACCACCGCTTTGGATCAAGCGTTCGATTTTCATTATGCGACAATAGGGAGGGCTGTCCTGATTGACCTTCAAACGGATCAACGTGGCATTACCCCAAATCCCCATAAGCAGGTTGTTGAAATGACGCGATAAGCCGTTGATCAGCGTTTGGACGGCCAAGTGATGGTGTCCCGAACCACTTTTGTCTTGGCTCGTTGTTCGCCGCTGTTCGGTTACCTGCCTGGTCGACTTGACGTTGGAAGGGAAAAGTCCGGCCTCATCGATGGTCAATGGTAGCCTGAAAATTCTGGTCTTAGGTCTTTGGGGAATGGTTTTGCGATCAGCTCCTAAGCCTTCCACAAACAAGGCGGTCACCATGGGCAAAATGGCTTGACTCTCTTTCGCTTCGACCAATCGCTTTTCCATACCCGTTTCTCTAAGCATCGCGCCGATCTCCCATTAGCGAGTTTCCGTTTCCACTGCAAAGCCACTATGCAATTCCCTATAGCAACTAGCATACCAATCCAGGAATGCATAAATTCAATTATTTATCAGTATGATATCGACTATTGGGCAACGACCTCGTCCCCCCTGAAAGTCAAGCAATTGACGTCACAATGCCTTGCGGCATTATTGGTTTGCGGTCTTTCTCCTAATTGTCGGGGAAGAACAGCAAACAGAGTCGCAATGGCGCCGGCAAAACATTTTACAAAGCTTTCCGGCTTGCCTGCTCATTATCCGTGGTTGGAAGGATGTATCGCCATTTCAAATCCTTGACACCATAACGATCCGATGGCATAAATTTTGTTACCATACGGCTTATGGACCCTGGCCTTGAAAGCTATCAAGCGAGGGCCGTGAAGGGTGCACCATCCGATGTGAATGACTGCTGGAGCATCATTGCGGATTTAAACAATCAAACAGCACCGTTGCTGTTCAAATGTTGTACTAGAGAACCATGGACTCTTTCCCCATTCTTTTCGTCGATGACGACCAACAGATTTTGAATGTCGTTACGACCTATCTATCCCGCAACGGCTATTCCGTGGATGCGGTCAGCAATGGTTTACTGGCCCTCGAGAAGATAAAACAAAAGGAATATGCGGCGATTTTCACCGATCTGATCATGCCGGAGATAAGCGGCCTGGACCTGCTCAAATCGGTAAAAGAGGCCAGCCCCTCGACCGAGGTTATCATCGTTACCGGGTACGGCACGATCGAATCCGCCATCGAGGCGCTCAAGCGGGGAAGCTACGACTATCTTCAAAAACCGATCAATTTCGAGCGTCTTAAAATCCTGATCGACCGCATCATCGAAAAAAAGAATCTCCAACTGGAAAATTTTCTCTTCAAACGCCGTTTGAAGGACCGTTACAATTACGATCAACTGGTGGGCAAAAGCGCCAAGATGCAGCAGATCTACGAGGTGATCGACCGCATCAGCAGCGGAAGCCCCACCATCCTGATACGGGGTGAGAGCGGCACCGGTAAAGAGTTGGTGGCCAATGTCATCCACCAAAACAGTGTCCGCAAGAACCGCCCATTCATTCCCGTTAACTGTGGTGCCATCGCCGAGGGCTTGCTCGAAAGCGAACTTTTCGGACATGTCAAAGGCGCTTTCACCGGCGCCGTTAAAGACACCATGGGACTTTTCAAGGCAGCCAATGGCGGTACGATCTTCCTGGACGAAATCGCCGAGGTACAGCCATCGCTGCAAGTAAAATTGCTGCGCGCCCTGCAAGAGCGGAAAATCCGACCGGTGGGCGACCCGCGGGAAACGGAAGTGGACGTAAGAGTTATTGCGGCCACCAATAAAAATCTCGAGGAAGCCATACGCAATAAGACCTTCCGCGAAGATCTCTACTACCGTCTGAATGTCATTTCGTTTCATATGCCTTCACTGCGGGAAATCAAGGAAGATATTCCCCATCTCGTGAATCATTTCATTAAGAAGTTCAGCCAAGACAGCCATCGCGTGGTCACCCGCATCATGCCCGAAGCGCTGGACCTGCTGATCAAATACGATTGGCCCGGCAACGTGCGCCAACTGGAAAACGTCATCGAGCGGGCTTTCGCCCTTGGAATAGACGACGCGATCCATGCCGAAGACCTACCACCCGAGTTGCGTTCGATGAATCACCACAATCCCATTGGAGAAGACAACTTCAATCTGACCGACAACGAAAAAGTCCTGATTACCCGTGCCCTCAGACACACCAAGGGCAACAAGGCCGAAGCCGCCAAGTTGCTTGGGATCAATTTAACAACGGTTTACCGAAAGATGGAGAAGTACAGAATTTCGGAAGATGTCGAACAGAATTAATTTAATGCGATAGCATTTATACCGGAAGGAGATGGCCATGTCCGATGGTTTAGACGTAATAGTGGTGGATGACGATCCTACCGTGTGCGATTTGATTACCACTATCGTGAAAAGGTTTTATACCTGGGGCGAGGTGTTGTCCTTTTCCGATTCGGAAGAGGCGATGAAGTATTGCATGGGGCGTGACATAGGCGTCGCGATTTTCATTGTCGATGTTTTTCTCGGTGGTGTGAGCGGCTTTTACTTTCTGGATGCGGTGGAAGCAAGGTTTCCCACCGCCCATTCGGATGCCATCATCATTACGGGCAACGCCAGTGATGACATCGTGAACATGTGCATCGCCTCCGACGTCAATCATCTTTTGGAAAAGCCGATCAAACCGTATGCTTTACAGTTGGCGGTTCGAGCTATAGCCGAGAAGTATCTCAAATTCGCCAAACGTTTATTCCAGGATCCGGATTTTGCCAAAAATGTTTCCGGCATCTAAACTTGCGGAGCGCTGCATAGGTTTTTGGCAGATACGGTGATCTGGATAACGCATGGCCGATTTTGAAAAAATAAAAGGTCGGAAGGTAATCGATCTCATCCAAGATTTGATCAAGTCCAAGACCTTGGTCAAGATATCCATAACCAAAAATGATTTTGAACGGCTCACCGTGCTCCTGGCCATTCATGTTGAGAAGGCTGGCCTTATACGCTTCCAAATAGATCCCCCCGAAGGACTGTGGGTTGCTTTGCGAAAACTGCATCAACCCACCTTGCGCTTTGAATTCTTAGGCCGGGATCGCCTTCCCCATCGGTTCGATGTCCCGTTTGAAGATAGTGGTGACGAGGGTTGGCTGCCTGGCCCGGAAATCATCAAGCGCTATCAATTGCGTAATGATTTTAGATTAACAGCGCCAGCCAATGCATATGCAACCGCGCTTATCAATGAAGCCGAATTCAGAATGTCTTTGGACAATATCAGCCTGGGAGGTTTTTTTTGTCATTGCCCAAATTCAGCCAAGGCTTTGTTATTTAAGGATCAAATTATTGAAAAGATCTCCTTGGTGCTTGTCCTGGACGGTGAGTACCGCGTGGTGTTCATTGATCGTGCCGTTGTACGGCGCATAGAAGGCAGGACGCGGCAGCGGCACTTCGGTATCGCTTTCGAGTTTGCACAAATTACTGCCGAGGCGCAAAAGCAGTTGGTCCAACTCGTTTATGGTTTGCAGCGCAAATACTTGCAAATGCGACAAAAAGAGGAATAGCAGAGCCTCGCTTTTGAATGCAATGAATTAGACATCCTCCACGTATCCACCCTCTTCGAATCGGGTAATTTCCTTGTTTGCGATGATCATGGCCTCACGGGCGATCTGGGCGACAGGATCTTTTTCATCCATCCCCTTCAGCATTGGCCCCAAGGAGACCGATTCTTCCTTCAATTGTGCCACGGCTGGTGCAATTTCCCGCAGGTTAAATTTCGGGTCTGCCAGTAGCGACTGGTAATTCGCCATGCTGTCCAGCATTCTTTCGGTGCGCTGATAAACCTCATTTTGCGATGCCAAAGGCGCTATGATCATCGGCTGAATCATGGGCGACGCCATCACCGGCGGTGGAGCGGTAGCCTTGCTGGTTTTTGACAGGATGTCCGCAAAGCTCGTTGGGATATGATCTGTTTTGGGCGTTGGCCTTGGCACG
>JAKAFO010000370.1 GCA_021819735.1 Deltaproteobacteria bacterium
TCCAGATCAGCCTGATCGTCAAGGAGGCCATGCGCTTGCTCAAAGCCACGCTGCCGGCCACCCTGACCATCCGGCAGAACATCCAGGCCGCCCAGAGCATCGTGGTGGCCGACGCCACCCAGATGCACCAGATCGTCATCAATCTGTGCACCAACGCAGCCCACGCCATGGAGCCCGAAGGCGGCACCCTCACCGTGGCCCTGGAAGAGATCGACATCCAGCCCCAGGCATCCTCCGAAAGCACACACCCCAGCCAATTGGAAGCAGGCAAATACGTTTGCTTGGGCGTCACCGATACCGGCCACGGCATCCCCGAACATCTGCTGGAACGCATCTTCGATCCCTACTTCACCACCAAGGCCAAGGGCGTGGGTACGGGGTTGGGCCTGGCGGTGGTGCGGGGCATCGTTCAGAATCACGGCGGTATCATCGATGTGAAGAGCCGGCCGGGCCAGGGGACCGAATTCAAGGTCTATCTGCCGCGGGTCGAAGGCCGGGAGCTTGCCAACGGGCATCAGCTTCAGTTGTTGAGCCTGGGCAATGAACGCATCATGCTGGTGGACGACGAGGTGGGCTTGGCCGAATTGGGCGCCAAGCTGCTGACCGCCCTGGGGTACCGCGCCGCCTCGTATACATCGCCGGAAAAAGCGCTGGCGGTGCTGCGCGAGCGCATCGACGCATTCGACCTGGTCATCACCGACATGATCATGCCGGTCATGAGCGGCGAAGCCCTGGCCCGGGAGATCCTGGCCCAGCGGCCGGACATGCCCATCATTGTCTACACCGGATTCAGCAATATGATTTCGGCCGATCGCATCCGGCAGCTCGGCGTCAAGGCCGTGCTGCGCAAGCCGGTGACCATCTTCAGCCTCTCCCAGGCCATCCGCAAGGTGCTCATGGAGCGGGCCGCCGGGCCACCACAAAAAGATTGACCCCCTGGGTTTCGGAGATAATTTCAACCTGCCGGCCAAAGGGCGTGTCGCCGAAAAGATCGCGCAACTGCTCCGGGTCGCGGTGGATCAAACGCCAGTAGAGCAGGTGATCCATGATGGGCCGGTCGGGATTGACCGGCGAAAAATTGCCGAGAATCAACACGCCCCCGGCCTTCAGATGGTCATGGCAGCGTTTGATGAGCGCCTTGAACAGCCGTGCGTCCAGATAGTCGCACAGCCCCGACGAGTAGATGATATCCTGGGGACCGAAATCCTGTTTGACCCGGCCCAGGGCCCATTTGATCACATTTTCGTTCATAAAGCGCACCGTGGCCCGATGCTCGAAGACATTGACCTTCTGGTCGGCGAATTGGAGCGCTTCGGCGTCGATGTCCACGCACAGGGCCTCGATGCGCTCGTCATATTCTCTCTGGGCAATGACATCGAACAGCTCCCGGCAAGGCCCGCAGGCCAGATTGAGAATCCGAATCGGCCCCGGGCCGTCGAGCCGCTCCCGGCACAGCCGGTCCAGGGTCTGTTGCAGCAATTGACGCCGGCCACGCACGGCCCTGGCCGCGATCTGCTCCAGAAACAATCCGTCCAGCAAACGGCCCAGTTTACCGTCGCCCTCGGCCTGGTTGCGGTAGATCATTTCGATCATGTAGAAATCGCCGGCATATCCTTTGGGCTTGTAGTAGGCGCGTTCGAAAAACCGGCTGCGCATCAGGTAGGGAAACGCCTCCTTGAAGACGTAACCCCAGATCAGGTCGGCACTCTCCCGGGCATGGATAGCGGCGTCGGTATCCCGCACTTTCTGGAAAAATTCATTGACGATCGCTTCTCCCTCGGCCTGGTGCCGGGGGGCGATATCGGGCCCCGGATCGGCCTGGAGCTTATAACCCAAATCGAACATGCGCGCCTTGAACCCCTCGAGTTCCGCGTTCACCTGTTGCCAAACCGGAGAGGCCAGAAGATCCATGGGCAGGGGCTGCACGCCGGCAAAATGCTCCCGGCCGGTGGAGAGGCTGGCGGCATAGGCCATCAACGGCCCGCGGTCGGAGAGAATTTGGCGGAAGCGTCCGCACACCATGCGCAGCACACACTCCAGAAAACGGGCGTAGAGCAGCGAATCGTCGGCCCGCATGCGGTCCATGGCGTCGCGGTCGAAGAGACGCAGATGCGCCTCTTCCGACGCCTGGATGTTGCGCGTGCGCGTCTGCTGGTCGAAGAAACCGATCTCGCCGAAGAATGTTCCCGGCCCGATCAAGGCCACCACGATGGAGGTCCGCTGGGCCGCGTAGGAGACCTCCAGGGTTCCTTGCTCCACGTAGTAGAAGCACTCCGAGGGTTCGCCCATGGCGATCAGGTCGGTCCCCCGGCCAAAGATGCAGGTTTGGCCATAGGGCAGTACGGCTTTTAAAAGCGCTTCTTCCATATTAAAGGCTGAGGGGCTGTCGACGGCATCGGATTTGGTCATGGTCCATCCTCTCTTCGGCAGCTATCGTGGCGGGTCGATTATGTCATGATTGTAGTCAAAAAGGGATCGATTGACAACCCTCAACCAAATATGGAACGCCATCTTCGCCTTCGACGTCGGCCGGCGAAAGAAAAGACTACTTGCGCACCACGTACCAGTTGTTCTGGATGTCGTGGGCCAGCCGGTTGGTTTCGATGGACGTAAAACCGGCGCGGGTGAGGTAGTCGCGGGTCTTCTCTTCACCCCACATGGCACCGAGGCCTTCCCCGCCCTGGGCCAGCGAAACGGTCATGCAGTGCATGGTGGAGATGGCGTAGAGAAAGGTGCCCAAGGGGTGGCCGACGTTGTGGTAGACATGGCTGGAGCCGCGGATGTCCTGCATCAGGTAGAGGCCATCCTTTTTCAGGGTGCGGTGAATGCCCATCAGAACGTTCATCGGCTGGGCCTGGTCGTGGATGGCATCGAAGGTTGTCACCAGGTCAAAACTCTCCGGTTCCGCCGACACATGGAAGTTGCTCACATCGCGGACCGAAAAATCCACATTGAGCAGGCCTTTGTCGCACGCCTCCTTCTGGGCGTTGAGAATCGCTTCGGAAGACAGATCGATCCCCAGGAATTGACTGGCCGGATAGAGCTCGGCCATCCGGCACATGATGCGCCCGCTGCCGCAGCCCAGATCCAGGACGCGGATGCCGGCCGAGAGCCGGTCGGTCAATCCCGGCACCAGGGGCAAAATGTGGGACTCCAGGGAAGAGAGCACCGATTGGCCGCTGTCTTCGGCCATCACGGCATGAAAGCGCCGAAACTTCTCATAAGGAACACCGCCGCCGTTGCGAAAGCAGGCGATGATTTCGTCTTCGACGCTGCCCAACAGTCCGATGTACTGGGTGAAGACGGCGAAATTATCGGCCGCGGCGGCCCGGGTCAGGAAAGCGGCATGTTCCGCCGGCAGCCGGTAGCGCGTGCTGGTCGGGTCCACTTCGATGATGCCGGCGGTTACCATGGCGCCCAGCCACTCCACCACGTAGCGCTCGTTGAGACCGGCCTTCTGGGCGATCTCGACGGCCGTGGCGGGTGCCGACGTCTCCCGCATGACATCGAAAATGCCGGTGCGGTGCCCGATGGAGGTCATCAGGCAGAGGGCGCCGTAATTGAGTGACCTGAGCATGGTATCGGCAAAGGCTTCGGCCTTGGCCGAATCGAATGGGTTTGTATGTGTATTCATAGGTTGCTCCTTTTTCGGGGTGTGATGCGATTCGGCATGATCCTGAGTCGAGCCGCGAATGCGGCCCCTGCATCGCTGCGGATCGTGAGTTGGCCCTGCGGTATTGAAGGGGTAAGCACCTTCGCCGGAAATTCAAACCAGCGGCCCGCCCCTCTTTTTTTCAGCCTGCAAATCGGTTATAGTGCGCCTCCACGATACGGCCAGCCACTCTGTAATGCCACATCGGAAGCGGCCTCCAGCAGGTCGGTCCGCCAAAGAACACCGGGAGAAGGAGCGCATGCAAACAAAAAAGTGGGTTTATCTATTCAATGAGCTCGATCAGGCCATGCAGTACGTCAAGGACGATTGGGATGCCGTACGTGGCCTGTTCGGCGGCAAGGGTGCCAACCTGGCCGACATGCACCGCATCGGCGTGCCGGTACCGCCGGGGTTTACCGTGACCACCGAGGCGTGCAACGCCTACCTGGCCGGCGGCGGCGTTTTTCCGAACGGCATGTGGGACCAAGAGCTGCAAGCTTTGATGGCCATCGAAACCGCCACGGGCAAAATCTTCGGTGATGCGGACTACCCCTTGCTGGTCTCCTGCCGCTCGGGTGCCAAATTCTCCATGCCCGGCATGATGGACACGGTGTTGAACATCGGCCTGAACGATGAAACCGCCCGGGGGTTGATCGCCCAGACCCGCGACCCGCGCTTTGTCTATGACGCCTACCGCCGCCTCATCCAGATGTTCGGGTCGGTGGTCATGGGCATCGCGGACGAAGCCTTCGAAAAGGCCATCGAGCACGTCAAGCGGCAGGCGGGCGTGACCAGCGATGCCGATCTGACCGCCGCCCATTGGGAAGCGCTTACTGGCCAGTTTAAAACCATTTTCCGCAGCCATACCCAGGTGGATTTTCCCCAGGACCCGGTGGAACAGCTCAAGATGGCCACCGAGGCGGTCTTCAAGAGCTGGAACGGCAAGCGCGCCGTGGATTACCGCAACGCCGCCGGCATCGCCCACGACCTGGGCACCGCCGTGAACATCGTCACCATGGTCTTCGGCAACATGGGTGAGGACAGCGCCACGGGTGTGGCCATGACCCGCGACGGTGCCACTGGCGAGCCCAAGCTGGAAGGCGACTATTTGATCAACGCCCAGGGCGAGGACGTGGTGGCCGGCATCCGCATGACCAAGAGCATCGATCAAATGGCCATGGAGATGCCCGAAGATTTTGTGCAATTGCAAAAAATCGCCA
>JAKAFO010000371.1 GCA_021819735.1 Deltaproteobacteria bacterium
GAAGCATCGGCGTCTTCCCGGGGAAGAATGCCATGCAGGGTTTCCACCAGAAGTACTTCCGAGCCGAAGCGGGCAAAGGCCTGGGCCATCTCGCAGCCGATGGGGCCGGCGCCGATGACGGCCAGCCGCCTGGGCAGTTCGGTCAGGGAGAAAACGGTTTCATTGGTCAGGTAGGAAATCTCCTCCAACCCCTGGATGGGCGGCGCCGCGGCCCGCGCGCCGGTGGCGATCACCGCTTTTTTAAAGGCCAGGCGTGCGCCGGCCACTTCCACCGTGTGGCCGTCCACGAACCGGCCCTCGCCGATAAAGACATCGATCCCCAGGTCGCTGAAGCGCTGGACCGAGTCGTGGCGCGCGATGGCGGCCCGCAACCGGCGCATGCGCTCCATGGCCTGACCGAAATCGACGGTCACGCCCTGCGGGACATGCACGCCGAACGCGCCGGCGTCGCGCACGGCGGCGGCGGCCCGCGCGGCCCGGATCACGGCCTTGGACGGCACGCAGCCCACGTTCAGGCAATCGCCGCCCATCAGGTGGCGCTCGATCAGGGCCACCTTGGCCCCCAGGCCGGCCGCACCGGCCGCGCACACCAGCCCGGCGGTGCCCGCGCCGATGACGACCAGGTTGTAGCGCGAGGCGGGCTTGGGATTTTTCCAGTCCGGGGGATGGACATGGGACACCAGTTGTCGATTGTGCGCATCCCAAGGCCGCATGATGGTTTTAACGTGCTCGTTGTCCGACATTTGCTTGCCTCCCAAAGCCGGTTGGCCGGGTTTTTTTCAGGTGAATACTAGCACCACGGCTGTGGCAACGGTCTTTTCAGTCGCCTGCCGCGCTTTGCGGAACCTTGCCGAACTTGCGCTTGTAGAGCGCCAGCAGCTTTTTCACGGTGATCGGGAACAGGCCCAGCACGGCAAACGAGACCAGCACGCCGGGAGAAAGGATGCCGGACAACGAATCGATCCGGGCCAGTTGCCGGCCGGCATTGACAAAGACCACGGTGCCGGCAAGCATGCCGAGCTGCGACACCCAGAAGAAGGTGAACAGGCGCATGCGGGTGAGCCCCATCAGCAGGTTGATGACGAAAAACGGGAACACCGGCACCAAGCGCAGGGAGAAAAGATAGAAGGCGCCCTCCTTTTCGATGCCGGCGTCGATGGTCGCCAGTTTGTCGCCGAATTTGCCCTGCACCCAATCGCGCAGCAGAAAGCGCGAAACGGCGCAGGCCAGGGTGGCGCCGATGGTGCTGGCAAACGACACGGTGATGGTGCCGACGACCAGTCCGAGCAGCCCGCCGCCGGCCAGCGTCATCACCGCGGCCCCGGGCAGCGACAGGGCGGTCACCACGATGTAAATCCCCATGTAGGCGGCAATCACAAGCACCCGGTGGGCCTGGTACAACGCTTGAAATTTTTCCTGGGACGACTTGATATAGTCGAGGGAGAGATATTGCCCCAGCTCGTAAAATCGGAAGACGAGAATAGCGAGCACGATCAGCCCGACCACGGCCGCCTTGCCGACCCAGTTTTTCTTTTTTGCCTGTGCCATCGGTTCTTATCCTTTGCGCGTGCGCCTGCCGGCCCCGCTCGCCGTGCGGCTGTCTCAGAATCAGCTTGCTTCTGCGGCAGGCCGGTCAAACCTATATCTTTTGATCATTGCGGCGATTTCTTCATGCCCAAGGCCTTCATCCGGGTATACAAGCTCGTGCGCTTCAGGCCGAGAATCTCTGTTGCGCCTCCCCGGCCGCTGACCCTTCCACCGGTATGACCAAGGATGTGCCTGATGTAGCGGCGCTGGATTTCGTTCAAGGTGGGTTTGTCGGCAAAAGGATCGTTCACCGGCAGCGGTTCACCCGAAGGCAAGTCGAACACAAGCCCATTTTCGCCCGACAGCACCACGGCACGTTCGATTTTATTTTTCAATTCTCTGATGTTGCCCGGCCAGGCATAATCTTTCAAAGCCGATTTTTGGGTTGGAGACAATTCAAGACCCTCCTGGTTGTGCTTCTTCGAATAGACATCGACGAAATGCTGCGCCAGATAGACCGCGTCCTCGCCGCGCTCGCGAAGGGGCGGAAGGGTCAGGGCGATGACATTCAAACGGTAATACAAGTCTTCGCGGAAGCGGCCCTTGGCGATTTCCCGGGCCAAATCCCGGTTGGTGGCCGCGATCAGGCGAAAGTCGGTCTTAACCGGCTGGACGCCTCCGACCCTTCGGATGGTTTTCTCCTGCAAGGCCCGTAGCAGTTTGGTCTGGGCCGGCAGCGTGAGCTCCCCGATTTCGTCCAGAAACAAAGTGCCCTGATGCGCTATTTCGAGGCAGCCGATTTTGCGCTTGTCGGCCCCGGTGAACGCCCCCTTTTCATACCCGAACAGTTCGCTTTCCAGCAGGCTTTCGGGAATCGTGGTCGCATCCACAATCACAAACGGGCCCTCTGAACGGCGGCTCTGGTTGTAGATGCGATAGGCTAGCAGTTCTTTGCCGGTGCCGGTTTCGCCCTGGATCAGAACGGTCGAATCGGTTGCGGCGATTTTGTCGGTCTGCTCCAATAACTTTTTCATTTTTGCGGACCGGGTGAAAATCGCTTTTTCGGAGCTTTCCAGGCGCGATGACTTCTCGGAGGAGAGCGCCTGGGCTTTCTTAAGAATTTTGAGGTGCTCGAAGCGCCTTTCGATGATGAAATTGGTGTGGCGGGCCATAAGACCGATGGTTGCCAGGTCCAGGCGCTGGAAGGCATCTTCAAGGTAGGAGTTATCGTAATAGAGCACGTTCTGAACCCGGTCCCGAACGTCAACCGGAATGCACAAGATGGAGCGCGTGAGTCTCTTGCCCAGCAGGGATTCATGCAGGATGAGCTTGTCTGCCAGGGGGGTCCCGGTTTCAAAGACCTTCCGGATCGCTTGCCGGCTGGCCTTGAAATTCTCGGTGGCCACCTCTTTGGGAGATAAATTCAAAACGGCGGTCGTCTCTGGGGCCGCATGCGGGCGACCTTGGGGAAAATAGAAGAGAGCGCTGCGTTCGGCCCCGAACATCCGGCTGGTTTTGGAGAGCACGGTGGTCAGAATTTCTTCCCTGCTCTCGCACGAATATAGGGATTCGATCATTTCCAGGTACTTTTCCAGAAATTCTTCTTTCGGGGCATGCTCCTCGCCTTGGCCGGCCTGATCTTCGATAAGGTGTTTGTACTCCTTGGGGAAAAATTCATCGATATACCCCCCGAGACAGTGCCTGGCCTCCTGCGCTATTTTGCGGGCCGCGTTGCTTTCGCCCCGGGTGAGTTTCAGGTGGGCGATTTCCAGAAGTGTTTTGGAAAGCTGGATGGGGTCGCCGGCCAGCCGCAGGAGTTCCGCGCTTTGATCGAGATCTTTCCCGGCGCTCTCTTGCTTTTCGCCGTTCAGCAGTTTGGCTTTGGCTCGCAAGCGCAGCGCGACCCCCTGAAGATGAACATTGACGCCTTCAAAAATGGTTTCCATGATCGCTGCATATTCAAAACCGGGCAGCGGGGCGTATCCCCGGCGGTCGAACTCGAACAGCATTTCCAGAATCCAAGGCGAAGCAAACTGCCGCACCAGGCCGGCGCGATGTCCGCCCAGCGTGGTCTGGCCCAGCACCTCGTAAGCTTTGCCCAGGGCGCCGTCTAGAAAATAGCGCAAGGCAAGGCCTCCGCCGCAAAGGTACAGGGCGTACGCATTCTGGGTTTGATTGGCATCTTCGAAGGCCCGATTGAGATGGATGGATGCCGCCTGCGGCTTTTTAAGCAGGACCAGCACGGTGCCCAGCACGGCTCGGATCGTGGCCGCCAGCTCCTTATTGGATCGGTCCAGGGCCAGGCGATAGGCCAGGTCCAGACTCCCCATGGCCTGATGAAATCGGCCCAGATAAACCGCACAGTAACCGAAGAAAATAGGCGTCATGGAGCTTTCCAGGACGGAACCCGCGCCGGAGATGAAAACTTTTTCAGCTTCTTCGAAATGGGCGAAGGCGTCCCGGAAGTTTCCCTTGATAAAAGAGTAGATTCCCAGGAAAGGGGCGGCTTGCGACCGGATATCGCCATCGTCCAGTTCTTCGACCTCCTGGGCGCCGAGCGATAGCGCCACCAGTGCATCTTCCCTGCGGTTGGTGAAATAGTAGAGCCGGCCAAGATGCAGATTGATCACCGCATGGGAGCGTTGATCGCCGAGGGTGGCCGAGCTGGCGTGGGCTTTATGCAAAAGCCGGTCGATTTCGATGAAGCCCTTGCCGATAATGAAGGAAATATTGGAAAGCTGAAGCACTCCGGCAATAAAAAGCTTCTGCGCTTCGACCCCGGTGCACTCTTCCAGCCGGGAGACCGCATTCATGAGATGGCTGCCGGCCTTTTCATAATTGCTCTCGGCCAAGAACTGGCGGGCCATTTCGATTTCAGCTTCGGCGGCCTCTCGCACCCGGCCGGCGCGATACATCAACCGGGTCCTGGCGCCGGGCGCCAGGATCTTCTCAAGATTTTCGGTCCTTATTCGGTCGATCAGCATGGACAGGTGTTCGGGGCGGTTGATGGCGCTGAGCCTGCGACGCGCCTCGGCCGGTAACTCCTCGGCGATCGAAAGCGTTCCCCTGTCGATCTTTTTGATCCAATTCCTTTTTTCCGCGTTTTCCAGCAGGTCGATCAAGGGGCCGGGCATGAGGGGGGCCAGATTGCCGGCCAGCTCGATGGTCACCGGGGCTTGGAAGGCATCCAATACGGATAGGAATGCCCACTGTTGATCTGTGAATTCAGGCCAATCATCCTGCATCGTGATCCTCCCGCCGGATCGTCGGTCCTTTGTTCAATTCATAGCATCGTCATCAACGAAAGCCAAACGGATGT
>JAKAFO010000060.1 GCA_021819735.1 Deltaproteobacteria bacterium
GAATCGACCCGACCTGGCCGAAGCTTACTTCAACCTTGCGCACGCCCTATCGGATTTGAACCATACCGCGGAGGCCGAGACCGCTTATCGCGCCGTTTTGCGCCTGCAGCCGCGCAATGCCGCGGCGGCCTATAATTTAGGGCTGCTTTACAAGTACAAGGGGCAATATGCCGAGGCGGTGACGGCCTTCACTGCCGCCCTGGACATTCGTCCGGACTATGCCGAGGCGCACAACAACATCGGCGTTATCTGGCGGGATCAAAACCACTTGGAACAGGCCCGCGTCTGCTTCGAAAAGGCGCTGGCCGCCAAACCGGAGATGGTCGAGGCGCTTTTCAATCTGGGCGTCGTCCGATATAAGCAGGGTGATTTCGCCAATGCCCAGGAACATTTTAAGCGCGCCCTGACGTGCAACCCCCAGTATGCTCCGGCCCGCTGGTTCTACCATCTGGCGCTGCCCATGTATTATGAGCGCGAAGCGGATATCCGGCTTTACCGGGATCGATTCAGACGTCACCTGAAGCAATTGGTGAATGAAATCCGCCTCGACACACCCCAAGCCAAGCGCCACGCGCTGGAAGGCATCGCCACATTCACCAATTTCTACTTGCAGTACCAAGGCCTGGATGACCGAGACTTGCAGCAGGAATATGGCGCTTTGGCCACCCGGGTTATGGCCGCCAACTTTCCGCAATGGGCGGTGCCACGGCCTATGCCGGCGGTTGGGTCTGGCGGACGCATCCGCCTGGGATATCTCTCCTCTTGCATGCACGGCCATACCATCGGCGTCTTTTTGCTGGGGTGGATAGAAAAGCTGGATCGCGGTCGCTTCGAACTCTTTTGCTACCATGTGGGCGATCGCACCGACGCACTGACGGAAAGCATCCGGGCCGCGAGCGACCATTTCTTCCATTTTCCCGGTCAGGTGCTGCCGGCCGCTGGCCGAATCGATGCCGACCGCCTGCATATCCTGGTTCATACCGACATCGGCATGAATCCGGTGACGCTGCAACTGGCCGCCCTGCGCCTGGCTCCGGTCCAATGCAAAGGCTGGGGGCATCCGGTGACCACGGGGTTGCCCACCATCGATTACTATTTGAGCAGCGACTTGATGGAACCTGCCCAGGCCGAGCAGCATTATACGGAAAAGCTGGTCCGCCTGCCCAACCTGGCGCTGAACTATTCACCGCCGGCCCTGCCCTCTGCTCCCAAAACGCGTATGCAGCTTGGCATTCCGGAGCATGCCGTGGTGTACCTCAGCACCCAATCGCTCTTCAAATATCTCCCCCAGCACGATGACATTTATCCGCGAATCGCCGCCGAAGTGCCCGATTCTCTGTTTGTTTTCCTGGCGCATGGGGAAAGGCAGGTGACGGATCTGTTCGCCAAACGCCTGGCCGCCGCCTTCGCGTCCCGGAATCTTGCACCGCGTTGCATCTTCTTGCCGCGACTGAATCATGCGGACTTCCTGAGTATGAACATGGCCGCCGATGTGCTGCTGGATACGCTGGAATGGTCCGGCGGCAAAACTTCATTGGAAGCCATTGCCTGCGATCTGCCGGTCGTGACCCTTCCGGGATGCTTCATGCGGGGCCGCCATACCTATGCTTTTCTGACGCGCATGGGATTGACACAGACCATTGCCGCGGATAAGGCGGCGTATATGCGCCTTGCCGCACGATTGGGAGCCGATCCGCTCTTCCGTGCCGAGATTAAGGAATTTATAAGATCCCGCAAACATTTGCTTTTCAACGACACCCGCGTGAACGAGGCCCTGGAGGCATTCTATATCCAAGCTTGCCGCCCTGCCCTGTGCGCTACGCCGCCCACCACGGGCGTAGGAGTGCCTGCGCCGTGAGCCCCTTCTCTTCTTCAACCGACCGCCGTTCCCGAGATTGGCGCGCTCTTTTCGAGCGGGCATCTGCCGCTCATTCCGAAGGACGGTTGGAAGAGGCGCTGGATGGGTACAGGGCTGCATTGGCCCTGTGCCCGGAACTTGCCGAAGCCTTTTTCAACATGGGATTGATCTTTTTGGGCCGAAAAAATCGCCACCAGGAGGCCATCGGCCTTTTCCAAAAAGCGGTTGCTTTGAAGCCCCAATGGGCGGAAGCCCTTTTTAACCTGGCCCAGGCACATGAGCAGGCAGCCATGTCCGAAGCGGCTGTGGCCGCCTATGGGCGGGCGCTGGCCCTCAAGCCGGACTATTTTGAGGCCTGTTACAATTTAGGATGCCTTCACCTGGGGGCCAAACGATACGATGCGGCCGCAACGTGCTTTTCACGGGCCACCCGGATGAGATCCACCTGCCCTGAAGTTTACAACAATCTGGGGCAAGCCTATGAAGGGCTGAACGATTATGCCTCCGCCGAGCAATGCTACGCCAGAGCGCACGCCATGGCCCCCGCCATGATCGCCGCCGGTTTCAATCTGGCGCAACGCTTCAAGGCCACAGGACGCTTGGACCAGGCAGCGGCCTTGTACAAGGAGGCGATCACCCATCATCCGGATTCGAGCGCAGCCATCAACAACCTGGGCAACATATACCGGGACCAGGAACGCCTCGCGGAGGCGATCGCCTGCTACCGTCAGGTGGTGGCGTTGGAGCCCCATCTGGCCGAAGGTCACTACAATCTGGGCAGCGCCTTGCGCCTGAACGAAGCTTACGAAGAGGCCCTGATTTGTCTGCACCGGGCCGTGCAGCTTAAACCGGACTATGCCGATGCCTGGAACAATCTGGCGCTGACCTGCAAGAACATCGGCGACCTGGACCGCGCTTTGATCTGCTTCAACCGCGCCCTGGCCTTGAACCCCGATCTGGCGGTAGCCCATTGGAACCGTTCCTTCGTGCACTTGCTCAAGGAGGATTTCACATCCGGCTGGGCCGATTTCGAGTGGCGCTTGCGCATGCCCCAGCGCAAGACGATTTATCCTTTTCAATTGAAAGGCGCGCGTTGGTCCGGGCAAGTCGCACCCGATGCCACCATTCTGGTGCACGATGAGCAAGGCTTGGGCGATACCCTCCAGTTCGTGCGCTACCTGCCCCAGGTCAAGGCCAGGTGCCGCAAGGTGGTTTTGGAAACACGCGCGGAATTGATCCCTCTTTTGCGGGCATGTGCAGGTGTGGACGAGATCATTGTGCGTTCCACATCTGGAATCCCAGCAGCCGATTATGATTTTTTTATTCCATTGATGAGCCTGCCCGGCCTTTTCCAGACCACTGGCGGCAATATTCCCTTGAATGTGCCCTATGTGGAAAGTGATCGCAATAAAACTGTCCAATGGCGCGCCCAACTGCCCTCTTCGCATGTAATGATCGGTCTGGTGTGGTCGGGCCGTCCCCAACATACCAATGATAAAAACCGTTCGTGCAAGCTCGAGGATCTTCTGCCCTTACTGGAACTGCCCGGCATCGATTATGTGGGATTGCAAAAAGGTGCGGGGTCCGAACAAGCCGCCATGTTACGCCCAGGCATTGCTTTCACGAACCTTGGAGGCCGTCTGCAGGATTTCAGCGACACAGCGGCCCTGCTGGCCAACCTGGACCTGTTGATCAGTGTGGACACCGCCGTTGTGCACCTGGCCGGCGCCATGGGAAAACCGGCCTGGATAATGATTCCTTTCATACCGGATTGGCGCTGGGGGATGCAGCGCGAGAACTGCCTGTGGTACCCTACGCTGCGCCTGTTTCGCCAAAGCCGTCCCAAGGATTGGAGTGGCGTGGTGGAGCGCATGCGGCGGGAACTGCTCCTCAAACTGAAAAGCAACCCTGCGAATAGATCCACAGCTTAGGAGATAAAATGCCGACCAGCCCTTATGTACACATTCAAACCTTCGTGGATTACCTGATCGAAACAAGGCCTGCCGCGATCCTCGATATCGGCCTGGGGAACGGCAAACTCGGCTTCGTGGCCAGGGATCTGTTGGATGTGATGCTCGGCGAAAGATACCGGCGCGAACAGTGGCAGGTGCGCATCGACGGCATCGAGGTGTTCGAGGACTATATCCAGCAACTGCAAAGAGACATTTACGATAACATTTACATCGGCGACGCTTTTCAAAAGATAGAGCAATTGGGCGTGTACGACGCCATCTTCATCGGCGACGTGCTGGAACATTTCGAAAAAACGAAAGCCTGGGAATTCCTCGATCGTTGCATCGCCCACACCGACGGGCACCTGATCATAAATATCCCCCTGGGATCCGAATGGGAGCAACCGGACATCTATAACAATCCTTACGAGCGCCATCGCTCCGAATGGATCTGGCCCGATTTTCAGCCGTTTACTTACAAGTTCAAATTATTCCAAATTTACCCGGGCACCTATGGCTCATTCCTGATCCGCAAAGGCGATTATTTAGACCATAAAATTCGTAGTCTTAACGGAACTTAAAAACGTCCGTTACTCGGCGAGATTATGCGTCTGGCTTGAAAGGTCTTTTCTAAACCGTTTCCCTTCTCTCTTTCTGAAGGATAAAAACCATATTGGATTGCATGAAGGGCCGTCCGTCGTTGATGGAACCTATTTGAATCTGGAATTCTAATCGCGTTTTAGCCACCACTTTGAGTCCGCTCCGGCCATACAAAGATATCCACATCTGTTCTCCAAACAGGCTGTAATGATTCGGCCAGGACTCAAGTTGACGAGGCGTATTCGGCATCGGCATTTCCAGATAGATGAGGCCATCTTTTTTCAGTATTCGATTAAACTCCAATAATGTCAGATATGGGAAAGGACTATGTTCAAGGGCATGACGCACCCATAACGCATCGAAGGAATCTTCCTCGAAACGGAGAAATGACATATCCATTTGATAACAAACAAATCCCCTTTTCCGCGTGCCTTGAACATCTTCCGTGCTAAGCGTTATGGCAGTTAAATTCTCAAAACCCAGTCCTTGAAATTTCAAGAGGGCATATCCTTGACCGCAACCAACGTCGAGAATCGCAACTTGTTTATTGGGAAGAAATTTTGCGAATTGGGGCACCATTTGATCGATCAGTGAACTATGTAGTTCAGAATCGGCCTCTGCATAAACCTCTTTTTGAATGCGGCTCAGAAAACCATTGAAAACATCAGTTGCGGAACGCTCAACCAGTTTCATTTTATACCTGCTCTTCAATGATCTGAAGCAGTCTTTGGGCGCTATGGGCCCAGGTGAAATTCTTCAAATCGATCCCTGCTTGAACGCCGATTTGCCGTATTTTCTGTCGATCATGGTAGGCATGTTCCAAATGCGCAACGATTTCATCCAATGAGGGGTCTTGCCATCGTGCAATCACCTCCCCCTTGCCATCCATGACGTTGAACGGTGACATGCGGTTCAGCAAAAGGGCATTGCGTTCATTGACAATATCCTTGTGCCCGCTGTTGTTGGATGCGATGACCGGTTTGGCGCAGGCCATGTACTCCATAAGCACTAGATTGGTTCCGCCTTCACAGCGGTTGGGAAACAAACCGATATCGGTGCGGGAGTAAAGATCGCGCTGCAAATTCTGTGGCATCAGTTCGCAAGTAACGATGCGGCGACTGTCCAAGCCGTTGGCTTCGTAGGTGCGCTGCATGGTGGCGGTCCAAGGCTCGTTGTCGCGATGTTCGAAACGGATGTGATTGGAATACCCCATCAAACGGGTGGAGGCCGGCCAGAGATTATACCAGCAGTTGACCAACCATACGTCCGGGTATTTCTCCTGCATGATCTTGACGGCCCGCAACACCAGGTCCTGCCCTTTGCGCAGTTCGAACTTGCCGCCGGAAAAGATCACGAACCTTTCCGGATCGGTGGGATCGTTGCCGGGATAGAAAAGTTCGGGGTCGATGCCTTGTACGAGCACATCGCAATTGAAGATGCCCTTTTCCCGCATGCGTTCCAGGCACCATGTCGAACCGCCGAGCACCTTATCGTAACGCTTGGCATTCTCGATTGACCGTCCGGTCAGTTCGTTCTCGAAGAAAGTGTAGCCGAAGTTGTGTTGCGCCCGGGCCTTGGGAAACATGGGATCGAAATCCACATTGACCAGGGCTTGAAAGAGAACGCCATCGAGGGCGGAATCATCCGCTGAACTGTCCGGTGCGTCGAGCACCCTAACAGATCGAAGCTTGGATAACTCTTGAATCAAATTCCGGCTGCAGACCCCCCAACCATATCCTTCGCCCCGGACCAACCCCAGGTGAATGGGGGATCGGGTAACAGGGGAAGTTTTTGGTTGAGAGGCGACGGCGGCATTTTTAGGTGTTTCCGATACCGCGGCAGGTGACTCGAGAGCATGCCAGCGATTCAGTATCCGTTCCTCCATTTTATGCCCTTCAGGGTGATTTCGCAGCGTCGCCAGTATGCTGTCGAAATCCTCCCTGCGCATGCATTGCCGTCCGACCTTCTCGAGCTCCACATACATCATGGCGAAGTGATACAGCGCTTGGAGATTGAAGGGGGGTCGGCCAGAGTGAATCGTATGGCTCAGAAACTCAAAGTGCTTTGAAAATTCTTTGGTTTCCCCATAGATAAATCGGTACATCAACGCGCGGGCCAACATCAATCGGGCTTCTGTGTTTTCCGGCTGCAATTCCCAGCACTGCCGAAAGCAATCGATGGCTTCCATGGGACGCAGACGAATGCCTCGGTCATTCTTCTTATTCCAAAAATAGCGGCCGTGTTCCATGAAGGTGGAGGCATCCGTGTTCGTCAACTTGCGGCCTTGCCACAGGAAGCTCCAGCGCACAGATGAATCGGCTTTATAATCGTGAGGATACAAATGCGCACCGATTCCTTCCTGGGTGATGACGGCAAACGCATTGATCATGAGAAATTCGCGAAATGCGTCCCCTTCGAAGAGATCGGGATAAAAAAGCCGCGGCCAATGATGAACCAAAGTATGCGGCGTACTGGCCACAAGAATCCCACCCGGCTTCAATACCCGTCGAATCTCTTCGATGACATATTGAGGAGCGGCAAAATGTTCGAAAACCTCCATGGCGAAAACAAGATCGACACTATTGTTTTCGAACGGCATGGGATCGCGGTCGGCATTGTGCAGCTTTATCGGGAGTCCTATTTTTTCGCAATTTTCCAAGGCGGTTGCGGAGGCATCCAGCCCCAGCACCTTGTTTTGCTTGTCCAGATACCGAATCAGTCCTCCAGCCCCCCCTACGCCGATCTCGACGATCGTTTTTCCAAGAATGCCTGAGGGGAAAAGCTTTGAGAGAATCCCGATATTCCTCGCTTTGTCGGCTTCCGTGGCCTGATCGCCGATGCGCCAATAGTCTTTGTAAAAATCGACGGCATCGGCAGTGAGCGCTTTGGCATGGGTTCCCACGGTAGTGATTTGGTTCATGGACGGGTCCTTATATCTACATATCTACTGGAAGGCTTTTTGAACTCGGTTTAATAAATATTCGGCGCGATGAATCGTCAGGTGCTTGGTGAACAGCAGGTAACGAGTGTTGCGGATGAGCTCTTGGGAAATCTCCGCATCGGCCAAAAGCGGATCGATGCGCCGGCGCAACTCATCAACGGTCTCAAAACGCAGGATGGACTGGCCGTCCTTGAAATCATCCGGGATAAAAAGCGGCATGCGCGCCGCTATATGGATGGAGTTGCAGGCGGCATTCTCCCAGAAGCGGAAAGTGTCGTATCCGGCCCCGGCCAGGGTGAGCACGAATCGGCACTGTTGGAGCCGGCGGTAATATTCGTCGCGGCCCATGCGTCCTTGGGGCACCGGCTGATCCCCGGTGGGAACCGTGGTGGCTTGAAACAAACTCCGGGGGTAATGCCGGGCCAGTGCTTCCACCAATCTTTTGCGGGAACCGTCGTGGGTGCTGCCTAAAAAGCCGATCATATAATTCTTGGGCTGGTCATCGTAGCGTATTATCCATTCGAATACTTCCTGGGGCAATGCCATGGGCAGCGGAATGCTGTAATCCGACCCATCGGTTTCCCTGCGACACACGACATAGGGCCCCGGGGCAATCTTCTGGGGAAGATCTTCTCCATCGATAACCACCATTCGGCGAGGCCACTGCCGCATCTGCTCCCTTAGATAGGGCAGCGCCCGGAGGTCGCACACCACCAAATCGAAAAATTCCTGCGACAGCTTTAAGCGGATATCATCACGGTCCACCCTGCCATCATCGGCCGGGAACCAGCCCGGGCAACGCTGGTCGTCGGGACACACCCCCAGTCCCAGCACACCATTGTATAGGCACTCCTTGCGCGGAAAATCCACAACGGCCGTCCCCAAAAGCTTGCGTAGCCCATGCAACAGCAAGTCAGGTACATAATTGGGGTATGAATGCGTTACAAATAGAAGATTCATTGTGCTATTCAGTAAATCCGAGCCTTTTGTATAGCTCGTAAAAAGGTATCTTCACGCCATCCACCTGGACTTGGCTCTGGGACATGATCAAATGCAGAACGGAAATTGGCCAGTGAGGATATACCGGCCGCACAAATTCACCGCTATCCGGGTCCTGCTCCGGAAGACTCAAGGCGCACAGCCAATTCATTGTAGCCGGCAAGTTGATGGCTGTGCCCTTCCAATTCACAATGGCCACATTGAGGGCATCCTGCTCACGCATGTGGTTGTAATCATAATCGAAGGTATTCAATAATTCAGCTTTGAACAACCCCCAAAGATCAGAATCCCTATGCATGCTCCATATACCTGTATTGTAGGTGTAGTAGAATCGAAACTTTTCCAATAGAGCGTTTCCATATAGGGCTTTCAGACGTTCGTTTTTCATCTCGTGATAGCGCCGGGCATGATCCGCAGAATGAATGCAGATATAGCAGTTTTCAATCTCCTGGCAGATAACGATAGATCCAGAGTGGGCTGCAGCCTGCAAGAGGAATGCATCAAAAGCATCTTCGCGCACAAAACGAATATCCGCATCTACCCACATATAGACGAGATAGCCTGGAAATATCTCTTTCAGGAAAGGCCTGCAGATTTGAGCATAGCCATAGAGCGGGAAATCTTTATACCCAGGCAATTGCCGGTAATCAGTGCATACGATCACGAATTGCTCGCGAAGCCATTCCAATTGAGAAGGCAGTAAATCGAGCGCAAGAACGCAAATATCAGCCCCATGCCGGCACTTTGCCATAATCGTTTGAATGCATGCTTTGGCCTGGTGGAACATGTTGCGATCGAATGAAAGCGCGATACAGCAAGGATTATTCATAAACTTTCCTTCGTACTGGATGCGAGATGGACCAATTGGCCGTTTTTACGTGAACCACTTGTCGCGAAACTTTTGCCGATTGGCCGCCAGCACATCATTGCGCATCACCGTGCGACCGAAATAACGGATGGGAGTATTCTCGCGTTGGCCGGAAATGCCCCATTCATGCTCCCACGCCACCACTGGAACCGTGTAGGAAGACAACCCGGACTTCATCACCTGTACGGCCATGTCCCACTCTTCCATAAAACATGGGCTGTAGCGCACATCGAAGCACAGTTTTCGAGCGAGAAAGCGGTCCAGATGAATGGCGAAGAAAAATCCGGACACGTCATGCGTACGGATGGGCTTATCGAACGTGCCTTTCTGAAAATACTCAATGACACGTAGGTTTTCAAGGTCTAAATAACTGCCTTGCGGCCCAACCAAAACAGCGTCGGGCAATTGGTGCAAATAGCGCTCCAAAGCCATGACGGCAGCCGGCTGGACGTGCAGATCGGAGTTCATGATGAAAACCGTCCGGCCCTCGGCCAGATTGATACCCATGTTCCAGGAGCGGCTAACGCCCGCATTGAGCTTGTTGAAACAGTATTTGTCGATACGCGGATCGTCGCGCAGGTCTTCGAAGACCTGTGGGCTGTTGAAGATACAGATCACTTCGCCTTCGATGCCGCTTAAGTCTTCCAAAAGGGTCTTGATGTTGAACCGGCTATGGGGAGACATGTCCAGCACCGGTATGATAAAACTTCGAGGGGTCATCTTGTTCTCATTCATTTTCGATTTGCTATGCTTTCAAGCACCGCATGCCCAATGGCAGCCACGGCGGTCATTGCCTGTTGCTTCAAGACCATCCTAGCAATTGATGTGCCAGCACCCCACGGCGGGTAGAGACGCAAATCCTGATGAAAGTCAGGCCTATCCGCCTGACAAAGTGATCAATTCCGTCAAATTGGTGACATGGCCGATGATAGACGAATGCGCATGCCGATTTCCGCAATCCAGATGGACTGAGTTTTTGCTTCGCGAATCTGTTTCCTCGGTATTATGCCAGCCAGTGGTACGCTTTTCGCATAAATAAGTTCATACGCAAAGCCCACAAGCTATGCTGGGTCGGAAGATGTTAGAGATCGACGCACGCTATCTTTTAGGGCTGCCGGAAGGGAGATAAAACACTATCGCATCACTTACGGGCAGCGCACCTTAGCAGCGTGCCTTGGAAAAGGACCATTAAGAAATGATGAAAGCAAGAGTCAGTCTGCCTCATTGGATCCACATGAACACCGAAGGTTGTGTATCTGTTGTTGAGCTGGGCGCCGGCACCTTAAAACAGATGGAATATATCCACCCTTCCGTGCAGCAAAAAATCGCCATCGATCTACACATGGACTACATGCGGTCGAGTGCCATAGATTGCATCCGCATCGAGGGGGACGCCAGAAACTATCGGGCATTGCTGCCGATGGTGTTTCAGCGCGACTGCGTGATGATCGTTGATTTTCTCGAACACTTAGACATCGCGGACGCATGGCAGCTTATGAGCAATTTGTGTTTGGATTTTCGTCGGATACTGTTGATGGTTCCGGAAGGAAA
This sequence comes from Deltaproteobacteria bacterium, assembly GCA_021819735.1. Taxonomy (GTDB): domain Bacteria; phylum Desulfobacterota; class Desulfobacteria; order Desulfobacterales; family Desulfosarcinaceae; genus Desulfatitalea. The sequence continues at coordinate 10,770 of JAKAFO010000060.1, forward strand.
TCATCCTCAAACCGCAGACGTTACTGGGTTCGGTCACCATGAGGCCCAGACCCATAGATCGACTTGGTACCTTGAGACAGTTAAAAGATTGAACCCTTCCGCCATATTGTACGATCCCGTCTTCCATATGGCTGAAGCCGGCAAAGACAATGGAGCGATTTTTGCCCTATGGGAATAGAAAAGGACCAAAAAAACGAGAGCCGGCACAGTCGGTGAAACTGGAAAATATAGGAGTCGCCGTATGACTGCAGCAGAAGCAAAAAAGCAATCGAAGGTCATCCCAAACAAAAGAATGACCGGGGTAAAAGAGATCGATATAAAAACATCCTTCACCGCCGCGGACTCTATTCCGATTAAAGTCTTGCTGGATAAAGATGTCATTCACCATGCGTTCACCCAAAGCCGACTCATTCCGGTCCATATTCAATTTCTACCGACGAATAAATGCAATCTGAATTGCAAGTTTTGCAGTTGCTCAGAAAGAGATAAGGCTCAGGAAATCGATTTTGGGCTGGCGAAAAAAATCATCAACCTGTGCAAGCAGTTGGGCACCAAGTCCGTGACCATCACGGGCGGCGGTGAACCATTATTATATAAACAGTTCAATGAGTTAATAGAATACTTTTGGGTTAAAAGAATCAAAATCGGTCTCGTATCCAACGGTCTGCTTCTCCATTGCGCGGTTCCAGAAACAATAAATAAACTAACCTGGTGTCGCATTAGTAATAGTGATGAAAGAAGCTTCAACGATGTCTACAAAAAAAAATTGTCAAATGTGGTGAATGCCGCCCCGGATGTAGATTGGGCTTTCAGTCACGTGGTCTCCACGGCCCCCAATATCGACGAAATTATTAAAGTAATTGATTTTGCCAACGAACATCACTTTACCCATGTGCGTCTGGTATCTGATCTTTTTCAGCCGGAATCGGTCGACATGCAACGGTTGAAAACGAAGATTTTGCAAAAGGGGCTCGATGACTCCAAAGTCATCTACCAGGAGAGAAAGGCCTATGCCAGAGGCGGTGATTGTTACATCGGCTATTTAAAACCGCTTATCGGCGCCGATGCCAAAGTGTACGCCTGCTGCGGTGTACAATATGCCCTCGAACGGCCGTCCAAAAATCTACCTGAAGAGCTCTGTCTTGGCGAGGCACTTGATATGGAAAATATCATTGCAAGAAGCAGTGAACCCCTCAATGGCACCATTTGCTCAAAATGCTACTATATGAATTACAATATTCTGTTAAAGGGATTGTTGAAAGAAGTCGAGCACAAGGAGTTTGTATAGTCGGGGACGGATTTGGCTCTGAGGGGAGGTTTTGAGATGGTTTCTACGGACGCTGCTCAAATCGGTGGGACACCGCCACGCCAAGCCGCCCAGCCGCTTATATCCGTAATGATCCCGACCTACAATCACGCTCGTTATTTACCCGCGACCATCGACAGTTTACTGGGACAAACCTATCTTAACTGGGAAGCCGTCATTGTTAATGATGGTTCGACGGACGACACCCGTTCCATTCTAAGCCGATATGCAGCGCAAGATCAGCGTATTCGGGTTTTTCATAAAGCCAATGGCGGAACCGCTTCAGCCTTGAATATGGCCCTCAAGCATGCAAATGGTCACTGGGTTTGTTGGTTATCATCCGATGACCTTTTCGAACGCGATGCCCTTGCTATTTTTACGCAAGCGATTAAGGAGCGCCCCGATTATCATTTTTTTCATAGCCACTTTTATGCCTTGGAAGAGGAAACCGGTGAAAAGGCCGCTGTGTCACCGCACAGGCATAAGAGCATCCCAAATCCCTTTCAACAGGTGATCGCTTTTTTCGTTTCAAACTATGTTCATGGGATCAGCATAGCGATAGACAAGCAGATCTTTCTCAAAGCAGGGCCGTTTGACGAGACTTTAAAATATGCTCAAGATGTAGATATGTGGTTGAGGATAAGCGCGTTTACGCCTTCCTGTTTCATAAATAAGCGCACCTGTACCTCAAGAGTTTCTTCAGCTTCCGGGACGCAAGCATTTCCCGAAGCCGGCCCCATAGAGGTTGCCAGGTTATACTTGAATTTTTTGAATCGGAACAAATTTCCGGCCTGCTTTCCATGGCTGAATCTTGACAATGCGGAGAACGCGCTGGATGCCATCCAATCCGTTCTTCGCGTCGTAACTAACTTGAATGCGCATTTTTACATGGGCCTCGGATATACCCCTGCCCTGCTTGACCGCATGTGTGAGTGGCTGTCGTTTGACTGCCAACCAGATTTGAAAAGGATGATCCTCGAAAAAGTAGAACCGGTAATAGGATCGGTCCTCGACTCTTCGCTGCCCCAGGAGATTAAAGACGCTTTTTTGAGAATACGCTTGATGAGAAATCTAAAAATGGGTTACCAACCCTATAACCCTTTCAATCAAATGCTCAAACATGCGTCCCAATTAATCAATCAAGGAAGGAAAAGGGAGGCGGAACCCATCCTCAGATATCTAAAAAGTTATGCCTATCCCTACCGGTAGGAGTATCGGGTGGATGACCGGCCGTGAGTGAAGGGGTTTTGAACTCGTGGTTGGTATACTTGATATAGTTGTGAAGGATAATAAGCCGCTCGCAGATATAGGCCAGCTCCAAATCCGTTGGATGACTGCCGAAAAGTTCGAGCATTGAAAATACGATGGGGCTGAAAGTGGTCATATAATCATCAAAATAGGCCCAATTGACCACGAAAGCATTACACCACGTGTGAAGAACTGGGATATCCCCCAATGCACGAAAATCGAGCTCTTTCTCCAAATCCACACCATATAGCGATTGATATTCCCGCATGACGAAGTCCCAGTACTTTATATGGTGATACTTGCCCAACGGCAGCATTCTTTGATCGACATTGACCCGCTTTGTCTTTTCTTCCAAAATAGACCATTGTGTGAATTGCACTTTCAGGGTCATTCCAAATTCGTGACCTATGTCCGGCGATATAAGCATCCTCAATGGTTTGGCATAAAACCCGGCGATATTATTGTATTTTAGTACATCTTCGCATTGTTTCTTACATACGGACTCGATTTTAGGGGAAAACCCTTTCCTATTATGAGACCACGATGTGAAACCGACCCAAGGTGCAGGTCGATGCTTCCAAATGTAAAACAATACCCGCCACTCACATAGGGTATTATGGCCTGTAAGATTGGGCTCTCTTTCGTCATCATAAAGATGGTCTATGTTACGCGGCAGAGATCTGGCATGGTATACACCAAAAGGCACCACGATCGGGTTGTCCGTTACAATCTCATCGGAAGAGCGTCTGTCATAATATATCTGATAAATCATAGCGTATTCATCGATCGCCAATTACATGTTCAAACCGAAATGATCGTCACAAAGCATTAAAGTTTTCCGGAAATGGGAGACATGATACCCGACTGTCGCATTCTGATAGTCTTGCAGTAGACTTGAATGATTAAAGATATAGTCTCTGCAGGAGCTATTGTTGACCTTTCGGAAAATATCTTTCCGCACCCAGGTATAGTGGTGCATCGTCAGATCATCCGGCAAAAAGCCGAAAACAGTGGTTCCTTCGGGGAGGCGCACGGAACGGGTGGGGTCCACCTTGTATGGATAGTGCTCATTATGCAAGCGGGTATCCGGGCTCAGTTTATGGATAAACGGAACGAAATAGCAGTCCAAGCCGATCGTTAAGGTCGGTGTTTTAAAATAGGATTGAATCGGGCTAGCCGTTGCAATCCATCCATTCTCTTCCACAGCCTGCTTGCAGCGTGCGAATTGGTCGGAGCGATAAAATTCATCGCAATCGATCAAGAGAAAATGAGTGAAGCCGCTTTGCTTTGATAGGTCGACGCTCAATTGCCGTTTGGTCAGTTCATTTTGGATAGCCGGCACTGACAAATCGGGTTTGTATTCGGCGATGGTATCGATCAATCCTTTGGATTGCAGCAAAAGGCATGCTTGAAGCCCCCCCTCGTATTGATAACCAAAATTACTGATACGTTGCACCACCGCTATGATGCTATCGCAGTGGCTCCGGATCTGTTCGATGGAAGCTTCGAGGAACTCCTCTCCATCGAAGACATTATAGATGGCAACGAGCTTCATTTCGGTTCACCGTTGTGAGGCAAATTCGATCACCAGCTCACCCACTTTTTCTGAATACGATCAGATGATCATCCGCCGGGTTTTTATAGCCGTAGATATGGCCGTTCAGGCTATAAGCTGATCATATATCGGCGTGTAACGGTGACCGGCAATTCCCGGCGCCTTGTCGGTCCTGTATTAGTATACCGATTCACAAATTGGTGTCGGTGGCTTGGGCGATCGGGAGAACTGCCGATGGTTCGAAAGCAGCGTAGCCGGGTAGTCGTTGAATAGTTGTTTCAATTCATGCGAAATCGAAACCACAGCGTCCAGAATAGACTGGGTGACGGCAATCTCGCCGCAACGAATCTTATTCAAAATAGCGAGCATCTCCTGGGTGGTATTTCTTACATGATACAACCCGATTACTTCGGCCTCATGCCCCAAACACCGAACAGAGGCTTGCACCTTTTCGATTTGCTCCTGAGCGGCGCCCGGATCGGTGGCGTCAATCCATGAAAGATCTCTGCTAATGTCATTCAAACTTTGAATTGGCTGCTCTAAATGCAATGGAATCTCCGCTGACCGGTGATGTTTCGAATTTTTCGCTACTCGTCTTGCAAATAGCACGCCAGCAAAAGGGACTGTAACGTCTTAAGATTTGCCCGCAGGATCCTGATGGTGAACAGTCTTTGAAGCGTAAATGCCGCCCCCTGGGATCACGAAGGTGCGTTGAATCATATTGGTCAGACGGCGGCGGGCTTTCCATCCGTCAATTCCGTGACAGCACTTCAAAAGGATCCATCGTGTCCAGAGCGCTTGCTTCCCATCAGTGCATGAATGGCAGCCATGGCGCCGTTGAACATGGTTCGCTGATTTGAACGGGCGCTGGTATGCCTCTTGCTTAAATGCTCCTGTGCGGAAAATCCCATGGCCGCAAGGTGGACAAGGTTGGAGAATGATTTAAAAACTGATCTGTTGAACCAGGCTTTAGCCTATCGCCAGGCTGGGCGCGTGGATGAACTCCAACACATTTGCCATGAACTGCTGAAGCACGATATTTCATGCGCCGATGCCTGGTATTTGTTGGGGATAGTTATGCGGGATCAAGCAGATGGACTCCGTGCCCAGGAGTATGTCTCAAGGGCTATCGCTCTCGATGGGCGCAACCCCCAATACCGCAATGCCCTGGGCATCGTTCTCATCGAAGACCAACAATACCACCAGGCCGAATGTGTGCTTGGCGAGGCGCTGAGCGAGCACCCAGGGGATACAGACCTTTTGTGCAATCTGGGGCGGGCTTTGATGTTGCAGGGACGTTTGAACGAGGCGCTATCCTGTTTTTCCAAGGTCTTGGCCATTGATCCCGTTCACGCCGTCTCGCTCTTCAACCTGGCCGTCGTCTCTCAATCCCGAGGCCAACTGGTCCCGGCGCTGGACTATTATCACCGAGCCTTACGCATCGATCCGCACCGTCCCAAATGGTGGGCCAACCTGGGAGCCGCTCAGTTGAGTCTGGCGGATTACTCGGCTGCGGCCGAGAGTTTCCGCCAGGCCTTGGCACTGTCGCCGGATGAGCCTATGGCCATCCGAGGATTGGGCGTTGCCTGTTGTGCTTTGGGCCATTACGAGGAAGCCGCAAGAATGCTTGGCCGCGTTCTATCGATTTCCCCCGAAGATGCCGAAGCCGTGGCCCACCTGGCTGTCGTTTACCAGCACACCGCCCAGTGGCAATCGCTGCGGAAGGTCCTGCCGGATTTGGACCGGCAGACTCGCACTGCCCTGGAGCAGGGCGCATTGCCGGCCGAACAGCCTCTCTTCAATATCAGCCGCACGGCCGAACCAGCTCTGAATCTGGCCGTGGCCCGCGCCTGGAGCCAATCCATCGCCAAACGGGTCCGGCATGCGGCGGCGCCGTTCATGCACGGAAAGCGCCAAAGGGACAGGCGCATCACCATCGGCTATCTGTCAGCCGATTTTCGCAATCACGCGGTGGCCCATCAGGCAGTAGCACTTTTCGAATTGCATGACCGAACCAACTATCGGGTTTGCGGTTTTTCAGTGGGCCCCCATCATGACGATACTTTCCGCCATCGCATCGCCGCTGCCTGTGACCTGTTCGTAGATCTGTCCAACGCCGATTCGCTCCAAGCCGCTAGGACCATTCATGAAAGCGGGGTGGATATTCTCGTGGACCTGATGGGCCATACTCACCAGAACCGGCTGGACATCTGCGCGCTACGCCCTGCTCCGCTGCAAGTCAGCTACCTGGGTTTTCTGGCCTCCAGCGGTGCCGATTTCATCGACTACTTGATCGGCGACCCGATCGTTACACCGCCGGAGCACAACCAATTTTATTCCGAAAAGATTATTCGGCTGCCCCACTGCTACCAGATCATCAGCCCGACGGAAGCATCCACACATGAGTGGACCAGACGTCAGGCGCAGTTACCGGACGAGGCTTTTGTTTTTTGCTGCTTCAACCAATCGTATAAGATCGATTCCGAGCTTTTCGCCGGCTGGATGGAGATATTGCGATTGGTGCCTTCGGCGGTGCTCTGGCTATACCGCACCAACGATATGGCCGCGGCCCGGCTCACGGCTGAGGCCGAACACCATGGTGTCGCTCCGGAACGCCTGGTCTTCGCCGAGAAGGTGCCGATCGAAGATCATCTGAACCGCCTGCGACTTGCCGACTTGGCCCTGGACACGGTGATCTACAATGGCGGCGCCACCACGGCCAACGCTCTGGCTGCCGGTGTACCTCTCATCACGACCTTGGGAAAGCACTTCGTATCGCGCATGAGCGCCAGTCATTTAGTAGCCTTGGGGTTGGGATCACTTGTGGCCACCGACCTGCGACAGTACGTTCAGTTGGCTGTAAGCCTGGCCCAATCGCCTCAACAATTGCAAATGATCCGTCACACCTTAGGCGTGGCCGTCGCATCGTCAACCCTACTCGATGCGCCAAATTTCGTCCGCGATCTTGAAAGGGCCTACGATGCTATCTGGTCTAATTATTCTGTCGGCAAAGCGCCCGAGCATATAGATCTCTTCCCATCAGATCATTCAGTGGCTTTTAGCAATATCCGAAACCCTCCTGGCGAGATACATAGCGTCAAAGCCGCGGCGACGGATAGCAGAGGGCAATATCTTTTCCAGTTGGCTATCGCAGTGATAGCGCGAAAAGAAATCGTTCAGGCCACGCAATTGTTAAATCAGGCTATTGCAATTGATCCAAAAAATGGCCGCTATTGGAGTGCTTTGGGAGAACTCCTGACGTTGCGGCAACTGCCCGCCGAGGCGCTCGCGGCTTTCGAGCACGCCTTATCTGTTCAAGGGCCATCTGCCGAGATTCATTTTTCCATAGCCGGTGCGCTGGACGTATTGGGTCGCAAAGCCGAAGCATCCTATCATTTTGGTCAATCGGTCGTTTTAGCGCCCGAATGGCCCGAAGCATGGTTTAACCTTGGCGTTCTTTTGCTGCAACTGGAGCGCCCGGAGGCCGGTTTCATCGCTCTTCAAAAAGCGCTGGATCTGCGTCCGGGATGGACCGATGCCTGCCTCAATATAGGTTGTGCAGCGGAACGGCTGGGCCTGGCCGAGAAAGCTTACGCCTGTTGGCAGCAAGTCCTTTGCACCGAGCCAGAGAATATTCAAGCCCTGATTAACCTGGGCATTTGGCAGTTGCGTCAAGAATATTTCGATATGGCCGAGGCACTCTTTCAAAGGGCGCTACGCCAAGATCCGGGTTCACCCAAAGCCCACATGCATCTGGGATTGTGCCGTCAGCGCCTGGGCCGCATCGAAGAGGCGGTGGCGGACTATCGCCGGGCGTTAGACCACGACCCCAATTATGCTGAAGCCTGGTTAAATCTGGCCGATGCCCTCCGTTTGCAGAGCCGCTGGGATGAGGTCATCGATTGCTATGTCAGGCTCATCGCCCTCGATTCTAAAAACGCCGCCGCCCATTTCAACCTGGCTGTGGCCTTGCGGCGCAAGGAACGCATTGGCGAAGCCCTGGTCCATTGCAGCCGGGCACGATCGATAAGCCCTGACTTTTCAGAAGCTACGGTCTATCTGCTTCAATTGGCCCAGCATGCCTGCGATTGGACCTTGGCCGAAGAACTTTCCCCGGTCGTGGACCAATTGAGCGCCCGTCAGATCAGGGAGGGGCAAAAGCCGGCCGAGTCTCCCATGTTGAGTTTACGCCGGCACGCCGTGCCAGAAAAAAACCTTGCCATCGCCAAAGCCTGGAGCGACCGGCTTAACGAAGTCGTCCGCCGCGGGGCGATGCATTCCCAATTCAAGCACCGCCCCAGGAGCGAAAAAGCTAAGATTCAAGTCGGATACATCTCCAATGACTTCAAGGATCATGCTGTTGCGCATCACATTCTGGGTTTGCTACGTGCCCATCACCGGGAACGATTCCAAATCTGCCTGTATGCCTGCAATCCCGAGGACGGTAGCGACTATCGTCCCAAGTTGATTCAAGCCTGCGACCGATTCGTAGAGATCCACGGGCTCTCGGACGCGGACGCGGCCCAACGCATTTACGATGATCGAATCGATATTCTGGTCGACCTCATGGGTCACACCCGGGGGGGGCGCCTGGAGATCCTGGCCATGCGGCCGGCGCCGGTGCAAGTCGCCTATCTTGGCTTTTTAGGTTCCAGCGGCTCGGAATTTATCGACTATTTTATTACGGATGCGCTGGTGACGCCGCCGGACCAGGCCGGTTTTTATACGGAAAAGCTGGTCTACCTGCCCGGATGCTACCAGGTCAACGATGATCGCATGCCGATTGGCGGACCGGTGAAACGTGCGGCAATGGGTTTGAAGGAAGATCAGTTGGTCTTGTGCAGCTTCAACCAGGTTTACAAGATCGACCGCCGATGCTTCCAGGCTTGGCTGAGCATCTTGAATAAAGTCCCGAAAGCGGTGTTGTGGTTGTTGCAACCCAGTGCAACCGCCCGTGAGAATCTCCAGCGAGCGGCTGCCCAGGCTGGCATCGCCGCCGATCGGCTCATCTTCGCCGGCCCCCTGCGCATCGATCATCATCTGGCCAGATTGCGCCTGGCCGATTTGGCCCTGGACCCCTTTGCCTACAATGGCGGCGCAACCACCGCCAATGCCTTGTGGGCCGGCGTGCCCGTGCTGACGCTGGCCGGCAACCATCTGGTATCGCGCATGTCGGCCAGCGCGCTGGCCACAGTCGGGCTGACCGAACTGATCACCCATTCGGTAGGGGAATATGTGCGGCGTGCCACCGATCTTTTAAACAATCGATCCAAGCTGACGGCCCTCCGCGCCAAGCTGGAGCGCCAAAAACGAGGATCTTCCCTCTTTGATCCCAATCGTTTCAGCCTCCATCTGGAAGCGGCCTTCGAGCGGATGCTCGCCCGCTTCGATGCCGGAACGGCGCCCGTTTCATTCTGCGTCGAATCGCGGGAAGATCGGAAAACAGCTTTGGTTTGAAAGGAATAGAACCATGGATGCAAGTCAGCTCGCTGCCCAGGCCCAAAGTCATATCGAGGCGGGACGGCTCGAAGAAGCCGCGGAGATTTATCGCACCATCCTGTCGGCTTCGCCCGCCGATGGGGACACGCATCATGTCCTGGGCCTCGTGTACGCCGAATTGTTCCAATGGGCCCAAGCCCGGGAGGCGATTGAAACCGCCATTCGCTGCAATCCCGAAAAAGCGCTTTTCAAGCGTAGCCTGGGCGATGTGTGCCGATCCGGCGGAGACGACGAG
>JAKAFO010000372.1 GCA_021819735.1 Deltaproteobacteria bacterium
GCGGCGCGGTGAATTGAAGGTTGTCATCGGCCGCAACTCTCTGTAATGTAAAAGGCATCCCATGAGGTGCCTTAGATCATGAGTGTGACGGCCAGAGAGCGTTTGCGACGGTTTTACGCCCAGTTCAGCGGTGACGACCACGTGTTGATTCCCATCGTGGCCGATCCGGATGCCATTGCCAGCGCCATGGCGGTCAAGCGGCTGCTGTGGCGCCGGGTGGCGGGCGTCACCATCGCCAATATCAATGTGGTGAAGCGCACGGACAATCTGGTGCTGATCCGGCTGATCGGCGTGAGCATGATCCCTTTCGAAGAGATCGATGCGGCGCGCTTTAACCGCGTGGTGCTGGTGGATGCCCAGCCCGATCACCACGAACGGCTGGCGGCCCTGGCCCCCCAGGCGATCATCGATCACCACCCGCTGGGCGCGCGCAGCCAGGCGCCCTTCGCGGATATCCGACCCAAGTACGGCGCCACGGCCAGCATTTTGATCGAGTATCTGCGGGCCGCCAAGATCAAGCCCTCCACGCGCCTGGCCACGGCCCTGTACGTGGCCATCAAAACCGACACCAGCAATTTCGAGCGCCACACGGGCATCGAAGACTTGCAGGCCTTTCAATTCGTCTTTCACCTCTCCAATATCGCCCTGGCCCGGCGCATCGAATGCGCCGAGATTCGGCTCGATTTCCTGAAGTACTTCAAGCGCGCCCTGGACGAGATGCACCTGCGCAAGAGCCGGGTCTTCGTGCACCTGGGGCCGGTGAGCCATCCGGACGTGTGCGTGCAGATCGCCGATTTCTTCATGCACACCGATACGGTCAAATGGAGTATCGTCTCGGGGGTGCATCAGCGCAAACTGGTGGTGATCTTCCGCAACGACGGCCTGCGCACCGATGCCGGCAAGGTGGCCAAGCGCGCATTCGGCAAATGGGGCTCGGCCGGCGGGCATAAAAGCGCGGCCCGGGCCGAGGTGGCCCTGGAGGCCCTGGAAGCGGAGACTATCACCAAAGAGAGTACCAAGCTGGCCCGCTGGATCATCCAAAGAATCGAAAAAGGCACCGGCCAGGGACGCAACCGCCCATGAAAGTAACCCTTCTCGGTTCCGGTACCTGCGTGCCGCGCCTTGCGCGCAGCGCCTGCGCCGTGCTGGTGGAAACCAAGGCGTCCAAAATTCTGCTGGATCTGGGTCCGGGCACCATGCGCCGCCTGCTGCACTGCGACGTTTCCATCTTCGAGCTGACCCACATCTTCCTCAGCCATTTTCACCCCGACCACAGCGCCGAACTGGTGCCCCTGCTCTTCGCCACCAAGTACCCGGACGCCATGGCGCGCACCCGACCCTTGCACCTCATGGGCGGCAGTGGCTTGAAGCGTTTCTATAAAGCCTTGCAAGGGGCCTATGGCGACTGGATCGTGCTGCCGGCCGGGCAACTGCTCGTGGGCGAGATCGATACGCTGGGCGGCGAGGCGCTGCATTTCGACGATTTCAAGCTGACGGCCCGGCCCGTGGCCCATCGCCCCGAAAGCCTGGCTTGCCGCATCGAGGATGGCGACGGCACGGTGGTGGCCTATTCCGGCGACACCGAACCGTGTCCGGGCCTGGTGGATGTGGCCCGCCGGGCCGATCTCTTCATCTGCGAGTCGGCCATGCCCGACGAACGCAAGGTGCCCGGTCACATGACCCCCGGCCTGGCCGGACAAATGGCGGCCCAGGCCCAGGCCCGGCGCCTGGTGCTGACCCACCTCTATCCGGCCTGTGACGGCGTGGATATTGTCAAACAGGCCCAAGGCACGTATAAAGGGCCGGTGCTGGCGGCCGAGGATCTGATGGGTTTCGTGCTGCCGTAACGCGATCTCCAGGTAATAACGATGCGATACTACCCCATTTGTTTGGATATCCAGGCGCGCGCCTGCCTGGTGGTGGGCGGCGGCCAGGTGGGCACGCGCAAGGTGCGCACCCTGCTCGATTGCGGCGCCCAAGTAACGGTCGTCAGCCCCGAGGGCACGCCCGAACTGGCCGAAATGGCCCACAAGGGACGGGTGGTCTGGGAGCGGCGCGACTACCGCAGCGACGATCAGGCCGGCATGTTCCTGGTGATCGGTGCCACGGATGTGGAGACGCTCAACCGCCGGATTCAGCAGGATGCCGAAGCGGCCGGCCGGCTGTGCAACATCGCCGATCAACCCGAGCGCTGCAACTTCGTGCTGCCCGCCGTAATCCAGAAAGGCGATTTGATGATCGCCGTCTCCACCTCGGGCAAGAGCCCGGCCTTTGCCAAGCACCTGCGGCGCCTGCTGGAGGGCCAGTTCGGACCCGAATACGCCATCTTCCTGGACCTGATGGGCGCCGTGCGCCAGCGCTTGCTGGCCGAGGCCCACGCCCCGGAGGAGCACAAGCCCATCTTCGAGCAACTCATCTCCCGGGGCTTGCTCGACATGATCCGGCGCGACGACCGCCCGGCTATCAATCGGATGTTGGCCGACGTGGTGGGCCCCGATTTTCTTTACGAGGATCTTCTCGGCGAAGAGGCCTAGCACACAACCTAACAACCACTCTTTGGGAAGCGCATATGCAGATCCTGTTCGTATCGTCCGTCCTTTTATACATGCTCAGCACCGCGGCCTACTGCGCCTACCTGTTCCTTCAGCACGAGCGCTTGCAGCAGGCGGGCGGCGCGCTGCTGACCGCCGGTTTTGTCTGTCAGACGGTCGGGCTTGGCTGGGCCTTTGCCGCCAGCGGCCATGTGCCGGTCAACAATCTGCATGAAACCCTTTCGGTGGCGGCCTGGACCCTGGTGGCCGCCTTCCTGGCCCTGCGCGCAAAATTCAAGCTCAAGATTCTCGGTGTGTATACGGCCCCCCTGGCGGTCTTCGTCCTGCTGGCGGCCACTCAGTTTCCCCGGGAGCCGTTGCAGCCCGAAAACCTGCTCAAGGGCGTTTGGCTCACGACCCACATTCTGGCCACCTTCCTGGGCGATGCGGCCTTCGTGTTGGCGGCCGGCGTAGGGATGCTTTACCTTATCCAGGAACGCAACATCAAAGCCAAGACCCGCGACTTCTTTTTCAAGCGGCTGCCGTCGTTGGATCTGCTTGACACCACCGGGTATGCATGTATTGTTACCGGTTTTACCCTGCTGACCATCGGTTTGATCACCGGCATGATCTACGCCAAGATCATCTGGGGCCGGTTCTGGCAATGGGACGCCAAAGAGGTGTGGTCGGCCGTGACCTGGATTTTTTATGCCGTGCTGCTGCACGAGCGCCTGGCCGTGGGCTGGCGCGGCCGCCGGGTGGCCATCATGGCCATCGTGGGGTTGGGTGTGCTGTTGTTCACCTTTTTGGGCGTCAACTTTTTGCTTTCCGGGCATCACGGGCAGTTCACCCAGTGGTAGCGGCGGACAGCCGGTAGCGGGTCATGGATAAGATTGTCCTCATTGGATTGAACCATAAAACGGCTCCCATCGAGATCCGGGAATGCCTCGCGTTTTCCGAGAGCGATGCCTGCGCGGCCCTGGCCGGCTTGTGCGCCGAGCCGTCCATGGACGAATCGATCCTGCTCTCGACCTGCAATCGCGTCGAGCTGCTCTTCACGGCCCGTGAGACGCCGGCCGCCATCCAGGCCGCCAAAACGTTTTTTGCCCAGCAAAAACAGATTCCCCTGGCCGACTTCGAAGCCGCCCTCTACCTGCACCAGGGCGAGGCGGCCGTGCGTCATCTCTTCCGGGTGGCCGCCAGCCTGGACTCCATGGTGGTGGGCGAACCCCAGATTCTGGGCCAGGTCAAGACCGCCTACCGGCTGGCCACCGAGCAGAAAAGCTCGGGGGTGATCCTCAACCGCCTGCTGCACCGCACCTTCTTCGTGGCCAAGCGCATCCGCACCGAGACCGGCATCGGCGACCATGCCGTGAGCATCAGCTATGCGGCCATCGAACTGGGCCGCAAGATCTTCGGCAGCCTGGAGGACAAGCGTGTGCTGCTGGTCGGCGCCGGTGAAATGGCCGAGCTGGCCGTGGAGCACCTGATCCGCAACCGCGTGGGCCAGGTGGTCGTGGCCAATCGCACCCTGGAACGGGCCATGGCCCTGGCCGCGCAATACAAAGGCAGCGCCATCCGCCTGGAGGAGGTGGCCGAGCAGCTCGGCCGCGCGGACATCATCATCAGCTCCACCGGTTCGCCGGAGTATGTCCTGCGGGCGCCGGAGGTCAAGGCCGCGATGCGCAACCGGCGCAACCGGCCGCTCTTTTTCATCGACATCGCCGTGCCCCGGGACATCGATCCGGCCATCAACGACATCAACAACGCCTATGTGTACGACATCGACGATCTGAATACGGTGATCGATACCAACCTCGAGGATCGCCGGCGCGAGGCGCTCAAGGCCGAGCGCATCATCGACGAAGCGGTGATCCAGTTCCGGCAGTGGTACGAGGGCCTGGAGGTGGTGCCCACCATCAAGGCCCTGCACGCCAAGATCCGATCCGCGGCCCAGGCCGAAATGGAAAAGACTTTCCAGCAACTGGCCCACCTGAAGGCCGAGGATCGCAAAGTCATCGAGCGCATGATGGAAAGTACGGTCAATAAGGTATTGCACGATCCGACCCACTACCTTAGAAGCAATGGGTGCCGCGGCGACCGTTCGGTGTCGCTGGATGTGGCCCGCAAGCTGTTCAAGCTGGACGAATGAGCAAGGAGGAAACGTGAAAAAGATCGCTTTTTTGTTCCCCGGTCAGGGATCGCAAAAAGTGGGCATGGGGCAGGATCTGTTCCAGGCCCATGACGACGTGAAAGAGTTGTTCGCCGCCGCCGATCGGGCCACCGGTCTGCCCAT
>JAKAFO010000373.1 GCA_021819735.1 Deltaproteobacteria bacterium
CGGTAGGGGATGCTGAAGGAGCAAGGCCAGGCAGAGCGATAAAACGATGCCCCCCGTTGCAGCCAACACCAGGCTGCGAAGATGGTATGATCTATTTTCTTCCATGCCCTGTATCCCATCCGTCGGTGTTCAACCAAACGCCTTCATCGCAGTCAGCCACAAAGCTAAGGCGTCCGCCGCCGGATGCAACGCGTCCTGGCCATCCGTCCGGGAACGCCGCACTACTTCAGGGCATCGATCTGTCTTTGCAGCTCCTTGATTTGGTTGTCGCGCATGCCCTGGGTGAAGGTGGAACTCAGGGCGCGTTTGTTCAGCGCATCGATCTGCTGCTGCAGCCGATCGCGTTCGGCTTTGATTTTGGCCTCTTTTTCAGCTTCGGCTTTGCGTTCGGCTTCGGCCTTGCGCGCGGCTTCTTGCTCTGCCCGGCGCTGTTCGGCTTCACGGTTTTCCTGCTCCACTTGATTGAACATCTGCTGGAGCCCCTCGCGATTCTCATCTTCGGCGCCGGATTTCTCGCCTTGAACCGTCTCAAATTCTTCCACGTCCGCAGGGGGCTGATCGCTGAAGCGTTTGACACCGTTTTTGTCGGTCCAAATGTAGATCGTGTCGCCGAAGGCAGGAATGGTCAGCAGTAAAGCGATGATTGTTATGGTGATCCAGTTTCGCATGTGATCCTCCTTAAGCCATGCCGCGGGGCGATGTTGCAGATGCTTTGCTTGCCAAATAGTGCCTGGAAGCGCCCCTGAAATGCAAGCCCAAAGATAAGCACCGGCTTTTTCATGGGAATCGGCTTCAAAATATTGTATGAACCACCGGAAAGTTCACGACATCGAAGGCCGTTTCACAGTGGGGAAAAGGCAAGCGTCATGAAAATAGCCATTGTTCAAATCAATCCGGTCATTGGTGATTTCAAACGCCAGTTTGCGCGCATCACGGCCGCCTGCGACCAGGCCTTGAAAGATGGGTGCGATTTGGCCGTCTTTCCCGAACTGGTGCTGTGCGGCTATCCGCCCCGGGATCTTTTGGAGCAGCATGGTTTCGTGGAGGCCAACCACGCCTGCCTGGAACGGTTGCTGGCCGATGTGCGCGGCATCGGGGTCGTCTGCGGTCTTGTGACCGCCAACCCGGCCGATACCGGCAAGCCTTTGTTCAACACGGCCGTGCTTTTCGAAGATGGACGGTTGCTGCACCAGGTCCACAAACAATTGCTGCCCACCTACGATGTGTTCGACGAGCGGCGCTATTTCGAACCCGGGCAGCCCAGCCGGCCTTTCGCCTACAAGGGCCATCGGATCGGGCTGACCATCTGTGAAGATGCCTGGAACGATAAAGATGTTTTCCGGCGGCGGCTCTATGCCCTCGATCCGGTCAGCCAACTGGCGGGCGAGGGGGCCGACCTGCTGATCAATATCGCGGCCTCGCCTTTTCATATGGGCAAGCGTGCCTTTCGGGACGGCCTGCTCTCCAATTTGGCCGCCAAGCACAAAATGCCCCTGGTGTTCGCCAACCAGGTGGGGGGTAACGATCACATCCTTTTTGAAGGCGTCAGCGCTGCTTTCGACACCCACGGCCGGCCGGCGGCCCGTTGCCGGGATTTTGAAGAGGATTATGCCGTCTTCGATACCGGCAGCGGCCGGGGCGAGTCCCACCCCGTGGCCGCTTCGGATGTCGAGGCGGTGTTGCGGGCGTTGGTGATGGGCACCCGGGATTACGTCACCAAATGCGGTTTCAAAAAAGTGGTGATCGGGCTTTCCGGCGGTGTGGATTCGGCCCTGGTGAGTTGCATCGCCGTCCAGGCCCTGGGCGCCGAGAATGTGGCCACGGTCTTCATGCCGTCGCGGTTTACCAGCCTGGACAACTTCGAGGATACCCGGCAACTGGCCCACAACCTGGGAATCTCTTATAGCATCATCCCCATCGATGAGATTTACACCGATTTCGTGAAGCTGCTGCGGCCCCAGGCGGCCCCAGATGATCTGACCCTCACCGAGCAAAACGTCCAAGCGCGCATCCGGGGCACCCTGCTCATGGGCATCTCCAACCGCGACGGCTGTATGGTCCTTTCCACCGGCAACAAGAGCGAACTGGCCGTCGGCTATTGCACGCTCTACGGCGACATGAATGGCGGACTGGCGGTCATTTCGGATGTCCACAAGACCCTGGTCTACGAAATCTGCCGCCTGATCAACGCCTCCGGCGAGATCATCCCCCGGCGCATCCTCGAGAAGGCCCCTTCGGCCGAACTCAAGCCCGACCAGACCGACCAGGACGATCTGCCGCCCTACGATCGCCTGGATGCCATTCTCAAAGGCTACGTGGAAGAGGCGCGCTCGGCCGCCGAGCTGATCGCCGCCGGCCACGCGGCCCATACCGTGGCCGACGTCATCGCCCGGGTGGACCGCAACGAATACAAGCGGCACCAGGCGGCCCCCGGTTTGAAGGTCACGGTCAAGGCCTTCGGCGAAGGGCGGCGCTATCCCTTGGCCAAGCGGTTCAACCCTCTGTAAAAGCACCGTTCCTACCGGCCTGCGCTCAAGTTTCCCCGGTTTTCGCCGATATTTCTGATAATGCGCGTGTATATGGGAATAGGTGGGGACATGGGACGTGGCGTATTGAGTTTGCTGGGGACGGTGCTGGTGACTTGCGCTCTGCTTTTGGGCGCGGTCGCCCAGGGAGCTGCCGCAGGCCCACCTGCCGCCGACCAGGGTAAACCGCTGGTGATCCTTTTCGAAGACGGCCAAAAGTCCCTCAGTGCGGCCCATCGGGCCGCGATCCAACGGCTGCTGTCCGATCAAAAGCCCGGAGCGGAAAAGAAACTCCTGGTCCTTGGGTACAGCGACGGCCGCGGAAATCCCAAGAAGAATATGCAGATATCCCAGCAACGGGCCGAGGCGGTGCGCAAGGAAATTCTCCGCGTTTCGGGCGCCGACGCGCGGTATGTACTGGCGGTCGGCCGGGGCGCGGAGAACCCGGTCGGCGACGATCGCCAGCCCCAAGGGCGCGCCCGCAACCGGCGGGTGGAGATCTTCTGGACCCAGGCCATGGATCCCAGTGGAAAGCCAATCGCCGAGCGCAAAAGCGTTTCGCCCGCCGTGGCCGCCATGGTGGAGGAGGCGCGCTCCCTGATCCGGCGCCGGCAATTGATCGAGGCGGTGCGCTTGCTGGAGCAGGCGCGCGCCCAAGGCGGCGAAGGAGATGGCCATTGGCAGGCCGTCTATGGGATTGCCGGCTATTACGCGGGGATGAACGCCCAAATCATCAAAAACCATCTGGCCAAAGCCTTGGAATTGGACCCGTACAATCAAGAGGCGCGCGACTATCTGGGCCGGATTACGGCAAGGGAAAAAGTGGCCGATGGTATTGTTGGCGCCCACATGGGGCGCAGCGAACAAGATCCCATCCCCGTTTCCAGCGACGCCCAGGCGCATGAATACTTGCAACTATTCGATGTGCAACCGCTATCCAGGCAAAGATCGATGACTCGGCCGGTGGAGGCCTGGCACTGCCGAGACCACCAAGGGCGCCAGGTAGTTTATTTTTTCGATCGCTCTCAAGTCTACACATGGGCCTTTGCCCGCAATGGATCGGACATATCCGGCCCGGAGAATGCCAGGTCGCCGCTTCCGGCCCCAGCAGGCAAACCGTAAACCGCTTTCTTTTTAAGATTCGGTCGTCCGATTTCTGCTGCCGCCAGCAATGCCTCGCCAGATATCTCTGGCGAGTTTTTTATTAAATTCTTCTTGATTTCACCGGAAAAGATGATAGAGTGCGTTCAATCAATAAAGCACCACCTTAGTTGGTGGTCAGTTTCAAATGCTTAAGGAAAGTCCCGCAAAACCAGTCTGGCATCCTCAAGTTTGAAGCTTTGAGAATTTTTAAGAAAGGAGGATGTTACCATGCCAAACGGTACAGTTAAGTGGTTTAATAGCAGCAAGGGCTACGGCTTCATCGAGCAGGAAAACGGCGGACCGGATGTTTTCGTTCATCATTCCGGGATCAACGCGGCCGGCTTCAAATCGCTGAATGAAGGCGAAAAAGTGGCTTTCGACATCCAACAAGGCCCCAAGGGCCCGTCGGCAGTCAACGTGACCGTGCGCTAATTTCCAGTCTCGGTTGATTCATTAAGGGCATGCCTTTTTAGACGAGGGCATGCCCTTTGTATTTCTTTGGTCAGCCGTTTCCATTCCGGCCCGAGGCAGCTCCGGCAAGTTTGGACCAGGTTGGCCGTGTTCACCGGTTTCAGCGCCAGTCGATCGAATTATTCCAGGTAGTAAATCATTTGTTCCCAGTTTCCCCACCCTTGGAGAAGAAAATCCGATGGCTTTTCCGACCCCGAGTCGAAGAGGCCTAAGAAACACCGCTATATGGCCGGCTTACTTGAATGGCGCAAAAAGCCGCCCCTGGTGTGTGTCTCTGAAGGCGAGTTCCTGCTGGATTAAATTAAGGGTCTGCGCCTTTGCAAGCGCCCATTGGGGGGCAATCAGCTCGTCGCGGTGCGGATCTCCGGTCAGGCGCTGAATCACTATGTGGGGCGGAAGTCTTTCTATCGTATCGCACACCAGCGCTACATACTCTTCCTGCGTCAAACAAGTGTAGCCACCCGAGCGATACAATGCTTCCATGGGAGTGCCGCGAACGACATACAACAGGTGCAGCTTGAGGCCGTCGATGGGCAGCCGGGCGATGAAATCGGCGGTAGCGCGCATTTGGTCGGCATCTTCGCCGGGCAAGCCCAGGATGATGTGGGCGCAGATCAGAATGCCCCGGCCCGCGGTGGCCAGCACCGTATTTTGGAAGGTCGCCGCATCGTG
>JAKAFO010000374.1 GCA_021819735.1 Deltaproteobacteria bacterium
ATCCTTCGCCCAGTGGCGATTTAGCTATTTTGGGCTCTGAAAGATCGATCTCGAGCAACCTTCTGGCATACCCCCCATCACAGTTCATTTTTCACCCCATCCTTCCCGGCCTCTCCCCCCACTTCCCCGAAGTTAAAGCTTGCACCGCTTGCGCTATTTGACGGACATGAGTTTGGTGAAGCGCGTCAGCTTGATGGGGTGGCTCACCAGGCCTTTGATTTTCAACTTTCCGGTCACCAGTTTCGCGATCACATCCCTGCCCGTGGCGTCGAAGTAATAAGGCAGCCCGAATTTGACGCTGATGTTGGCCAGATCCAGCAGGGTGCCGGAGTCGGTGACGATACTGATTTTGGGCTTGCCCACCATGCCGTTGTGCACCTCCAGGCTGCCCTTGTTGAAAATCAGCGTCATATCGACCTCGGCGTCTTCGGCCTGCATGTAAATACTTCCCTTCAGCGCATTGAAGTCTTTTTCCCGCTTGGGTTTTTCCTCTAGGTTGCCCTTGATGATGTCCGCGATCATGGTGGCCATGCCGCCATCCTCGATGCCCGGAGCCAATTCGATATGGGCCATTGCGCCTCCTTATATTTTCCGCCTGATGCGTTGGCGCCGCCTCGCGCACTCGGGCGGAGAGCGGCGCCGGAATAGAATTGAGATCACCACGCGTTTTGGTAAATGCCCAAAATCTCTTGAGGGTCACCCACATACTTGGGGTTGAACACCATGGGCCCCTGGGTCAGCGTGACTTCCGAAGCCTTGACCAGCCCATCTTCGGGCACCCCTGCTGCGCTCAATTTCTGGGGTATTCCCAGTTTGGCCGTAAACGCGCTGATGGCATGGGCCACGGCCACCCCCGCGTTCTCGGCGTCGATCTCCTTCATGTCCAAGCCCATGGCACGGGCCACCAGAACGTACCGATCGCCACAGACGTCCGTATTGAAGCGAACCACGTGGGGAAGCAAAATGCTGTTGGCCAGCCCATGAGGCACTCCGAAAAGACCTCCCAGGGTGTGGGCCATGGCATGCACCAGCGCCACCTGGGCATTGCAAAAGGCGATGCCGGCCATGGTGGAAGCCAGTAATTGCTGGCCCCGGGCGAAAAGGTCCTTACCGTTTTCCACGCATTGGGGCAGGTACGCCATGACCATTTCGATGGCCCGCATGGCCATGGCATCCGTCATGGGGGAACTCTGGGTGGTGTGAATGGATTCCAGGGCGTGGCAGAAGGCGTCCATGCCGGTGGTCGCCGTCAGCATGCGCGGCAGCCCCACCGTCAAGGTCGGGTCCAGAATGCCCACGTTTGGAATGATGTGATCTTCGGAAAATTCCAATTTGCGGTTGTTGTCCTGGTCTTTGATCACGGCAAAGTAGGTCACTTCGCTTCCCGTGCCGGCGGTGGTGGGAATGACGATGTGCGGTGTCTGGGGCCTGGTCAGGCTTTGCATGCCCGCAAAATCCTCGATCTTCCCGCCTTCTTTGAGAACAATGGCCATGCCCTTGGTCGTATCGATAACGCTGCCGCCGCCCACGCTCACCAAAACATCGGCACCTTTGCCGCGGGCGATGTCCGAGGCCTCCCGGATAATCTGAAGGCTCGAATCCTGGATACAGCGGTCAAAAGTGCCGACGTGCTTCTTGCCCAACGCCTTTTCCACGCGCTGGGCCAATCCGGCCTCCGCCACCCCCTTGTCGGTCACGACGAAGGCTCGGCTGCAACCAAGCCCCGTTACTTCCTGTTCCACCTCATTGACCGTGTTTTCCCCATAAATCAACCGTGTCGGATTGCGATAGATGAAGGCAAGCTCCCTGTCGTACGCCATTGAACACCTCTTTAGCGCGCCGTTGTGATGGTATCGGCGCTGTTGGGGTTCCGCGGAACCGAATCGCTTTGGACCTGTGCGACCCGGGGATCAATCGATGTTGAATTCGGCCGCCAATTCTTTAATTGTCTTTCTGACCGTTTCGATCTGTGCCGGGCTCCATTCGTCCGGCATGCTGCCGCCCACTTCCGCGGCTGCTTCCACCAGGCGTACGGCCGGTTTGATCGCCCGCACGATGGCCGGCAGGTTGCCCTTCAGTTTGAGCTTGCCCTGCATCATTCCCTTGACCACATCGAGCTGCTTTTTACCCACCGCCATCCAGCGCTCGATGCTGCCGGTAATGACATAGGCGCCCTTTTTCCCATATTCCGAAGGGACGATACGGATGGAGCGGCATTGATCCTTGTGCAAGTCCAGATAGACGTATATGTCCTGATCCACGCCAAAGTCCGGGTTCTTCTGCACATGCAGGACAACGGCGCCTTGCCAATCCGGCAGGGCAACGGATTTGTATATGGGATCGGCCTTGAGAAAATTTTCCCAGGCGCCCACCCACTCGGGCATAAAGTAGATATAGGGTTTGGGCTGGCTTTCCATTCTCTCTTTCGTTTTTTGAACGTAAGCTGCTTCCCATTCCGGTGTTCCATGCGTGTAAGCCATTTTCAACTCTCCTCTCGCTTTTCTGGTTCTCAGATGTCGGATCTCGAACCTTTCGATATTGACCAGCGGGTAACTCCCACCAGTGGCCGATGTTGGACTGCGAAAGCGACTGAATCCTTTGCCGAACGCCTCCGTCGCGGCCAGCAGGCCCCTAAGACCGGCTCAATCACTTGACAAAGGCATGCGCTCGGTTCATAAAAGAAAAACGCAAGGTTCCTTAGGCAATAGTTCCGAACCTATGGCGATCATGCAACCACCTGGTTGGGCGCTGCAAGTTCCAGCCCGCCAGAGAACGGGGCCCTAAACCCAAAACGTGAACAGGATTCGAAGCGGCTATGAAAGCTGATGAAAGAAAAGAAGCAATTCTGAAATGCGCCACGCGGCTTTTCTCCACGCAGGGCTACTACCAAACCCATATTTCGGATATTATTAAAGAGGCCCAGATCGCCCGCGGTACGGTCTACCAGTACTTCACCAACAAAGACGATATCTTCATCACGATCGTCGATACGTTTTTCGACAAGTGGCGGGACATGATCTCCTTCGAGCTGGCCAAAATCGATCTGGCCACCATCAGCCCCAAAGGTTATCTTCGACATCGCATTCTGCAAACGCTGATTTTTCTCAGCAAAGACTCGGATCTGTGCAATATCGCCTTGCGTCTCGGGCTCGGTCTTCCGGAGAAAGTCTCCCAGACCATCAATCACTTCGAACAAAAAATCATGGACATGATCGCCGACGATCTTCGCTTCGGCCAGCAAGAGCATAACGTGCCCGACACCATCAACGTCGATACCACCGCCGCCATTCTGACCGGTGCCTTGCTGCGCACCGCGCATCACTACTTCGTGAACAAGAGAAAAGCCAAAGGCTACAGTGCCAAAGAAATAGAAAAGATAGCCGATGACTTCGTCGCCGTCTTTACCTACGGAATCTTTATACCGAGAGACAAAAACTAGACTTCCTCACGCCCCATAAGCCGGGCGGGTCCCGATCGCGAGGGAGCCCCTGGCACTTTGGGCTCCCCATTCCCGCGACCTTGGTTCGGCTTTCGATAAACCTGCCATGCGGAACCGCGCGGCTTTCTCGAATAAACGCATGTGGGCACGCATCCAATGCGCTATTTTCGAAAGCCGCGCGCGAACCGCACGACTTGAGGCTAATTTCACGACTTGAGGCTAATTAAAAGAACGCCCGCTAAACAAAGAGCGGCTGGGTCGCCATCGAAAATTGCATGTCGCCTTCGATTTGCATGGCACCGGCCATGAACAAATTGACCGGGTTCTCCACTTTGCGCATCATCAGCGCGGAGTCGGAGGTCTTCATCCGGAAAATGGCCGTGGGCGCCTTGGCGCCGTTGAACGTCACCTCGATATTGTATTTCGATCCATCGTCGTTGCTCAGCTCGGCCTTGAAGGCGCCACTGAGCCGACGAACGGTTTCATACTTGGTCTTGTTCAACTCGGTCATCACCATTAGAATAATGTCCAACTCATTTTTCTGGATCATCTTTGCCAGATCTTGTTCCGAAACGCTGATCGTGACCATGGCGTTGTCGATTTTGTCGTCGATGACTTCAATCTGGGTGCCGTTGGTCAGTTTGTAACTGAAGTTTTTGCCTGAGACCTCCAGGGTCATGGTGATTTCGGTGCCCTGAAGTTCACCCTCTGCGCCACGGCTCTTGATGGATTCCTTGGTCTGCCGTGGCAACACTACGGTCAAAAGTTCACTGATACTGGTATCTGCTTTAATTGCGCTCATGAATTCCTCCTCTCAACAGAATAATATTTTGAACTGACATGTCAGTATTTAATTCAGCCTCCCCCTTCTGTCAAGGGAAATAATTTCGCCTTGCCGAGTCCCGCGATATTTTGGATACCAGAGAGGCTAACAGACCAGAAAAAATAGGTATTTTACTAAAATGGGGCAAGGGTTTTTTCTATCTCTAAAATTTGGGTTGACAAACCTCGCAATCCATTTTAGAACTGACACGTCAGTCTAATTCCATATTCTTGCAACTCACACTGTTTTCATTTCAGGTTCAGACAGGAGGATCTATGCTCGACTTCTCCATTTCCAAAGAACAAAAGATGATCAAAAACGAAATCGCCAAACTGGTGAAGGATCTGGTGGTTGACAATGCCCATGAAATGGATGAGACCGGTGAAATCCAGCCGGAAACGCTTCAATCCATTTGGGAGATGGGCGTTTCCACCGCTGGTGTGCCGGAGGAATTCGGCGGCATGGGGCCCGGAGGATCTCCGGTGGACACAGCGCTCATTCTCGAGGAACTGGCTTGCGGGGACATGGCGGTGGCTGT
>JAKAFO010000375.1 GCA_021819735.1 Deltaproteobacteria bacterium
GGTGTCATCCAATCAGAATGCGACCGGCATGGCCCTGAAGGCCATCCAAACCCTGGCAAGGCAGTAGGAGGTCAACCATGGATAAAAAATATGGTGTGTATATCTGCGAAGGTTGCGGAATCGGCGAATCCCTGGACGTTGCGATGATCAAGGGCGTTGCCGAAGAGGAGGGCTATAGCGCCAAAACCCATCCGAACCTGTGCGGCGCCGATGGCGTCGAGTTTCTGAAAAAGGAGATTGCGGGCGGCGTCAATACCCTGGTCTTGTGTGCCTGTTCCCGGCGCGTGTTCGCGGATACCTTCCGTTTCGAAGGTTGTATCGTGGATCGCGTCAACCTGCGTGAAGGCGTGGTCTGGTCCCATCCCCGGGATAAGTTTCCGGCCCTGACCCCAGAGCAGAAGGCCGATGCCGACTATTATGACCGCGTGCAGATGATGGCTGAAGATTACCTGCGCATGGGCTTGGCCCGGGTGCAGAAGGTCACACTGCCCGAGCCGTTCAAGCTGGAGAAGATGTCCGAGAAGATTCTGGTGATCGGCGGCGGCATCACAGGTCTGAGCGCGGCCCTGGACGCGGCCAAGGCCGGTTATGCGGTGACCATCGTGGAAAAAGAGGCCCAGCTCGGCGGCGCGGCCCTCAATTGGCGCAGTCAGTTGCCCACGGCCGATCCCTATGACAAGCTGATCCCGCCGGTCGTCGACGCCAAGATCCGAGCCGTGCAATCCAATCCCAAGATTACGGTCAAGACCAACACCCTGGTGGCCCGTTTGGCCGGCCAGCCGGGCGAGTTCACGGCCACCTTCAAGAAGCCCGGCGAGAAGATCGAGTTCGACGTGCCCTTTCCCCTGCCGCCCGAAATGCGCGTGGATGAGAGCGGCAAGGAGCTGGATGCCGAAACCCTGAACAAGAAATACCTGGAGTTCAACGAAGGTCGCACCGATATTCTGACCCTCGATCCCAACGGCGAGCTGTTCGGCGCCGTGGTGCTGGCCGCCGGTTGGCGCCCGGACACCATCGAAGGCGAGGCCTATGCCCATCTGGGCGTGGGACAGAGCCCGGACGTGGTGACCAACGCTCAGTTCGAAGCCATCGCCAAGAAGGGCAAGATCGTGCGTCCCTCGGACGGCAAGGCGGCCAAGTCGGTGGTCTTCGTGCAGAGCCCGGGCCAGGACAAGGACGACAGCGACTTCGACTACGCTGGCGCCGTGACCAGCCTGGTGAGCCTCAAGCAGGCCAAGTATGTGCGCGAAGACTACGAAGACGGCAAGGCCTATGTCTTCTATCAGCACATGCGCACTCCCGGCTTGAACGAAAACTTCTACAAGAGCATTCAGCAGGACCCGGGCATCTTCCTGACCAAAGGCAACGTGCTCAAGGTCTCCAAGAACGGCGGTGGCTTGATCGTCGAAGCCAGCGACACGCTGCTCGGCAAGCAACTCAAGGTCAAGGCCGATATGGTCGTGCTGGCCGCCGGCATGGTGCCGGCCACCAAAGACGATCCCGTCGTCAACCTGGCCTACCGTCAGGGTCCGGCCTTCCGGGATATCAGCCTGTTCAACGGCTACTGCGACTCCAACTTCATCTGCTTTCCCTATGAAACCCAGCGCACCGGCATCTATGCCGCCGGTGCCGTGCGTCGCAGCATGACCACCGAAGAGGCCATGGAAGATGCCACCGGCGCGGCCCTCAAGGCCATCCAGTGCATCACCTCCACCAACCGCGGCGTGGCGGTCCATCCCCGTTCGGGCGACATGACCTTCCCGGATTTCTTCTTCCAGCGCTGTACGCAGTGCAAACGCTGCACCCAGGAGTGTCCGTTTGGTGCCCTGGATGATGATGCCAAGGGGACACCCAAACCCAATCCCACACGCTGCCGGCGTTGCGGAACGTGTATGGGCGCCTGTCCCGAACGCATCATCGGTTTTGCCGACTACAACGTCGACAGCATCGGCTCCATGGTCAAGGCCGTCAAGGTTCCCTCGGCCGACGATTACTCCGAGCCGCCCTACCGTATCCTGGGTCTGGTGTGCGAAAACGACGCCCTGCCGGCCTTGGATATCGCCGCCTTGAACAAGCTCTCCTACTCGGCCGACGTGCGCTTGATACCGGTGCGCTGCCTGGGTTCGGTGAACGTGATCTGGATCAAGGATGCGCTCTCCCAGGGCATGGACGGCGTCTTCCTGCTGGGCTGCAAACACGGTGACGATTACCAGTGCCACTTCGTCAAAGGCAGCGAACTGGCCGGCATTCGCATGAAGAAGATCGGCGAGGCCCTGGCCAGCCTGGCTCTGGAAGTCGAGCGCGTAGGCCAATTCGAGATCGCCATCGACGAGTACGACAAGATTCCCAAGATCGTCGACGATTTCGTGGCCAGCATCGAAGCATTGGGTCCGAACCCGTTCAAGGGCTTCTAATCGGGGAGCCTTTGACCGACGCAACGAATATTCACCATTGGTGTTTGCAGAATTGAGGAGGTAAGAGTATGTCCGATTCCTATATGGTCGAACCCGATGTCGGCTTTATCAAAGAGGTGATGAAGCTGGGCGGGCAGGATCTGAAAAAATGCTACCAGTGCGCCACCTGCTCCGTGGCTTGTCCCATCTCGCCGGATACCAAACCCTTTCCGCGCAAAGAGATGATCGCCACTTCCTGGGGCTTGAAGGATCGCCTCGTAGGCAACGCCGATATCTGGCTGTGCCACAATTGCGGCGACTGCACCACCCGCTGCCCCCGGGGTGCCAAACCCGGCGATGTGCTGGCCGCGGTGCGGGCGTATGCCGTCACCGAATATGCCGTTCCGAAAGTATTGGGCAAAATGGTCAACGATCCGGCCAAGCTGCCCATCCTGCTGGCGATTCCGGCCGTCATCTTCCTGGTCATGGGGTTCCTGTCCAACCTCGTCGGCCTCGGTTGGCTCAGCTTCGCGCCCACGGGCGAGGAGTTGTGGCAGGCCAGTTACATCAATAATTATCTGGTGGATATCATCATGATTCCCACCTTCTTCTTCGCGGTGGCGGTATTCGCCTTGGGCTTGAAGCGCTTCCTTGCGGACATTCATGCCAACGCCCTGGCCGAAGGCAAGACCAACCAGCAGAAGATCGATCCGGTGGGATTTGTCCAGGCGTTGATCCGCGTGGTTCCCACCATCGCCAAGCACAACCGCTTCAGCGAGTGCGGCGAGAACAAGGAGCGCGCCACGGCCCACATGATGGTGCTTTATGGCTTCATCGGGCTGTTCATCGTGACCAACTGCTTCTTCGTGGCCGACTGGGTCTTCCACATCGAAGGGCCTTACAGCCAGATCAACCCCATCAAGTGGCTGGGCAACATCGGCGGCATCGCCCTGCTCATCGGCGGCGGCCTGATGATCGCCAAGCGCCTGGGCCAGAAAGAGCAGACCACCAGCTACAAAGACTGGTACCTGCTGGGCCTGGTGATGCTGCTGGGCGGCACCGGTCTGCTCACCGAAATGCTGCGCCTGGGGCATATGTATGGTTTGTCGGCCTTCGTCTACTTCTTGCACCTGATCTTCATCTGGGCGCTGTTTGCCTATACGCCGTTCTCCAAGTTGGCCCACCTGGTGTACCGCACGGTGGCCATGACCTATCAGGAGTATTCTGGGCGCAAATAGACTGACCGCTCACAAGGAGTTGAATTCAGGGGGGCTGTGGCCATGGGCGACAGCCCCCTTTTATTTTTTGGTCGTACGCATACTCGTACCCAGCGTAGCGGCATTTCCGCTCGCGTTATTCGAGCACCAGTACGAGTGCGGATAGAGGAAAATGCCTAAGAAAGCCCCTAAAGAGATTCCAGCGGCGTTGAACCGCGCTATCGATTTCTACCGCCTGCTCAACGAAGTGCCGCTAGGAGTGTTGATCCTGGACCGCCGGCGCCGGGTGCTTTTTTGCAACCATGCGCTCGAAGCGATCGTCGGGATCACCGCCGCGACGGCCCAGGGCCTGGCCTGCCGCCATGTGATGCGCAGCCGGGCGTGCCTCACCGAATGCCCCGCCGCCAAGGGCGATTTGTCCGAAAATGTTTGCTTTGAAACCGACTTGATCAATCGCGATCGCAAACGCATTCCGATTCGTTGTACGCTGGCCCCCATTTTCGATGCGCAAGCGCATCCGGCGGGTTACGTCGAAACCGTGGAAGATCTGCGGCCGCTCAAGGAGCATGGTGCAAAAGTCAACCAGGCCTATGGCTTCGGCAATGTGGTAGGCCAGAGCCGCCAGATGGAAAAGCTGTTTCGCATCG
This sequence comes from Deltaproteobacteria bacterium, assembly GCA_021819735.1. Lineage (GTDB taxonomy): Bacteria > Desulfobacterota > Desulfobacteria > Desulfobacterales > Desulfosarcinaceae > Desulfatitalea. The sequence goes on from JAKAFO010000375.1 coordinate 4,258, forward strand.
TGCCGGTGATCGCCCAGAGCGATGCCTCGGTGCTGATCACCGGCGAAACCGGCACCGGCAAGGACATGCTGGCCGAAACGCTGCATCAGGAGTCGGAGCGCGCCAAGGGTCCTTTCGTCAAAATCAATTGCGGCGCGCTTCCCGAAACACTGCTCGAGTCGGAGCTGTTCGGCCACGTCAAGGGGGCCTTTACCGGCGCCACCGAAAACAAGCAGGGCCGTTTCCATCTGGCCCATAACGGCACCTTATATCTTACCGAAATCGGCGACTTGCCCCTGCCGCTGCAAGTCAAGCTGCTCACCTTCCTGGACGACAAGATCGTTTACCCCCTGGGCGCCACCAAAGGTTTTGCCGCCGATGTACGCGTGGTGGCCGCCACCCACCGCGACCTGGAGCGCATGGTGCGTGAGGGCCGCTTCCGCCAGGATCTGTTCTTCCGGCTCAATGTGCTGCGGCTGCACATCCCGCCGCTGCGCGAGCGCGAAGGCGACGTGCGCCTGTTGCTGG
>JAKAFO010000376.1 GCA_021819735.1 Deltaproteobacteria bacterium
TTTTTCAGGCGCACCCGCTCGGCCTCGGCCAGCCGCACCAGCAGGTCGGCCTCGGCCTTTTTGGCGCGTACGTAGAGATCCTTTTCGGCGATCTTGCGGGTGACGTAGGCCCGGCCCTGCTCCATCTCCACTTCGACGATCACCTGGCCCTCCTGGGTGATCTTTTTGAGCTCGGCCTCCTCCTTGGCGGCCCGGGCCGCGGCCTGGTTGGTGAAGACCAACTGGTCCTTGAGTTTCTTCTCCTCGATATTCTTCTGGATCTCCGGGCTGTAGCGGAAGTAGCGCACCAGCACCTGCTCCACGTGGATGCCTTTGGGGTTGAGCTCCTGATTGAGCCGCTCCCGGGCCTCCTGGGCCTTGGCCGTCCGCTTGGGGCTGTTGTAGAAATCCTCGGTGGTCAGCTTGCCCAGGGTCTCCTTGAGCGCCGGTTCGGCTTTGGGGATGATGCCGTTTTCTTCGTAGAGGTGGCCGGGGCCGATTTTGGTGAAGACCAGATAAGGGTCTTCGATGCGGTAGAGAATCGAAGCGTCCACATCCACGAAGAAACCGTCCGAAGTCTGGATGTGGGCCACCTTTTCCTTGCGCGCCGCTTCGGAAGCGGTGCGCGGATAGCCGGTCAGCTCCAGCACCTGGATGTCCCGGGGCAGGCGGTGCATCTGCTGGATGCCCGGCATGACCCAGTGCAGGCCGGCGGTATAGAACTCTTTTTGCACGCCGCGCTGGATGCCCATGCGCACCACCTTGATGCCGTACTCGTTGGGGTGCACATAGACGCACAACAGGTTATAAGCCGTCACGATCAGAACGACCGCCGCAACGGCGATGAAAATGCCTCGCCCGGCCTTCAGCGGCAGCCTGGGCAGCTTGATCCGCGGCCTGACCTTTTTCAAGGCCGCGTTGAAATCCACGGGTTGTTGGGCCATAGATCGCCTCGCTTATTGGAATTGGGGGTTTGGGTTGTAAAACGGCATGCGGAACTTTAACCGAGCCCCGCCCGGCCGTCAATGTGTGTCGGGCTGCTAATAGACAAACAAAAGCTGTACGCGATCATCGTAGTAAAAGGTGTTCAGCATCCACTGATCCCGGGGACGGTAGAAGATAAAACGCCAGACCATAACGAGGCGCTCGAATTTCTGCAGGAAAACAAACTGGCGCAGGCTGTCCCCCACCTTCTCCACGATGACGAAATCCCAGCCGATGGATGGACCGAAGCGCTTTTGCATGGCCGGCAGTTGCTCCTCGGTCTTGGCCAGCATGGCATCGAACTCTTCCTTGGGATAGACGTTGTAGGGCCGCAAACGCTCCAGGCCCTTGATGACCCGGCCGGCGGCCAACTCCGCCATGACGCTTTCGGCCAGGGCCCGGGCCTCTTCTTCGGTGGCCAGGGACGCGGCCCGGGCCGGCGTGCAAAACGTCACTAAAAGCAGACACAGCCCCAGGAAAATGACGCGCATGGATCCCTCCGATTCGAACGGTTGCCTTCGATTTCCATCGCCGCCCTAGCGATGCAGGACGACCGATGGCCATCATGGCACAAAACCGATCCTTTGGCGACAGCCCCGGCGTATGCTTTCGCCCGGAGTTTAATAGCGTCGGCGTTCCGCCCAGAAGATTTCCGAGCGAAAGCTCCTTGACCAGGTGCCGGCCGGGGGATATGTGCATAGCCGTAACCTGACCTTGCCAACGATGTGGAAACACGCTTCCGAGAGAACATCGGGGGCTCCCGGGACGCACATTCATACCCTTACGATGGAAAGACTTCATGCAGCACGACAAGCCATTCGGCGAAAGAAGGTTCTACCGAAGAACTACCTGCGCCTTCTCCATCCATATAGAAGATGATCGGCGCAGTTACATCGCCTATCTGCGCGACCTGAGCCTGGGAGGCGCGCTTTTGGAACCCCCACCCCATTTCAATCCCAGAATCGGCCAGGAGTTGCGGTTGACCATCGCTTTCCGCAAGCGGCCAGGGGTCGCGGTGGTCAACGCGAAAATCCTGCAGGCGCGCAAAGACGGGGTAGCCGTCTCTTTTCTCAAACAGGGCCGATCCGGCCTGAACCAGTGGCGCGGTTAATGGGAGCGGGCATGCCTTGGGTTAAAGAAACCGGCGCTTCGGCCGATAGTCTATTATGACATTAGGGGTCATGCCGCGGCCGCCGGCCTCGGCTAGCGCCGTTTTATCGAACGGTTTCAGTAACTAACAAGGAGCCTGGGAGATGCATCGCACGAAACTCAAGCTTAAGATGATTCTCGGTTCCCTGACCATGGTGGTGCTCGTGGCGCTCGTGTCCGCTGTAGTGGTCGCCGTGGTTGTCAACCGACAGTACCGCCGGGCCGCCCAGCGCGACATTGCCCAGGCCATCGACATCGCCCGGGATGAACTGGTTGGATTGCAGGCCAAGCTGGCGGCCGACACCGTTCAGATCGCCACCATCAACACCATGGGGTCAAAGGTCAAGTTTTTGGCCAAGTACAAGTCGATTCCGCCCAACGACAGCACCGAAAACGTCTACCGGGAGATCGCCACCGACCTTTTTCACATCGGCGCCATGAGCAACCTTTGGCAGGCCGCGGTCTACGATGCCGAGGGCGATGTCATCGCCTTTTGCGCGCGCTTGGAGGAGGGTCTCTTTCGCTTGGCCTATGCAGCGGACCGATCCAAGGGCACCTACCGCGTCGCCGCGCTCAATTCCGGCAAGCAGGATGAAAAGCCGCAGTGGCAGGAAACCGCGGACCTTACGGGGCTGCCCATTCAGCTCAAGTACGGCAATGCGCCGGGCAGCGGCGCAAAGGTGGGGTTCAAGGCCGTGGAGGCCAAACTCTGCCTGACGGCTGCCACACCGGTGGTCAGCGACCAGATCAACCGGGAAACCGGCGACATCGAAAAAAAGCAGTTCGGCTGGGCCGTGGCGATCCGCTCCCTGGACAGCGCCTTTGTGGCCAGGATCTCACGCTGGACCGGCATGCAGATCAATCTGTTCGGACCCACGGCCCTCAGTGTCGGCACCCTGGCCGCCTATACGACGCCGGCCGACATTTCGGCAGCCGGTACGGATCCTTCCTGGGCCTTGGCCTCGGCTGCGGTGGAAATGGGCGAAATGGACCTGGCCGCGGAGAGCTATCTGCAGGGAATGCTTCCTCTGTATGACGACGGCCGCAGGGTGGGCGCCCTGGCGGCCTTAGAGTCCAAGAGCCTGATCCAGGCCAACACGTGGCAGTTGATCAAGCTGCTCTTTCTGGTTTCGTTGGGCTGCATTCTGGCTGTCCTGCCCGCGACCGCCTTCCTGGCCAACTCGCTGGTTAAACCCATTTTGCAGGTCGTCGCCCGCTTGAAGGACATCGCTCAAGGCGAAGGGGATCTGACGTCGCGACTGGTGGTCAAGAGTAGGGACGAGATCGGGGAACTGGCCCAGTGGTTCAACGCCTTCATCGCCAAATTGCAGGAAATGATGGGCGGCATCTCGGACAATGCCCGACGTATCGAAAACTCTTCTTCCGATTTTTCCAGCCTCTCGGAGCAGATGTCCGGCGGCGCCGCGCAAATCTCCACCAACATCAACGGCATCGCGGCCGCCACCGAAGAGATGAGCGCCAGCATCTCGTCCGTGGCCGGTGCCATGGAGCAGACCGCCTCCAACGTCAACATCATGGCCGCCTCGGTGGAAGAGATGAACAGCACCATCCAGGAGATCGCCAAAAACTCGGAGACCGCCCGGCGCATCACCAACGATGCCGTCAGCAAAGTCCAGCGCAGCTCGGAACGGGTCGGCGACCTAGGCACGGCGGCCCAGGACATCACCAAGGTGACCGAGACCATCACCAGCATTTCCGAACAGACCAACCTGCTGGCCCTCAACGCCACCATCGAGGCGGCCCGGGCCGGCGACGCCGGCAAAGGGTTTGCCGTAGTGGCCAACGAAATCAAAGAGCTGGCCAAGCAAACCGCCGGCGCAACGCTGGACATCAAAAAGCGCATCGAGGGCATTCAGGGGGTCAGCCGTGAGACCGTGACCGATATCGGCGATATCCTCAAAACCATCCAGGACGTGGACGAGGTGGTCGGCACCATTGCCGCCTCGGTGGAAGAGCAGTCCGTCACCGCCAAGGAGATTGCCCAGAACATCAGCCAGGCCGCCGGCGGCATCCAGGAGGTCAACACCAACCTGAACAACAGCAGCGCCACGGCCCAGGAGATCTCCCAGGATATCTCCGCCATCACCAGGGCCACCGATGCCATGACCGGTCAAACCGGGCAGGTGCGATCGTGCGCGGGCGGCATGAGTACCCTGGCCGATGAGTTGAAGGCCATGGTGGGGCGCTTTAAAATCTGAAAGCGCTTGAATGGTAAAAAAAGGGGCCCGACCGAACGGTCGGGCCCCTTTATGTTTTTAGAATCGTCCGCTGGCGGCATCAGCTCTTGGGCGGCAGACCGCAGCTTTCGCGGCACAACCGCAGATCCTCCACGCATCCGCTGGGCATCTTCTTGGTGCAGCGGGCAAATTGATCTTCGCAACGGCTCTGGCATTCGAGATTTTTATCAATGGATGAGCTGCTCATAAAACACCTCCTGAAGGCATCGTCCAGTTAAAGTACCTCTACGATAACCATGATTGCCGGCGAGGCAAGCAGCAGGAGCGTTCGGCGGCGGGGCCGGCAAACCATTACGCGCCGCCCGGCCCGAAGGCGCGCTGCCCCTCCTCGATGTACTTCTTCACCGTGCGCCGGTCCAACCGCACGTGGCGGGCCACGGCCTC
>JAKAFO010000061.1 GCA_021819735.1 Deltaproteobacteria bacterium
TATCGGCACCGGCAGCCTGGTCATGACGGTTTACGACCCCACGGGCAACGAGCAGTCCTTCGACCTCGGACAGTCCAACTACCTGAGCTACGCTCCCGGCACCACCCTGTGGAGCGGCACCCTGGATGCCACCGCCTATACCGCGAACTCCAGCATCGGCATCTGGGGCATCGATACCGATGAAAGCGAAACCAGCCCCCACTACGACGTTTACTTTTCCTCCACCAATCCCGCTCCCTCGCAGCCGTTTACTGACGCCATTATCGCCCAAAACGAGTATGTGGCAGCTATGAGTCAGATTAACATGGCCGCAGGTCTCGGCGCCAACAGCAGTGTGGTGGTTCCCTATTCCGGAATGTACTACGCTTACAACATGAATAGCGCTCGCAATGCACCTGGCTTTATGGGCGGCGTTCTTGCGGATGCCAGCGGTGAGCAGGAACTGGCTGGCGTGTATGCCGGTACCCAAAGCGAAGTTTCCCTCTACCTGTATCGCTATCGTACGACTCTGAACGAACTGGGCGAGATCATCACCTTCATGACCCAATTGGGACAGGTGGAGTTCGACGGCACCAGCCTGAGCATCAGCCAGGTTCCGGTCCCCGGCGCCCTGTGGCTCCTGGGCTCGGGCCTCATCGGCCTGGTGGGCCTGCGCCGCAGACAGCGTTAATCTGTCCCCAGGGTATCCAACAACCAGGGGAAGGGGGGATTCGAACCATCCCGAGCGCTTACCGAGCCAGTGATCCCCCCTCAACCAGCCCTAACAACCAGATAGATCAACACACTCGAAATTGAAAAAGGAGAGAATCATGTTGAAGAAAGCACTCATGGGAGTCATTGCCGGCGCTTCGCTGTTCGCCCTGGCGGGCGCGGCCCACGCCGATGTGGAAGTGAATATCTATGGCGCCTCGGCCCAGTACGAGTTCTGGAATGCCGCCGCGGCCCCCTTCCTCACCGCACCCGCCAGCGCGGGCGGCCTGGCTTGCACCTCGGCCCAAAAAGCCACCAACTCGGCCAAGAACGGCATCACTGTCGGCACCGGCTGCCCCACCTACAACCAGGTCACCATCCGCTACTCCTCCAAGGCCTCCTATGACGGCATCCGCGCCGCCGTCGGTATCGACCCGGACAACGGCGATGCCTGCACTGCCGGAACCGAACGCATGATGGCCGACGAGGCACAGACCGACTTCGGCACGGGCCTGGTCAACGGCACCAAGTGCGTGGATGTCACCGTGGGCGCCTCCGACGTGGCCCTCAACACCTTCAAACAAACTTCACAAGGCTGCCTGAACGGCCATGTGACCCCCTGCTCGCGCATCACCCGCACCATGAACGCCGCTACCATCCTGCCTGGCGGCGTTCCTGCTTCCCTGGATGAGTACAAAGCCGGCTTGATAGTGCCCTTCGGTTTCTTCGCCAACACCAGCGTGCCGGTGAACAATCTCTCCCGCATGCAGGCGGTGGCCCTTTTCGGCGGGAAGATTGGAAACTGGAACGAATTCAACCCCGCCCTCACTTCCCAAAACACGGTGATCTGCCTGCGCCATGCCGGTTCCGGAACCCATGCAACTTTGGATGCGGCGGTGATGCGCGGAGATTCCGGTTTGATCACCAGCCAGCCGTCCATCGGCAACACCAATCCCATCCGCTGGTTCTATGAAGGCTCCTCCGGCATGAGCGGCGCCGTCAACACCCTGGCGGGCGCCGTGGGCTACATGGACGCCGACATCACCCTGGGCACCGGCACCAAGGCCCTCACCCTGGAAGGCGAGAACGCGTCCCGGGAAGGCATCCGCTACGGCCGCTATCCCTTCTGGTCCGCCCAGTGGATGTTCGAAGACACCGCCGCCGCGGACTATACCGCCAGCCACCCCGTGGTCCAGGCCCTGGTGGACTTTGCTTCCAACGGCAACAACCTGACCACCTACCTGGGGTCCAAGGCCAACTTCTGGGCCACCGAAGGCGAACTCCTCGTGACCAAGCCCACCGACTTCGCCTTGCCGATTCATAACTAAATCGAAGGCTGTCATCTGAACTGTTCCACGAACCGGGGCTTCGGCCCCGGTTCTACTTCACGAGCCTAACCCAAATCTTACGCAAGCCTAAACAAACCGAAACAATCCAAGGGTAGATTCCTCTTCTTTAAAAGGGGGAGAACGACCTTTCCGCGTGCGGCCCCTGACGCGAACCCACCCGAGGAGGAGAGATCGCCATGAATGTACTGCTTCAAAGCCGGCTGTCGGCCCTTGCATTGCTGATTGTGCTCCTGCTGACGGCGGCCCCGGCCATGGGCGCCGATGGGCCCATTGCCGCCGGCCAGCGGGTGCAGGTGGATTTCACCGTGCACCTGTCCGACGGCAGCCTGCTGATCACCACCCGGCCGGAGACGGCCGAGGCACCCGGCCAGGCCAAATCATCGGTTTACATGACCCTCAAGCAGAGCGGGCCGGTGACCGTCACCGCCGGCCCGGCCGTCGATGCGCCGCGGCTGCCCATCGACAAGGGCTTCGAGGGCGAACTGCTCGACCAGTTGGGCCGGGCCGTGGTGGGTTTCGCGGTGGGCGAAAGCCGCAGCCTGGTCCTCCAATCCACGGTGGTCCCGGACCTGCCCGATGGCGAGCGCTATCTGCGACTCTCGCGGGTGCGACAGCGCGACCGGCGCACCCGGATTCAACGCTCCCAGTTCGTGGAGGCTTATAAGAAAGAGCCGTCCAAGGGGGATCGGTGCCCCTTCGAACCGCCCATCGAGATGAAGGTGGTGGCATCGGACCACGAGGCCGTCAGCGTGGAGATGATTTCACCAGACGGAGCGGCTATTGCCACTGATTTTGGCCCCGGCGTCATCAAGGACAAGGGCGATAAGGGGTACGAGGTGCACCTGGCGGCCAAGGTCGGCACGCTGATCCGCATGAACCAGTTGCTGGGGCGCATCACCAAAGCCGACGAGCAGATGTTCACCATCGACTTCGGGGATCTCTTCGGCGGTGAGGCCTTGCTCTGCGAACTCACCGTGGTGGGGCTTGCGCCATGATAACCGTTCGCCGTGCCGGGCGATGCCTCCTTCTATCGTTGATGTTCTGCGCGCTGGCCGCCACGGCCTGGGCCGAAGAGCAGGGCTTTGCCATCGACGCCTATGAAATCACTGGTAACACCATCTTCTCCCAGGAGATGCTCGTACCGCTCCTGAAGGATCAGACCGGGCCGGATAAAACCGCCGAAGATGTGGAAAAAGCGCGGGCCCTCATCGAAAAGTACTATCACGATCATGGCTACCCCACCGTACTGGTCAACATCCCCGAGCAGAGCGTGGAAGAGGGGGTGGTGCGCCTGGAGGTGATCGAGAGCACCATCCGCCGGGTGCGCATCACCGGCAACCGCTACTTCACCATGGAGAAGATCCTCAAGAAGATGCCGGGCATCCAGCCGGGCAAGATTCTCTACGTGCCCGACATCCAGGCCCAGTTGGCCGGCGTCAACCAGCATCCGGACCTCAAGGTGGCGCCGGTGCTCATGCCGGGCAAGGAACTGGGCACCATCGACGTGGAGCTCAAGGTCAAGGACAAGCTGCCCCTGCACGGCGAGCTGGAGCTGAACAACCGCAACACCCACGACACCACCGATCTGCGGCTCAATGCGCTGCTCAGCTACGACAACCTGTGGCAGCGGGAGCACTCCCTTTCCGTGCAAGGCCAGGTGTCGCCCGAGGATACCGAGGAGGTGCGTTCGCTGGCCGGTTTCTATGTTCTGCCGCCGCCCTGGGGCGACGACCAGGTGCTCTCCCTTTACTACCTCTGGTCGGACAGCGACACGGCCTTCGGCGAGGGTTTCGAGGTGATCGGCAAAGGCCACATCTTCGGCCTGCGCAATGTAATCCCCCTGCCGGGTTACGGCCAATGGTTTCATAACCTATCCCTGGGGATCGACTACAAAGATTTCGACGATTCCACCGGGTTCGATGGCGGCACGGACGTGAACGAAACCCCGGTGAGCTATATGCCCCTGCTGGTGGCCTACACGGCGTCGCTGCAAGACGGCACGGGTCTCACCCACCTTACCTCTTCCTTGAACTTCTGTCCCCGGGGCGTGACGTCGGACAACGACGAATTCGAAGAGAAGCGGTACAACTCAGGCGACAACTATGTCTTCCTCACCCTGGGGCTGAGCCGCGAGCAGCAACTGCCCTACAAGGCGCTGCTCAAACTTTCCCTGGACGGCCAGCTCGCGGACCAGCCGCTGGTCTCCAACGAACAGTATATCGCCGGCGGCATGGAGAGCGTGCATGGGTATAAGGAGAGCGAGGCCGCCGGTGACAACGGCGTCCGGGGCGTGGCCGAGCTGGTCTCGCCCGACCTGGCGCGGTCTCTGGGGCTCTGGTCGCCCCTTTCTCTGAACCTGCGGGGCTTTTACGAATACGCCAGCCTGACGATCAAAGACCCATTGCCTGAACAAAAGGGGCACGCAGAGCTGGAGGGCACGGGTGTGGGGCTAGACGGCGGCGTGGGTGCACACTTGAATTTCGGTGTCCACTGGGGGCTGGCCCTGCGGCGCACCGCGGAGACCGACTACGGGGATCAGCAAGTCTACTTCAAAGTGAAACTGCTCTTCTAACAAGGGCGCGGGGAGGATTGGCGGCATGCGACGGATGGCAAAGATCGGTGGATGGAGAACCGTACTGCTATATATATTGTTAGCGGAGTTGGGCTTGGGGCCGACCCTGCTCTCGGCCGGCCCGCCGACGATTCCCGGGTTCTACGGCAAGGTGGGCACCCGTCCCGCGCCCCCGGCCGCCAATGCCCTGCCCCAGGTGCGCAACATCGTCCAGGGGGTGAGTTCCCTGGAACAGCCGGCCGACAACCAGCTCGTCGTGCACCAGAACCAGGACAAGGCCATCGTCGACTGGAACTCCTTCGACATCGGCGCCAATGCCTGGACCCACTTCGACCAGCAGGGCCACGCCGACTGGTCGGCCCTCAACCGCATCCATGACCGCAACCCCAGTCAGATCTACGGCCGCCTGAGCGCCGACGGCAAAGTCTTTCTGGTCAACCAGAACGGCATTCTCTTCAGCCGCGGCGCCCAGGTCAACACGGGCGCCATGGCCGCCTCGGCCCTGAACATCGCCAACCAGGATTTCCTGGAAGAGCGGCTGCGCTTCCAGATGGAAGATTACACCGGCTCCGGCCGCCGGGACGCCACCGTGGCCAACCACGGCACCATCCGGACCAAAGACGGCGGCGAGGTATTTCTGATCGGGCCTAACGTGGAGAACGGCGGCACCATCGAAAGCCCCCTGGGCCAGATCGGCCTGGCCGCCGGCGAGCAGGTGACCCTGGAAGAAAACGGCCTGGCCAAGGCGGTGAATGTCCAGGCATCGCCCGGCACGGCCACCAACCATGCCGAGGGCCGGATGATCACCGACCAGGGCACCAGCGGCATGTACGGCGCCGTGGTCAACCAGAACGGGTTGATCCGGTCGGTGACGGCCGTGCGGCGCAACGGCCGCATCGAACTCTTCGCCTCGGACAAGATCACCACCGGCGCCGGCAGCCGCACCGAATGCCCGGTCAGCGAATCGGCCGAAGAGGTGCACGAATCATTAGGCGAAAAAATGACGGCCGCATCCATCCGTCTGGGCGGGCTGGACCCCGATCATCCGGCCAATCCTGCAGTCGGCGCAGCGGTCATCGAACATCGGGGAACCATCTCGGCGCCCGCGGGCGATGTGTCGCTGCATGCCGAGGAGCGCGTCTACCTGGCCGACGGCAGTCGCATCAGCGTGGCCGGCGAATGGGTCAGCGCATCGGCCGAAAAGACCGTGGCCGAGGCCCAATTGAACAGCGTGGAGCTGCGCGACGAATACGGCCAGAAGGACGGCATCCTCCAAGGCGAGAAGATCCGCTTCGACAAGCGAACGGGCAGCCGCATCGGCCATCTTTCAGGGGCGCTCACCAACGACCAGCGCAGCGCCAAAGCCCTGAACACCGAGGGCGGCACCATCGATATCAAGACCACCGGCGGGGACATCGTGGTGCGCGAGCAGGCCGTGGTCGATTTTTCCGGCGGTGGATTCAACTACGCCGGCGGTACGGTGGAGACCTCCCGGCTGGCCGCCGGCGGCCGGGTCTACACTCTGGCCGAGGCCCCGGACTGGCTGCGCTACGACGCCCTGCTCGGCTACCAGGAGAAGGTCCACCGCAAGTTCGGCCAGGTGGAGGCCTACAGCGGCCTTTACTTCGGCGGCGCCGCGCCGGTGCGGGACTATGTGCCGGCCCACAGCGAGGGCAGCGATGCCGGCACGTTGACCCTTTCGGCGCGCCAGCTCCATCTGGCCGGGCAACTCGCCGGCGGCGCCAAGGCCGGCATCTTCCAGGACCTCACGGCCGAACTGGAAGACGAACAGGGGCTGGCCATCACCCGCGGGCGGGCCGCGCCGCAGGGCGGCACCATTACGCTGGGCACCGCACAAGGCCGCGGCACAGGGCTGGAAGCCAGAGATTATACCTTGGAAGATGTCGTGCTCCAAAGCCGGGCACCGGCGTTGGGGCAGGAATTCAGTGTGGATACCCTTCTGGCCGGGGCCGGCGATTCCCAAAGCGCCTTTCGGACGGTGCTGGGCGCCGATGTCCTTTCCGCTTCCGGGGCCGCATCCATCAACATCATGAACAACTTTACGTTCAGTACCATGAAGGACGCCGACCTGGTCCTGCCGGCCGGCGGCAGCTTCACCGTCAATGCCCGGCGGATCGATCACAAGGGCGCCATCCGGGTGCCGGCGGGCACCATCACCATGATCACCGATGACAATATCAGCACACTGGAAACCATCCCCGGCGTTTCCGGCGCCAACACCAAGTACAAGCTTCCCGGCCTTACCGAACGTATCGTGCTCTCACAGGGAAGCGTTCTGGATGTGTCCGGAGAGCAGGCCGACTATTCCGGGCTGCCCCTAGGTCAGGGAACGATGCAGGGTTTGGTGCGCACAACCGGAGGAACGATCAATCTGCTGGACAAGAACGACTTCGGCCAGGGGGTCTTCGCCAACGAGGGGGCGCTTCTAAATTTCAGCGGTGGCTATTCGATCAGCGCCAATGGGTCGGTCAAAGGCGGCGCGGCCGGCAAGCTCAACGTGGCCGGGGATGCCGTGGTCATGGCCGGCGAGGTGGACGGCCACGCCCTGGCCGGCCAGAGGGGCGGGGAAATGACGCTGCACGCCTCCCAGGTGGCCATCGCCACCACAGGCGTGGGTGGCGCGGGCACCACCACCCTCGACGGGGATATTACCGCCGATCTGGGCCATCGGCTCACCCTGGATCCCCGGGCGCTGGCAGGCACCGGTATCGCCGGATTGACCCTCCGGAGCGAAAATGACCTGATCATCGCCGCCGGCACCCAATTGGGCATTTCGGCGGAAAAAGAGCTGCCTCCCACCCCCCAGGGGGCCGGGCGAGGCGCATTGAACAACTGGATCGCCGCCACCGAGACGGTCGCCTCGAACTCCTCACGGCCGGGATATACATTGGCCGCCGATTATGATCTGGGCGCCACCCGCGTGGCCCTTGAAGCAGGCAGAAGAAGAGAAGGCAGCACAGATACGCCGTTTACCCTGGAGGCGCGCCCCGACAATCTGGAGGCCCGGGTGATCGTCCAGACCGGCGCGCGGGTGGCGAGCGCCACCGGCGGCACCGTCTCGGCCGAGGGGCCGGGGGTAACCATCGCCGGCGAACTTGCGGCCCCGGCCGGCCGCATCGATCTGACCGCCAAGTACCTCGACGTCGTTCTGGCCGATGGCGGCAGGCTTTCGGTACCAGGAACCCAGCGTCCTGCGGCAGGTCCGGTGGTGGCCGGCATCCCCCGAATGGACCACACCCCCCTGGCCGGCGGGATCATCAACCTGACGGCGGCGAGCGGCGCCATCGACCTGCGGGCCGGCAGCCGCATCGACCTGAGCGGGCCCCAGGCAGTGCAGCGCTGGCTGCCCCAGGCCGACGGCACCGTGCGGCCGGTGACGGCCGCGGCCGAGGCCGGCCGGATGAACCTGGTCTTCGGCACCGATTTGAACACCGCCGGCCAAATCGAAGCCCATGCCCAACTGGGGCTCAACGGCGGTTCGCTCTCGCTGATGAAGCTGAACCCCACCGACGCCCTGGCCATGGACGCCGCCACGGTGGACCGCTTCACGGCCGCCGGTTTCGACGATTTGGCCTTCAGCGCCCTGCGCGCCATCTCCCTGCCGGAAACTCTGCATATCGCCGTAGCCCGCCACCTCACTCTGGATGCGCCGGAGCTGCTGCTCGGCCCATCCGCGGCGGTTACCGTCGATGCCCCCTGGGTGACCCTGGCCAACACGGCCGGAAAATACACGGGAGATGCGGCGAATGCCAGTTACGGTTTAGTGCCCCAGAGCGCCGGCACGGGTGACGGCACGCTGCGGGTCGTCTCCCAGTGGACCGACCTCGACGGCAGCCTGGTCATCTCCGGGGCGGCTCAAGTGGATCTGCGGGCCGACCGCCTGGTGCGCCTGGGCGACGAGCTTTACAAGGACCAGTGGGAGGGGCGGCTGCTCACCGCAGCCGACCTGAGCATCGCCTCGGCCATGATCACGCCGGCCACCGATGCCGATTTTACCTTCCGCACCAGCGGCACCTTCGCGACCCGCCACTCGGGCCGGCCGGTGCCGTCGGGCTTTACCGCCGGCGGCAGTGTCGCCGTGGAGGCGGCCGCCATCGACCACAAGGGCGTGATCGCCGCTCCCCTGGGAACCATCCGGCTGGCGGCCGAAGAGGGTCGCATCTTGTTGGGCAGAGAGAGTCAGCTTTCCACCGTGATCGGCGAGGATGTTCAGTTCGGCAGTCTCAACGAGACCTCCTGGTATCGGACGGATAAAACGAACACCACCAATGTGGAGGGCATCGCCGTCGAAGAAACCTTGCGGGGCGTCGTGGAGATCGACGGCCGGGAGGTGATCGCCCTGGAAGGGTCGCGCATCGATGTCTCCGGATCGGGCCATGAGATTTTCGGCACTACCTTTCTGGCGGGCATCGACGGCAGCGAGAACCCCTTGACCCGGGCGGGCACTTACGTGGTGGTCCCCGGTCAGCGGGTGGATCTGCCCGGCGAGGCCATCTATCTTTCGGGCAACGGCGCCGCGGACGGGCTCTACACCATCTTGCCCGCCGAGTACGCCTTCCTGGAGGGCGCCATGGTGCTCACCGAGGTGTCGGGAAGCGTCATGCCCGGTGCCTACGCCATCTCCGCCCAGGGCGGCCGGCTGGTCTACGGCACCGCCACCCATGCCGGCAACGGCGCCGATCTGACGGCCACCACCGCCTATACCTTGCGTTCGGCCGAGGATGTGCGCAAGCAGGGCTACTTCCAGACCGCCGGCCTTTCCGCGGGCGGGGGCGGCGGCGTGACCATCGACGGCGGCACGGCCGTGCTGCGGGGCGCCATTTACGGAAGCTCCCTGGAAGGGTACACCGGCGGCCGGCTGGCCATGAACGCCGGCGAGATCACCATCGGCGGGTCGGCGGCCCAACTGCCGGCCGACGTGGATATGGGCACCTCCCTGGCAGCCCTGGGCGTCGCCGAGGGCAACATGCTGCTGGAGGCCGCCCGCATCAGCGACACCGGCTTCGATACGGTGCGGATCGGGGCCGCCGGCGTGACCCGGTCGGTGGTGCTGGAAGAGGGGGCGCGGCTGAGCGCCGACCAGGTGGTGCTTTCCGCGGACAACCAGATCCTGCTGCGAAGGGGCAGCGCCCTGGAGGCCGCGGGCGCCATCGGCGAGGTCCGATTGCTGACCCCCGGCGGGCAGGTGCGCATCGAAGAACAGGCCCGCGTGCATGCCGCCAACGGGGTGGTGCTCTCCACCAGCGACATGCAAATGGATGGGACCCTTTCCGCCGACAACAGCCTGTTGACCCTTGCCGGCGGCGATCTCTATGTCGTGGCCGACGACCATGCTCACACCGTGCCGGGCATCTACCTCACCCCGGGCTTGTGGGACAATTTTCAAGGGTTCGACAAAATCACACTCGTTGGAGAAAACGGCGTGCACTTTATGTACGGCGCCTCGCTGGCGGTGAGCGATACCCTGACCATCGACACCCCCGGTTTGACGGCCGAGGGCCTGACGGCCCAGGAGCAGGTAGTGCTCACGGCGGCCACGGTGCGGCTGAACAACAGTCACGCGCCGTCCCAGGCTTTGCCGGAGGGGGGCGATGGCCGTCTGCAAGTGACGGCCGGCCGGGTGGTGCTGGGCCCGGGCGATCTGAAAGTGAACGGCTTTGCCGAGGTGCGCCTCGATTCAAGGGAGGCCATGACCCTGCAGGGCCGGGGCAGCCTGCAAGCCGCCGCGACCCTGGATGTCACCGCCCCAGGTCTGGCGCTCCAGGCCTATGTGGCGTCTGCCGCCCGGGCCGATGGCACGACGGGGCTGACCTACCAGGCGGCTGATTATCACCTGGACGCCCAGGGTTATGCCATGAACCTGCAGGGCGCCGGCGGCGGCAGTGACCCAGGGGAGAAAGGCAACCTGCGCCTCACGGCCGACCGCATCTCGGTGGCCACCGATATCGACGCCGCCGGCGGGCGGCTGGTTCTGGAGGCAGTGGGAACGGAGGCAACCGATGGCGTCGTGGTGGCCGCGGGCGGCCGGGTGCACAGCACGGGCCTCGTGAGCGGCGCCGCGGGCGGCGAAATCCTGCTTTCATCCGCAGGGGGGAGCATCGATCACCAGGAAGGGGCGCTGATGGATGTCTCCGGCAACGGCGCCGGCGATGCCGGCCGCATCACCCTGCGCGCGGCCCAGGGCCGCGTAGCCGCCGCCGGCCGGATGGAAGGCCGCTCCACCGGTGGACGGGGCGGCAGCCTGGGCATCATTGCCCTGGAAGGTACCGACACTTCCAGCCAGATTGCGGCGGCCATGGCCGGCGGCTTCGACAACCGCTTCGACCTGGCCGTGCGCCAGGGCGATCTGGCCATTGCCGGGAGCGACACCCTTTCGGCCGGCACCATCAATCTATCGGCGGATCAGGGCAATCTGCTGATGGCCGGAACCTTGGCGGCCGAGGCGCCCACGGGCGGGCGGGTCAGCCTGTCCGCCGGCGGCGATCTGGATCTTCTGGGGAATATTCGCGCCACAGCCCTAACGGCGGGCGCCACGGGCGGGGCGGTGCGCTTGAACGCCCGGGGGACGATGCGCATGGGGTCGGAGGCCGCCATCGATGTGGCCGGCGGCGCCGGCGGTCAGGGGGGCAGCGTTCACTTCCGCGCCCCCCGGCAAGACAGCTCCATCGCCATGACCCTGGCCGGCCGAGTGAACGGCGC
This sequence comes from Deltaproteobacteria bacterium, assembly GCA_021819735.1. GTDB lineage: Bacteria > Desulfobacterota > Desulfobacteria > Desulfobacterales > Desulfosarcinaceae > Desulfatitalea. The sequence continues at coordinate 11,332 of JAKAFO010000061.1, forward strand.
GGACCAGGTGGTGGTGGAGGCGGCCCGCGTCTACGAGAATGTCTCCTCGGTGAACGCCTCTTCCTTTGCCCAACTGGCCGGCGATGCCCAAGCCTTCATGAGCGGTCTGACCTGGCAATCCGGCCTGCAGGGGGTGGCACCCGAGCGCCTGTCCGTCCGACCGGGCATCGAGATCCGGAGCGCGGCCGACGGCGATCTGGCCACCAGCGGCACCCTGGACCTCACCAGCCTGCGCTTCGGCGGGGCGCCGGGCATCCTGACCCTGCGCTCGGCGGGCATTCTGACCATCGGCGGCGCCATCGGCGATCAACCCACGGCCGCCACCGCCATGATACCGGGCTATGCAGGCCCCGATACCTGGGACATCCAACTGGTGGCCGGTGCGGACCTGGCCGCCGCCGATCTCCTGCGGGTGAACAACGCCCAGGGGCATCTGAATGTGGGCGGCAACTCGGTCTACAGCGAGAACGGGACCCTGCGTATGGCGGTGGGCGGCAACTTAACCATCGGATCGCGCCCCGTCTCTTCACCGACCATCAACGACTTCATGGGCGCCAACCTGGCCACCTTCAGCGGCGACATCGAGGGCCGGGTCAACGGCAACCTGACCGTCACCGGCGGCGTCATCCAGAGCGCTACGGGCGACATTCGCCTGGACGTGGGCGGGAATCTGACCCTGAGCGCCGATGGCCAGGGCAACCGGGGTGCCATCCGAACGACCGGCCGCTATGCCCCTTCGGACGCGCGCCGGCAGCAGATCATGGCCGCGGCCATCGAGGCGGGGCTTTTTCCCGAGGGCTCGCAGGACTACGCCGCGCTTTGGGAAATATGGGGAAGTTCCGACTACTGGGACTATGCCGGGGGCGGCGACGTCCGCCTGTCGGTGGCCGGCGCGGTGAGTTCGCCGGTGGTCGGCCACACGGCCTGGGACGAGCAGTACCAGGATATCCTGGCCGATCCGGCGAACCTGGCCCAACTCAACCATTGGAGCGCCAGCTACGGCGGCGGCAGCGTTTATCCCACCGAGGGGCTGGCCACCATGGCCGGCGGCGACCTCGAGGTGGTCTGCGGCGGCGACTTCATGAGCCAGGCCGGCACCTTCGGCCGGGGCGATCTTACCATCCGGGCCGGCGGCGATCTGGACGGCCGCTTTCTGATGCACCAGGGAGACGGCCTGCTCCAGTCCCAGGGCAACGTGGGCGGCCGGGTCAGCGACATGGCCATCGAACTGGCCGCGGCCCGGGTGACGGTCCAGGCCCAGGGCCACATCACCCTGGGCACGGTGAGCAACCCCACCATGAAACGGCGGTTCGCCCAGTACAACCTCACCTACAGCCCGGATGCGGCCATCACTCTGGCCGCGGCCCATGGCGACGTGACCCTCACCGGCGTCTTCGGGCCGGAGCTTTCTGGGGACAATGTGGATTACCTGCGCTTGCTGCCCCCCAGCATGACCATCCAAGCCGGCCGCGACATTCGCATTGCCAGCGATTTTGCCATGGCCCCCTCGGCCGCGGGCAACCTGGTGCTGGCCGCGGGCAACGACATTCTCGGCAAGGAGGAGGGCGTGGCCACCAAGCTGCTCATGTCGGACCTGGACGAGGCCACGGCCTATGGATGGCAACCCAACGAAACCCAGACGATTCTCGGCAATGCCCATGCTGTCGTGCCGGTGCACCAGGCGGATCGCGAAAAATCCATCATCACCGCCGGCCGGGATCTGCGGGACATCAAGCTGTTCCTTCCCGAGGCCGCCGAGATCACGGCGGGCAGGGATATCCGCGACATCCTCTACGAGGGTCAGAACCTGTTTGCGGACGATGTGACCACCATCTCGGCCGGGCGGGACATCGTTTTCGCCACCCGCACCCTGGCCAACACCCTGGGCATTCTCCACGGCGGCCCGGGCAGCCTGGTGGTCCAGGCCGGCAACACCATCGACCTCGGCACCAGCCAGGGCATTCAGGGGTTGGGCAACACGCGCAACCCGGCGCTGTCCGAGAACGGCGGACCGGTCTACGTCATCGCCGGCTACGGCGGCACATTCGTGGCCCAGAGCGTAAAGGGATTCTTCGATCGGCTGGCGGCCTTCGGTAAGCGGTACAGCGAATTGCTGGCCGAAGGGGACGTGGAAGAAGCAGAAGCCCAAGTGGCCGCGGCCCGGGACGAGGTGATTGAACCCCTGTTGGCCGACCGGCCGGAGGGGGTGGGCACCGTCAACATGATCAACTCCCAGATCAGCACCGCCGGTCAATACGGCGACCTTAGCGTCATCGCCGGCGGCGACATCAACGTGGGCCGCTCGACTCTTTCCAGCGACGGCCAGAAGAACTCGGGCATCTACACCGAGCGTGGCGGCGACGTGGCGCTCTTCGCCCGGGCCGACATCAACATCAACGAATCCAGGGTCATGACCTTCTGGGGCGGCGATATCACCATGTGGAGCGATGCCGGCAACATCAATGCCGGCCGGGGCTCCAAGACCGCCATCAGCACACCGGAAGTTTCGGTGGATCCGATTACCGGCATCCGCGCTTTCAAGCCGCCGGCTGTGGGCAGCGGTATCCGTACGTTGACCTACGACGCCGATGGCCCAGAGGGTCCGGCCGGCGAACCCAGCGCCGGGGATGTCTATATCTTCGCCCCCGAAGGCGAGATCGACGCCGGCGAGGCGGGCATTGCCGGCACCAATGTCTTCCTCGGGGCCGTCTCCGTGGTCAATGCCCAGAACATCGACGTGGGCGGCGCCGGCGTGGGCGTACCCGATACCTCGGCCGCGGCCGGCAGCCTGGGGGCCCTGGCCGGCGCCGGCAGCCTGGGCGATTCGAGCGGCCTGGGCGAGGCCGCGGACGTGACCGGCAGCGCCCAGGATCGTTTCTCGAAGTATGTGAGCGAACTATCCAAGGATCTGGTGCCCAAGTGGATCGCCGTGGAGGTGGTGGGGTTCGATGCGGCCCAGCCCGGCGAATCCGAAGAGGATGAAGACGAATCACGCCAATAGGACTCGGCGCGGGTTCTTGGCAGCATAACGGATGCATATCGAAAAACGGGGAGGATCGACAGTGGTGTTCAGCATAAAGCGCGGCATAGGGGTCGTTTGCCTGGCCGTTTGGATTTTGCTTGGCGTGGCTCACCCGCCGGCCATGGCCTGGTGGAACGAGAAGTGGCAGTATCGCAACAAGATCGGCTTCGACGCCTCGCCCACCGGCGCCGACGTCAAGAGCAACCTCACCGATGTGCCGGTGCTGATCCGTCTGCATTCGGGCAATTTCAATTTTGCCAACACCAACCAAAAGGGCGACGACATCCGCTTCGTGGCGGCCGACGATCTGACCCTGCTCAAGCACCACATCGAGAAGTACGATCCCATCGACGAAGTCGGCTACATCTGGGTAAAAGTGCCCAGGCTCTCGGGTGGCGTGACCACCGACTTCGTCTGGATGTACTACGGCAGCAAGGAAGCCGTGGGCGGCCAGGACAGCGCCGGCACCTATGATACCGTCCAGACGGCCGTCTACCACCTGGGTGAGTTGGAAGGCGGCCCCCGGGATGCTTCGTCCTTCAACCATCACATCACCGACTTTGCCGGGGGCCAGGGCCTGCCCGCGGTTATCGGGCTCGGCATGTCTTTCAATGGCGGCGGCGACCATCTGACCATCGCTCCGGCGCCATCGCTGGCGTTTGGCGAGGCCGTTACCTTCTCCACCTGGATTCGCATCGCCCAGCCCCAGCAGGATGCCGTTCTCTTCCACCGCCGGGGCCAGGAGGCCGGCGCCGTCGAGGTCCGGGTCAACGGCACCCATGCCTGCTTTCAGGTCACCGATTCCGCCGGCCAGACCTTTCGCACCGAAGAGTGCCTCGATCTGCCCCTGGAAAGCTGGCACCATGTGGCCTTTACGGCCCGCTCCAAAGGCCGCATGGGCATCTACCTGGATGGTCTGGAACTGTACTACATGAACCTGCCGATCCCGCTGCCGACGGTTGACGGGCCGATCACCGTTGGCGCGGCGCCGGACGGCACAGGCGCCTTGATCGGCGATCTGGACGAGCTCCAGTTGGCCAATGTCGATCGGTCGCCCGACTGGGTGCGGGCCGCCTTCAAATCCCAGGGCGCCGAAGCGACCCTGGTGAATGTGCTGCCGCCGGAAATAGGCGGCGGGGGCGGCCAACTGGACGCGTTTATCGCAACGACCATCCAGGTGGTGCGCAACATCACCCTGGACGGCTGGGTGATCATCGGCGTGATCTTCATCATGGGCGGCGCCTGCACCGTCGTCTTTATGAACAAGAGCGTCTGGCTCTGGTCGGCCGGCAAGGAGAACAAATCCTTCCAGGCGGCATTCGCCACCATGAACGATCCGTTGGCGTCCGCCGATGCCGTCAACGGCTATGCCAATTCCAATCTCTTCCGGCTCTTCGATGGCGGCTGTCAGGTGTTCAAGCAGAAAGCCGAAGGCGCCCGGGAGGCCGGCGAGATGGAGATGAAAACCTTCAAGGCGGCCCTGGAGAAATCCTACGTCGAGGAGACCAAGCGGCTCAACGCCGGCATGTTGATGTTGACCATGTCCATCACCGGCGCGCCCTTCCTCGGCTTGCTGGGCACGGTGTGGGGTGTCATGAGCACCTTCGCCGCCATGGCCGAGGCCGGCGAAGCCAATATCGCGGCCATCGCGCCGGGCGTGGCCTCGGCCCTGGCCACCACCGTGGCGGGCCTGCTGGTGGCCATTCCGGCCCTTTTCGCCTACAACTACCTGTTCAGCCGCGTGAAAGAAATCTCGGCCGACCTGGTGGTCTTCATCGAACAGTTCGCCGTGAAAATGGAACGCAGCCAGGGAGGCGCCGCATGAGAAGGGATCTCTACGAACTAAAAGGTTTGGACGAAATCAACGTCACGCCCCTGCTCGATCTGGCCTGGACCCTGCTGGTGGTCTTCGTCATCGCCGTGACCGCGTCGGTGCAGGGCATCAAGATCAACCTGCCCAAGGCCAGCGCCGCCCCCAGCCTGACCAAGCCGCGCACCAAGGCCATCACGGTGATGGCCGACGGCCAGATCTACCTGGACGCCTATCCGGTGACCATGACCGAGCTGGAATCCCAACTGCGCCAGCACAAGGCCGTGGACCCCGACCTGCCGGTGGTGATCAAGGGCGATTCCAAGGCGTACTACCAGGGGGTGGTGGATATCCTCGATTTGCTGCAACGCCTGGAGATCACGCAATTGGGGCTGGTGACGCAGAAACTGGTGAAGTGACGGCGGTCGAAAGGCGATCCGTCGTGAAGCAAAGGGGGCTCCCGTGAACGCTTCCACAAAGAAGAAATCGTCCAAAGCCGTTTGGTCCATCGTGGCCGGCGTGGCTGTGATAATGGCCGGCTTGGCGTATGGCGCCATCCATTTTCTTTTGAACGACGAAGGCCCGAAGCGCCGGCGCCAGGTTCAGATGGTCACGCTGGTCAAGCCGCCGCCGCCTCCGGTCGTCAAGGAGAAGCCTCCCGAGCCGGAAGTACAGAAGAAAGAAGAGATCGTGGAGCCCGAACAGGCGCCCGAAGAGACCGAACAGACCCCGGACGAACCGCCGCCGGGCCAGGACCTGGGCGTGGATGCCGAAGGCAGCGGCAGCGGCGACGGCTTCGGACTGGTGGGCAGGAAGGGCGGGCAGGCCTTGATCGGCAGCGGCGGCGACCGCACCATGATGCAGCGCTACGCCTGGTACACGCGCATGATCCAGGAGGAGATCCGCAAAAAGATCAACGATCACCTCTCCAAGAACGGCGGGCTGCCGGACGGCGATCATAAAGCCTTGGTGAAAATCGTGTTGGACGGCAGCGGCCGCGTGGTGGACTACCAACTCTTCGGCTCATCGGGTGACCCCCGCATCGACGAGGCGCTCAGGGCCACGCTGGCCAGCGTGCGGATCGAGGAGGCGCCCCCCGAAGGCATGCCTCGTTCCATGCGCTTGAAGGTCTCCTCCAAGGGATGAGCGAAAAATATCAATTTAGAAGGGAACAACCATCTGATGAACCCTAAGCAAAAATTTCAAAAGTATGCATGGACAATGGTGCTGCTCCTATTTTTCTTATACGCGGCGCCGGGGGCGGCCGAGCCGCCAATTGGCCAGGTCCCGGACCCTGCCTTGCTGGAAACCATCGAGCTGCTGCGCCAAAAAGGGATCATCAGCGCGGAGGAGGCCGATGCCATCAAACAGCGAGGCACCCTGACTGCGCCCCCCGAGTTGAGGGAAGCAACGGTCACCGGGGGGAGCGACCTATCGGAAACGGATAAAGTGCAGGATAAAAAAATCGATGCCCTCCAGACGGAAACCCGGCTCAACCAGCGGGCCGACGAACGGCTGGAAAAAGAGCGTATCGATCCGCTGAACGACTTCGCGCGGGATGCCGCCTGGGCCAAGCGCATCTCCCTGGGCGGCGATCTGCGCCTGCGCTACCAGGCCGATTATTTCGACGAGGACAATGGCGCTTTTCTGAACCCCAGCGCCCCCGACGAGGTGCTGAACACCACCGAGGACCGCGACCGCTTCCGGGCCCGGGTGCGCCTGGAACTCAAGGCCAAGATCGTCGATCCGCGCAGTGTCAACGTGGGCAAGGTGGATATGGGCATCCGGGTCGCCACCGGCAATCAGGACGATCCCGTCTCCACCAACGAAACCCTGGGCGATTACTTCAACAAGGATTCGGTGGTGTTCGACCGGTACTGGCTGCGCTACAGCTTCAAGCCGGAGCTTCCCATCTGGGGCCGCGTGCCCCAGCTCAGTCTCACCGGCGGCCGCATGCCCAACCCCTGGTTCTCCTCCGATCTGGTGTGGGATGACGACCTGAACTTCGAAGGGGCGGCTTTGGGTCTGCAAAGCGATACCCTGGCGGAAAACGGCTGGCACATCTTTTTTGCCGGCGGCGCCTTTCCCCTCCAGGAGGTGGAGCTTTCCACCGACGACAAGTGGCTCTACGGCGGCCAACTCGGCTTTGCGGCCGTACCCTTTTACGGCTTCGGCTTTAAGCTGGCCAGCGCCTATTACTACTTCAGCAATATCTCCGGCCAGGTCAACGATCCGACCGCACCGGGCGTAAACGATTTCAGTGCACCCATTTTTCAGCAAAAAGGCAACACCCTCATCGACATCGATCCTGATAGTACAATCCTGACGGCCCTGGCAGCGGAATACCACGTGGTCGATATCACCGGCGAGATCGATCTTTCCTACTTCCACCCGGTGCACGTGATCCTGGAAGGCACCTACATTAAAAACGTCGGTTTCGATCAGGATGAAGTCTCCCAGCGTACCGGCATCGAAAACATTCCCGTGGAAGACGAGGGGTATCGGGCCGGCATCCGCGTGGGTTACCCCACGATCACCCAGTATGGGGAGTGGAACACATCGTTTCACTACCGCTACCTGGAGGCCGACGCCATGGTGGATGCCTTCACCGACTCCGATTTCCACCTGGGCGGCACCAATGCCAAGGGATGGATCGCGGCGCTCGAATTCGGGCTGTACAAGAACCTCTGGCTGCGAACGCGCTGGCTGACCTCCGATGAAATCGAAGGCCCGCCCCTGGCCGTGGACACGCTGCAGGTGGACCTCAACGCCCGCTTCTGATGCCGGCGCAAGAGAACGAAGGGAGAGTCCATGCGCATATCGTCCCGGACCAGGCGGGTTATCGTCATCGTCGTCGCCGTGCTTCTCGTCGGCACCTTGGGGTGGTCGAGCCTTTCTCTGAAGAAATCAAGGGACGCCCTGGCCGAGGCCCTGGCGGCGAGCGAACGCAAGACGAACTTGCTGAACGAAAAGTACAAGGAAGAGAAAGCCCAGGTGGGCCGCCTGCAGCGCGCAGCCATGACATTCGAAGGACAGATCCGCCAGGCCCGCATGGACAAGGAGAAAGCCGAAAATGAGCTGGCCGAGCTCAAGGCGCTGGCTGAAGGGGAACAGAAAAAGCGCATCGAAAGCTGCGAGGCAGAGCGCGAACATCTCAAGGCGAATGGGGCCAAGCTTACCGAGGAAGTAGCGCAGTTGGAAGCAAAATACCAGGAAACGACCGCGGCGCTGAAGATCGCGGCGTCGGAAAACAAGGGGCTCAAGGGAGACATACAGAACCTGAAGGCCGAACTCAAGCAGGCCGGTCAGGACAATCAACGGTATCGGGCTCACAATGTCAAGCTCAGCCAGATCGCCCGGGAACTGGTGGCCCGGGTGGAGAAAAACGAGCTTGGGAGTTCAGTACTGGTAAAAGAGCCGGTGCTGCAATTTCAAAAGGTGGAATTGGAACAATTGCTTCAGGATTACCTGGATCGCATCGACGATGCCCGGGCCGTCAATTGAGCGGAGGTAAAATCCATGAAGATCGGACAATTGCCTTGGCGGGCGCCCCTTGTGGTTATGATGGTGGCGCTGTTTATGGGGGGCCCTTCGGTCACGCAGGCCGCATCGACCTCACCCCCGCGGGCGACGATCCGGCTGCATGCCGAGTGCATCCCGCTGAGCGCCGTGCTGGAAAAGCTTTCCGAAGTGCTGGAGGCCGATATTTATGTGGCCACGCCGCTGGATACGGAGTTGCGTGATCTGCACTTCGAGAACGTGCCGGCCCTGCAAGTGCTTCAAAATGTGCTCAGGGGATTCAGCTATGCCATCGTCTATCGTACCAGCAGTGATGGCGATCCGGTCCGCTTTCTGGCAAAGGTCGGGTCTAATTCGCCTGCCGGGGAGCAACTTCCGACGCCGGTGACGGCAGGTGCGCCCGCGGAAGCTGAAACCGATGAGCGCAGCCGCGTGGCCGATCGGGAAGAAGAATTACGGGGCCAGATCAAAGAGATCGA
>JAKAFO010000377.1 GCA_021819735.1 Deltaproteobacteria bacterium
GTGCCCGTCCTCCCGAATCTCATCAATAAAATCCAGGACAGCGGTATCGCGTTCGGCCTTGTGGTCCCCTCGAATACAGGCCAGAACCGGCATATCCTTTTCGCGGGCGAAATGATATTCGTGGTGAGTAGCGGAAAGGCCCTTAAATCGTTTCCCATACTCCGATCCAATGATCACCAGATAAAATTGGCACTTCGATAGGTCATTCAGGTAACCTTGGGGAGCAGGTTTGAGTATACTGGGTACGTCTTCGTAAAGAATAGGAACACAGTGTTCGTCAAGAAAAGGGTTGGATGTGACAAGCATCTTAACCGCCTGTCGTTCGTCAGCCATCTCCTTTTGGACGGAGCTCACGAAAATCCGTAATTTGATCATAGCTTCGCAACCGCCATCTCAACAGGCTCCACCCGAACCTGATATAATCCTGCCGCCATGATTTCCCTTGTTGCTTTCCAGTTCGGCATCGCGGACCGCATCTATCTGTAAATAGCAATGAAACTATACGCAACCGGTTCATTTCGATCAAGTACAAAGCGCTTGCGGCGCGCATGTCGCCCAAGTGGGTAAATGCCAAGCCAGGATCGATTGGCCCCAAACAGGGAGAGAATCGTTCGATTATGACGAACAAATCGGTGCCCTGCGCCATCGTTCCGGCAGCCGCCGACTCTCTTATGGCTTTTCAGGGACGATTGCGCTACCGTATCAACGGTAGGCGTGTTGGGGGATAAATGTGAGGCGATTCAGCCGTTCGATGCGTTCCCCGATGATGGACGACCGTTGTAGATTCAGGATGCCCGTAGACGACCCCACGGTGGGAGGATGCCATGTTCACACTACGCTTTGACGAGAACAAGTGCCTGGCCTGCGATACCCAGGCCTGCCTGACCCGCTGCCAGTATCTGGACATGGACGCGGCCACGGCCAAGGTCGAGATGCAAAAGATCATCGACGGCCGGGATTCCCGCGTGCTGCACGACTGCGTCACCTGCTACGCCTGTGAAGAGTACTGCCCCCTGGGCAATCACCCCTTTTACCTCATCGTCCGCCGCCAGGAAGAATTGGATATCCTGCCGCTGCCCGATCCGCTCGTCCAGCGGGGCATCCAGGTCGGCATCCCGTTCCGGGGAGAACCGGAGATCACGCCGGTCCACGGGCCGGTCCTGAACATGGGAGTCTTCTCGGCCCTGGGCAAGATGGCCCAGGGGAAGCTTTTCGAGGGCCTGACCCCTATCTCCACCGACCCGCGTAAGATGTTCCACTACTTCTGCCAGTTGATGTACCTGCACTTCGGGCGCATCTCCGTGATCAACGACCGCCTGGAAAAGACGATCCGGACCATCGCGGCCCACGAACCCACCGAGGTGGTCCACTTCCACGACGAGTGCTACGGCACCTATACCTCCTATGCCCCGGCCTTCGGCATCGATGTGCCCTTCAAATCGGTGCACCTATTCGAATACCTTTATGAGCGGCTCGAAAATCTCAAGCAGGAGATCAAGCCCCTGAAGTACAAGGTCGCCTACCAGCGCCCCTGCTCTTCCCGGCTCTCATCGGACAAGCATGCCTATGTGGACAAAATCTTCGATCTGATCGGTGTGACCCACGTCAAAAGAGAGTATGTCGATGGGAACGCCCTGTGCTGCGGCAGCACCATCATGGGGCAGAAGAAAGAAGACAGCCGCCGCTTCTGCCTGGCATTGCAGCAGAAGAATATCGACGACATGCGCCGGGCCGGCGCCCAACTGTGCGTCTTCAACTGCCCGGCCTGCATGCAGACCATCGGCAAGCAGGTGGCCGAGGCCGGCCTGATGCCCATCTTCATGAGCGATCTGTGCCGCCTGGCCATCGGCGAGCAGCCCGCCAAATGAGCACGGAAACGTTGAGTCAAAAATAATCTCTGGGATGGATGGAGGAGTTGACATGGATAGCGTTTACGCCGCGCTGGCGCGGATCGTGGGCGAAGAGTACGTTTCCAACCGCCCCGAAGAGCTATTTACGTATTCCAAGGACCTGGGCACGTCCGAACCCCAATTCCCCGACTATGTGGCCGCGCCCAAGACGGCCGAAGAGGTCAGCCGCATCGTGCGCCTGGCCAACGAGGCCAAGACCCCGGTGGTGCCCCTGGGCGGCGGCATGTCCCTGGCCGGCCTGGCCCTGCCGCTGCGCGGCGGCATCGCCCTGGACCTCAAGCGCATGGACGGCATCCTGGAACTCAACGTCAAGGCCCGCTATGTGGTGCTGGAGGCCGGCTGTTCCCACGGCAAACTCACGGCCCACCTGCACCACCACGCGCCGCACCTGATGCACTCCGAGCCGGGCGCGCCGCCAGCCGCCACCATCGGCGGCAACCTGGCCATCCACGGCCAGGGCGACCTGGCCCATCCTTACGGCTTCAACTCCGACATGATCAACGGCCTCGAGGTAGTGCTGCCTACCGGCGAGATCTGCACCTTCGGCTCGTGCGCCATCGGTTCGGGCTGGTACACGCTGCACCCCCTGCCCGACCTGGGGCTCTTTTTGGGTTGGAACGGCAGCACCGGCATCATCACCAAGGTGTCGTTGCGGCTCTTTCCGTACAAAAAGATCCGGGAGATGGATCTGTTCGTGGTCGCCAACGAGGAGCTGGTCCCGGAAGTCTTGTACGACCTGACCCATGTGGGCATGGCCGAGGACCTGGTGGCCTGGAGCAGCGCCATCCCGCCGATGGCCGACCGCCTGCACCACATTAGCATCAACGTCTGCGGCGACTCCAAGGAGGAGCTGGAGTTCAAGCGCCACCTGATGTTCGATCTCCGCCTGGCCAAGTACATCCGCGACGGCGTGGGCGGCCTCGGCGGCGCGGGCCTGGCGATCGAACGGCCGGCCATCAGCAAATCGGCCGACTGGAAAAAGGGCGGCGGCTTCGAATATGTGGGGGCGATCATGCCGGTGGCGGCCTATCCGCAATGCTACCGCCGCGGGGCCCAGATCTCCGCAGCCCACGACATCCCCTACACCGTTCTGGGCCGGGTGATCGGCAGCGCCCACAGCATGATGTTCTCCTGGTCCTATGCCTTCAACCGGGCCGACGACGAAACGGTGCGCCATGCCCGTAAAGCCCTGCACGAAACCGACGACCTGGTCCTGGAACTGGGCGGCACCATCTGGAAACCGGCGGTCTACGGCCAGCAGCTCACCATGGCGCGCATGGCGCCCGACACCCTGGCCCTGATGAAGCGCGTCAAAACCCTGCTCGACCCCAACGGCATCATGAACCCCGGTAACTGGGAGGTGGCCTGATGGTTGCACTGGCGAACTACAAGTACCAAGATATCATCCACCGCTGCTTCCGCTGCGGTTACTGCAAATTCCCGGCCGATTGGAGCGACGTCACCAACTGCCCGGCCTACGGCCGTTTTCGACTGGAGAGCTTTTCTTCCGGCGGTCGCCTCTGGCTCATCCGGGCCTGGGTCAACGGCGAGATCCAGTGGTCGCCCCATCTGGCCAAAATCGTCTATGCTTGTGTGGCCTGCAACAACTGTGTGGAGAAGTGCCCGCTGCCCTTCCACGACGACATCGTGCACATGATCAATGCCGCCAAGAGCGAGATGGTCGAATTGGGATTGCTGCCCAAAGAAGTCAAAACCTACCTGCACAACGTGCAGCAGCACGGCAACCCCTACGGCCTGCCGGCCAAGCGCCGCAGCGCCTGGATGGAGAGCTTGAACCTGGAACCGTTCCAGGGCCAGGAATATCTCTACTACGTCGGCTGCGAAGGCAGCTACGACACCCGGGCGCAACTCGCGGCGCGGGCCGTGGCCGCGCAACTTAAAGCGGCCGGCGTGGCCTTCGGCGTGCTGGGCAACGCCGAGACGGCTGACGGCAACGATGTCGAGATGCTGGGCGAAGAGGGGCTGGCGGAACTCGTCGCCACCCGCAACATCGCCACCTTCCACCAGCACGGCGTCCGCAAGATCGTCGTCCTGTCGCCCCACAGCTTCAACGCCATGAAGCATATGTACCCCCGCTTCGGTGGGAACTTCGAGGTGTATCACTACACCCAGATCCTGCCGCGCCTGCTGGGCGGAAAAAAGATCCAGGGTGCCCTGTCCGGCACCAGCCGAGTCACCTACCACGACCCCTGCCTGCTGGGCCGCTGGAACCGGGAGTACAATGCACCGCGCAAACTTCTGGCCGCCATCGACGGCGTCGAGCTGGTGGAGATGCCCCGCAACAAAAAGAGCGCCCTGTGCTGCGGCGGCGGGGCCGGCAACTATCTCACCGATTTTCTGGGCGGCAGCGCCGAGAGCCCGGCCCGCATGCGCATCCGGGAAGCCCACGCCACCGGCGCCGCCGTGCTGGCCGTGGCCTGCCCCAACTGCCTGACCATGCTCGAAGACGCGGTCAAGGTCGAGGGCCTGGAGGGCCAACTGGCGGTAAGGGATATCGCTGAGTTGATGGGGCCGGCGGAGGGGGCGTAAAATCCGTCAATTTCGTCGATTGCTGCCCTCACGGTAAGGCGGCAATGGGCCATCATCACCAGCGGCAAAAAACAGGATCGCGCAAACTCGATAGTACAGTCTTTACCCATTTCATTACCCAATTCACTGGGTATTACCCATTTCCCATTCAGAGGTCTTGCGCCACCGGGCACTCTGGCCGCGCCCCAGGTACTCGACCCGGTTCTTCGTCCGCAGGCTTTTCAAGA
>JAKAFO010000378.1 GCA_021819735.1 Deltaproteobacteria bacterium
AAACCACCCAGATCACCGGAACCGTCACCTCCATCGACCTGATGAAACACACCGCCACCCTGCGGTTCGAGGACGGAACCACCAAGACGTTCAAGGTGCGCGACGATGTGGACCTGGGAAAGCACAAAGCGGGCGAGCGGGTCGTGTTTCGCATTACGGAAATGGTTGCGATCAGTGTCGACAAGCCTTGAGCAAAGTAAGCGCCGGCGCTTGGGGGAAGCATCAACGATGGGTCGATTCAGATTCATTCCCTTCCTCTTGAGCCTCCCGGCAACCTTCTTGGCAGGCACCATAAAAGGAGATTAAAGGTGAAAAGTAAAGCCGTCCATGGAATGCTCAGCCTTGCGCTGGGAACGGCCTGCGCGGCCACGGCCGTCGCGCAGACCGATCTGGATCGCACCACGCTGCCGATCCCGGAACCCAAGTACCCGGCGAGTACCGTGCTGGATGTCCGCAACGCGACACCTCCCGAACGCTTTGAGGTCAAAGCCCCGAAGGGCGCACCGAACGTCATCATCGTGCTCATCGATGACCTCGGCTTCGCCGGCACCGGCGCGTATGGCGGTCCGATTTCCACACCCACCTTCGACAAGCTGGCCCGGCGAGGGTTGTTTTATAACAATTTCCACACGACCGCCGTCTCCTCGCCGACCCGCACGGCGCTGAAAAGCGGCCGCAACCACCACGCCAACAACATGGGCGGCATCATCGAAACCGGCACGGCGTTTCCAGGCAACACCGGACAGATTCCCAATGAAGTCGCACCGCTGGCCGAAATGCTGCGCCTGAACGGCTACAGCACGGCCGCCTTCGGCAAGTGGCATGAAACGGCGGCCTGGGAGGCCAGCACGGCGGGCCCCTTCGACCGCTGGCCGACGCGCCAGGGCTTCGACAAGTTTTACGGATTTCTCGGCGGCGAGACCGACCACTGGGCACCCTCCATCTACGATGGCGTCGCCCCGGTCAAGGTGCCCGAGGACCCGAACTACCACTTCCTCACCGACATGACCGACCAGTCGGTGGCCTGGGTCAAGTATCAGAAGGCCTTGACGCCGGATCGCCCCTTCTTCGTTTACTACGCACCCGGAGCCGTGCACGCGCCGCATCATGTCCCCGCAGAGTGGGTTGCGCGCTGGAAAGGAAAATTTGACCAGGGCTGGGACAAGCTGCGCGAGGAGATCCTGGCACGCCAGATTAAATCCGGCCTGGTGCCCAAGGGAACCCGGCTGGCGCCGAAACCTGAAGCGATTCCGGATTGGAATACACTAAGCGCCGACGAGAAACGACTCTTCACCCGCCAGTTCGAAGTATTCGCGGCCTTTCTCGAAATGACCGATCACGAGGTTGGGCGCCTGATCGATGCCGTGGCAGAGACCGGCCAGCTCGACAATACGCTGATCTTCTACGTCGCCGGCGACAACGGCACCAGCGCCGAAGGCGGCCGCAACGGCATGTTCAGCGAGATGACCTACTTCAACGGCGTGCAGGAAACCGTACCGGACATGCTCAAGTTCATCGACAAATGGGGCGGCCATGAAACTTACCCGCATATGGCAGCCGGATGGGCCGTGGCGCTGGACACGCCCTATCAGTGGACCAAACAGGTGGCCTCGGACCATGGCGGCACCAAGGTCGGCCTGGCCGTTCACTGGCCCAAGGGCATCAAGGCCGCCGGACAAATGCGCACCCAGTTCCACCATGTCATCGATGTGGCGCCGACCATTCTCGAGGCCATCGGCCTGCCTGAGCCCAAGTTGGTCAATGGCGTGGCGCAAAGGCCCATGGACGGTGTCAGCATGCGCTACAGCTTCGACGACGCCGCGGCCAAGGATCGGCATGTCACCCAGTACTTCGAGATGTTCGGCAACCGCGCGATCTATCAGGACGGCTGGTTCGCGCGCACCATTCACAAAGCGCCCTGGGAGTCCAAGCCGCGCCGGCCGCTTGCGGACGAATCGGCCTGGGAGCTGTACGACACGCGCACCGACTTCAGCCTGATCCACAACCTGGCGGGCAAGTACCCCAAGAAACTCGCCGAGCTTAAGGCGCTTTTCCTGCAAGAGGCGGAGCGCAACCACGCGCTGCCCATCGATGACCGCGTCTTTGAGCGGGCGAATGCGGAGCTGGCCGGCCGACCTGACCTGATGGCGGGCCGCACCTCGCTGACCCTCGGCGAGGGCATGGTGGGCATGACCGAAAATGTCTTCCTGAACATCAAAAACAAGTCCAAGACCATTACCGCTGAAGTGGAGATCCCCGCAGCGGGCGCCAACGGCGCATTGATCGTCCAAGGCGGCCGCTTCGGCGGTTGGGCGCTTTACGTCAAGGACGGCCGGCCGGCCTACGATTACAACTTCGTCGGCCTGAAGAGCACCACCATTGCCGCGAAAGACACGCTCAAGCCCGGCAAGGCGACGATCCGCTTGGAATTTGCCTATGACGGCGGCGGGGTTGGCAAGGGCGGCCTGGCGACGCTCTATGTCAACGATGTCCAAGTGGGCGAAGGACGCATCGAACGCACCCAGCCCATGATCTTTTCCGCCGACGAGACCGCCGACGTAGGGATCGACCTGGCCACCCCGGTCGTGGCCTCCATCGGCTCCGGCAGTAAATCCAAGTTCACCGGAAAGATCAACCGCGTCACGGTCAGTGTGAAGTAAAAATCATATCGGGCCGCCACTGGAATGCAGCGGCGGCCCACAATTCCCTATCCGTACTATTTAAACAAAGGAAAATGACAATGAGAAACGCCTGTTTTAAAGCGGCTTTCGCGGTCATGCTGGCTGTAGTCTTTGTACAGCCGGGATGGGCGGTGTCTCCGAAGATGAAAATGACCACCAAAATCCCGCCGGGCATCGAAATGCCGGACAAGGTCGATACGCGCCTCGGCACCCTGAAGTTCTTCGACGGCTTCCCGGACAAGGCCAGCGTCGACAAGCTCTACGATAACCTGGACTTCCAGCGTGCCGTGCAGGCCTACCTGCTCGGGATGGCGCCTGTGAACCAGGTGGCGAATCGCAAGGGGATTCGCGAAGTGGGGCCGGACAACACCACCGTGCCGATTTTCGAGACGATGATGAACGCCCGGTCAATCTTCCTCACCCCGAACAACAACACGCCATACACCTGGTTCTGGCTGGACCTGCGCAACGGTCCGCTGGTTGTTGAGGTTCCGCCGAAGGTCCTCGGGTTGATGGACGATATGTGGTATCGCTTTGTCACCGATATAGGCATGGTGGGGCCGGACAAGGGTGAGGGCGGCAAGTATCTGCTGCTTCCCCCCGGTTACAAGGGCGAAGTCCCGCAGGGTTACTTTGTGGTGCGCTCTGCGACGTACGGCAACTGGATTGCCTGGCGCACCTTCCTGGAGAACGGCGATCCAAAACCCGGCGTGGACCGGGTCAAGCAGTTCACGAAGATCTACCCGTTGTCCCAGGCGGCCAATCCGCCGAAATTGACTTTTGTCGATGTAACCGGACGGGATTTCAACACGGTGGGTCCGGCCGATTACCCGTTCTGGGAATATCTCAACCAAGTGGTCCAGGAGGAACCGACGGAATCGATTGACCCGACCACGCTGGGCATCTGGGCATCCATTGGTATTCGGAAAGGTCAACCATTTATCCCTGATGCGCGGATGAAGGCGATCCTGACAGAAGCCGCAGTCGTGGGGGATGCAACGGCCCGTGCCGTTACGTATCGGTCACGTGAGAAAAGAGCCTACTTCTACCCGGATAGCAATAGCGCCTGGTGTAACCCAATGAACGCCAGCGGATATACCTTTGAGCAAGATGGCGTACACCTCTTGGATATGGATACGTTCTTCTTCTTTTATGCAACAGGTATCACACCGGCCATGGATTCCAAGATGGTAGGGCAGGGGTCGCAGTATATGGCGGCCTTCGTCGATGCCAAAGGCAACCCCTTGGACGGCAGCAAGAACTACAAGCTGCACCTGCCGCCCAACATCCCGGTAGCCAACTTCTGGTCGGTGATCCTGTACGACAACCAGACCCGCTCGATGCTCCAGAACGACCAGCAGTGGCCGGCGGTCAGCAGCCAGACCAAAGGGCTCCTGGTCAATCCGGACAGTTCGGTGGATGTCTATTTCGGGCCCAAGCCGCCAGCCGGCAAAGAGAACAACTGGGTGCAGACTGTTCCCGGCAAGGGCTGGAACACATTGCTGCGCCTCTACGGCCCGCTCCAGCCGTGGTTCGACAAGACCTGGCGGCCGAGTGAGATCGAGCCGGTAAAGTAAAAGAACGCTGATGGGCCGGGAAGGAACTGCCCCCAGAGGGGACAGCTCCTTCCCGGCGGCCATGACCAAAACAAAAGATTTTTTATGAACCACGCAGAGAAAAGCAAACCATCGGAAGCCCTTGCCCAGGGCATCCACGTCGTGGCCAAGCCTATCGGGCCGGTTTGCAATCTGGCGTGCGATTACTGCTTCTACCTTGAAAAAAAGGCCCTCTTTGGCCCCAAGGAGCAGTACCGGATGTCCGATGCGGTCCTGCGCGCATTTATCACTAACTACATCACCTCCCAGCCTACGCCGGTGGTCGAGTTTGTCTGGCAGGGCGGGGAGCCGACCTTGCTGGGCATCGATTTCTTCAAGCGGGTGATCGCCTTCCAGCGGCCATTGGCCGGCGCCAAGAAGATCCGGAATGTGCTTCAGA
>JAKAFO010000379.1 GCA_021819735.1 Deltaproteobacteria bacterium
TAATTTCAGAGGGCTGCGTCTGGGTCTGCGCACCAGCCGACTGTTGATGTTGGGCCTGTTGCGCTTCGCGCTGCTGGTGGTCATCAGCGTGGCGGCGGCGGGCCTCATCCTGGTCAACTACCAGGAAATTCTCAACCTCATGTGGAACCGGCCCGACAGCGCCTGGATCGTCTGGCTCTGGCACGTGGTCTCGTGGCTGCTGGCGCTGGTGCTGATGGCCATCTCCACGGTGGTGGGCTTTGTGATCGCCCAGGTGTTGTTTAGCGTCGTGATCATGGACCACATGTCCCAGATCACCGAACGCATCAGCACCGGCGCGGTGCAAACCGGTGCCGCCATTGCCTGGTACCACTACTTCTTCCATCTGCTGCGCCAGGAGATTCCGCGGGGCGTGCTGCCCGTACTGATCTCCATGCTGCTGCTGGTGCTCGGTTGGTTCACGCCCCTGGGGCCGGTGCTCACCGTGCTGAGCCCGCTGGCCGCCGCGCTCTTTCTGGCTTGGGACAATACCGATCTGGTGCCGGCCCGGCGCATGCTTCCCTTCGCGGAGCGTTTTGCGCTCTTAAAACGAAATTTCGCCTTTCACCTGGGCTTCGGCCTGCCCTTCCTCATTCCCGTGCTCAACCTTGTCCTGCTTTCCTTCGCGCCGGTGGGGGCTACCTTGTTCTACACGGAAAAAATCGATGCCCTCAAAAAGCCTCTTTGACCCGAGCGCGCCGTAGTTAAGGTCCAGCCGCTAAAGGTGAAAGGTCGCCCTTGAAAAACAACGGTCTTGAAAACTTCAAAGCCCACTGGACCAGACTGGAAGGCCGCTTCTTGCCCACCGACTTGCGGAGCAAGGATCCGCTGGCCTTCTGGCAGGAACGCATCCTGTTCATCATGTGCTTTCTGTGCAGCGCCCTGGGTCCGATGGCCCTGATCCCTTCATTGTTCCTGGCTCACAAAGAAGGATTCATCAGTGTCATGATCGTGGACTGCGCCGCCTATGCGAGCATGGTGGTGGCGCTCTTGGCCCGGCGATTGTCGTTCAAGGCCCGCGGCTATCTGGCCTGCCTCAGCCTATATGCCCTGGGCGTGGGCATATCGCTGCTGCTGGGCCTGAACGGCGGCGGTTATATCTGGTTGTTCGGCGTCTCGGTGATGATGAGCACCATCATCGGCATGGGCGCGGCCTTGTGGACCCTGGTGCTTAACGCCCTGACCCTGGGCAGCATCGCGGTGCTGATCTCCTTCGACGTGCTGGAGTGGGCCCTCGTTCTGGAAAATGCGCTGCAAAAGTGGCTGGTACTGACGGCCAACTTCATGCTGCTCAACGCGTTCGTGACCACGACCACTGCCTTCATGCTCAATGGCCTCAAAAAAGTGCTGGCCAACGAGCAGCGCGTCAGCGCCCATTTGCGCCAGAGCCAGGAGCGCTACCGCATCGTGGCCGACTTCAACTACGACTGGGAATACTGGATCGGCCCCGATGGCACCCTGCGCTACGTTTCCCCTTCGTGCAAGCGCATTACCGGGTACGCGATGGAAGAGTTCGTACAGGACCCGGGCCTGCTGCATTCCATCGTCCACATGGGTGACCGCGAACCGATTGCCGAGCATCTGCGCCGGGACCTGATCAGCGCTTCGCCGAGCGATTCCCTCGACTTCCGCATCACGACCCGTGACGGCCGGGAGGTCTGGATCAACCATAACTGCCAGCCGGTCTTTGCCGAGGAGGGCACCTTCCTGGGCCGCCGGGTGGGCAACCGCGACATCACCGAACGCAAGCGGATCGAAGCCAACCTGCAACTGCATCACGAACGTTTTCTAACGGTGCTCGACAGCATCGACGCCGCGATATTCGTGGCCGATCTGGAAACGTATGAAATTCTGTTCGTCAACAAACGGCACATCCAGACCTTCGGCCGGGATCTGACCGGCGCCCGCTGCTGGCAAAGCTTGCGCGCTCGAAGCGCCCCTTGCGACGATTGCCGCAACCCGGCGCTGATCGCCCCGAACGGTGAACCCGCGGGGGTCCAAGTCTGGCACGAACAGAATCCGGTTACCCAGCGGTGGTATGTCAATTACGAGCGCGCCGTGAAATGGACCGACGGCCGCATGGTCAAGATCCAGATCGCCACCGACATCACCGAACTCAAGCGCATGGAGGCCGAGCTGCGCCAGGCCCACAAAATGGAGGCCATCGGCACCCTGGCGGGCGGCATCGCCCATGACTTCAACAACATCCTGGCCTCGATCATCGGCTATACGGAATTGTCCCTGGACGATGCGCCCAAGGGAACGCTGCTGGAAGACAACCTGCGCGAAGTGCTGACCGCCGGCAAACGCGCCCGGGACCTGGTGCGCCAGATCCTGACCTTTGCCCGCCAAGCCGACGAGCAGTTGAAACCGATCCAGGTGCGTTCCGTCGCCGCCGAGGCGCTGCGACTGATCCGGTCGTCGCTGCCCTCGACCATTGAAATCCGGCCGGATCTCACCAGCCAGGCGGCCATCATGGGCAGTCCGGTGCAAATCCACCAGATCCTCATGAACTTGTGCACCAATGCGGCCCAGGCCATGGAAAAGAGCGGTGGGCTGCTGACGGTGAGCCTGAGCGATGTGCGCCTGCCGGCCAACGGCGCCGGCCCGGCAGCCAACCTGGCGCCCGGCCACTATGTGAAGCTGAGTGTCAGCGACAGCGGCTGCGGCATTGCCCCCGAACACATGGAGCAGATTTTCCAGCCCTTCTTCACCACCAAGGAGCCCGGCAAAGGCACCGGCATGGGGCTGGCCATGGTGCACGGCATCGTGGAAAGCTGCAAGGGCAAGATCTTCGTGAAGAGCGAGCTGGGCAAGGGCTCCGAGTTCGACCTGTATTTCCCCGTCGCCAAGTCCGAGGCCGCGGTGGAAACCGAAGCGGAGGTCGTGGCCACCGGCAACGAGCGCATCCTGCTGGTGGACGATGAACTGGCCATCGTGAAAATGGGCTCCCAGATGCTGGAAAAACTCGGTTATAAGGTCACCACGCGCACCAGCAGCGTGGAAGCCTTGAGCCTGTTCCGCTCCAGGCCCCACGACTTCGATCTGGTGATTACCGACATGACCATGCCCAACATGACCGGCGCCGATCTGGCCATGGAACTGATGCGCATTCGGCGCAATCTCCCCGTGATCCTGTGCACCGGCTACAGCAACAAGATCTCCGACACCCTCGCCAACCAGATCGGCATCCGCGCCTTTGCCTACAAACCCATTGTGAAGAAGGATCTGGCCGAGAAGATCAGAAGCGTGCTGGACGAGGCCGGCCATGACGGCCTTGCTTAGGGTGGCGCTGGTCTTCGTGCCCCAAGGCGAGCCGGCCATGCCGCACATGGCCCTGCCCATGCTCAAAGGCTACCTTCAGACCCGCCTCGGGGTTTCGGCGGATCTCTTGGACCTCAACCTGGCCTTCTACCGGCAATTGCTCTCCGGCGACGGCGTGACCTCCTTGGCGCAGCTCCTGGAAAAGCGCGGCGGGCCGGCTCAGGACCCGGCCCTCGCGCCCTACCTGGCGGCGCTCGCCGAGAACATCTCCGCAGCCCTCGCGCTGCTCGACGGCCGGGCCTGGGACCCGGCCCGCTACGCCTGGGCCCTCGACCGGGTGGCCGATGCCTGTGCCCTTTTCGGCCGCGTCCATACGGGCTATGCCCTCTCCTTGAAAAACCTCTCCCTGCCCGGCTGGGACGCATCCAGCCAGGCCCTGAGCCGCTGGGTGGAGGACCCCGAAAACCCCTTCGCGGTCTTCTTCGAGCCCCACGTGGCGCGCCTGGCGGGCTACGACCTGGTGGGCCTCGGCCTGGCCTGGAGCGGGCAGTTGGTGCCGCTCTTCACGCTGGCGCGCCTTTTGAAGCGTCGCGCTCCCGGGCTGCGGATCGTGATGGGCGGCAGCCTCGTGCCCCATCTCCTGGAGGGCCTGCTCGGCGCGCGGCAGTTGATGCAAGACATCGATCTGCTCGTGCCCTTCGAAGGGGAGCGCCCCCTGGCCGGGATCGTCGCGGCCCTGGCGGAAGGGCGCGATCCGGGCAGGGTGGAAGGGGTGCTGGCCCTGGCGGACGGGGTGCCCCCGCCGCTTCGGCCCTTGGGGGGTGCAATGCCCCTTTCGGCCGACGCGATCCCGACCCCCGACTTCACGGGATTGCCCATCGAGCAGTATTTGAGCCCGCGGCGCTGTCTGCCCCTGCTGGCGTCCCGGGGCTGCTACTATGGCCGGTGCGCCTTTTGCGACCACTTCCACCACGTAAGCGCTCACCGGGTGCGCCCCGTGGCCAAGGTGCTGGAAGAGATGCGGGTGCTCCGGGGGCGTCACGGCGTTCGGCACTTCTTCTTCGTGGACGACGCCCTGCCCGTGGCCACGCTGCGAGCGCTCAGCCAGGGCCTGCGGGCTGACCCCGGCGAAGCAATCCGTTTCATGGCCGAAATGCGCCTCGAACCGGCCCTGACCGGTCCGCTCCTGGCGCAGGCGGCCGCGGCCGGGTGCCACGCGCTGCTCTTCGGCCTGGAGTCCGGCAGCCAGCGCACGCTGGATCGCATGCGCAAGGGCATCGACCTTCAACTCGCCCGGCGGGTCCTTTGCGAGGCCCACGCGGCCGGCATCCTCACCTGGTGTTTTTTTATGGTCGGGTATCCCGGGGAGAGCCTG
>JAKAFO010000380.1 GCA_021819735.1 Deltaproteobacteria bacterium
ATTGGCCATGACAAAATCGGATTTGCGCAACAATTCGTGAGGGTCATCGTAGTAGGTGATAATTTTCTGAATGTTCCCTTCAAGGCCGTGCACCGCCAGGTTCATCTTGGCCAGGCGGATGGTGGTGGCGTTCTTTTCCAGGCCGTAGAAGGTGAGCTTCTCGGTGGGGTTCTCGTGGCGCCGCTCGACCACCCGGGCGCTCTGCACGAACATGCCGCCCGAGCCGCAGGCAGGGTCGAGCACCGTACCGCTCGCCGGTTCGATGACGTTGGCGATCAGCGAGACCAGCGAGACCGGGGTGAAGAACTCGCCGCCGTCGTGGGCTTTCTGGTCGGCGAACTGGGTCAGGAAGTACTCGTAGATGCGGCCGAAGACATCCCCGGAGACGCGCTTGAGCTCCTCGGGGTTTAGGGTGCGCAGCAACTGGCCGAGCACGGCGTTGTCGAGCTCCTGATACTCGCTCTTGGGTAGCACACCGCGCAAATTTTCGTAGTCAACCTCGATGGACTCCATGGCGTCGATGATCGCCTTGGCGCGGTCCGCGCTGTCGGGCAGGGCCACGAGGGTGTCGAACTGGGCCTTGGGCTGCAAGAAAATGGCGCTCTTCTGCGAGAAATCCTCCTTGGTCAGCGGCCTAGTTTTGCCGCCGCGAGAGGGCAGCCCCGCCTCGATGGCATCCTTTACGCCAAGAAAACGGCTGTAGGCGTGACGCAGGAAGACCAGACCCATGACCGGCAGGAAATATTCGTTGCTTGCGTAGTTGGAGTTGGCCCGCAGGGTATCCGCCGCGCTCCAGAGCCGCTTTTCAATGGCCTCTATGTGTTCAAGCTGGGCCATGATCAAGCTTCCTTCCCAAAATACGCTTTATGCAGGGCCTCGCCCTTATCCCCCAGGCTGCGCAGCAGGCTCTCGATCTTCTCCAGCGCCAGCGGCGACGGCTTGGCGCGGTCGTTCTCCCAGCGGTTGATCGTGGGGAAGGTCACGCCGAGCTTGGCCGCGAATTTTTCCTGAGTCAGACCGGTGAGCTCTCGAAGCTCCCGGACCAGCCTGGCCATACTGTGTTGAGCCTTCAATGGATTTCTCCTTGATAAATCTTATGATTGACTGGCGGCACCATTCATAATGCCCGATTTATCACTTGATATATCATCTATGAGTCTCAAAATGTCAAGCGTTGCCTTGAAATCATTACGAATTTACCGATACCAACAATGGTCGACCTCAAATCGGGCCAATTTAAGATTGGGTAAGAAACCGTCGGCCTATATGGAAAAGTATTCAGAAGCAGGAGGGGCGCTGTTTCCAGCGCCCCTTCTTTTCATGGTGGGAGGGGGATTTAATGCGGCCAGCGGCGGACGAGGTTGCCCTGGGCGTCTTTTACGGTAACGGTGAAGCCGTGATCGCCATCCAGGCGATGCGTTGCGCAGCTAATTCAGGGGTCGTAGGCACGCACCGCCATTTCGATCTGATTCAGGATGCCTTCGTTGACATTGCCATCCTTGATCAGCGCGCGGGCGGCCTGGTTGACGCTCATGTTCATGGGGCCGAGGTTGTGGGTGGTGCCCACGATGAGGTTGGCGTGGGCGATCAGGCCGTTCTGATCGGTGGTGTAGTCGTGGATCAGGGTGCCGCGCGGGGCTTCCACGCAGCCCACGCCGCGACCGGCTTTGGGTTCGACCTTGGCGCGCACGTTGGGATCGGTGATTTCCGGGTCCTGGAGTATTTCGATGGCCCGCTCGCAGGCGTAGACCTCTTCGATCAGGCGGGCGTAGTGGTAGAGCAGCGTGGCCTGGGCCGGGCGACCGAAGAGCGAACGAAACTCTTCCAGTTCGGCCTGGGCGCGGGGCGTGGCCATCTTGTCGGCCACGTTGATGCGCGCCAGGGTGTTGGCCCGGTAGATGCCTTTGGGGTGCTCCAGGTCCATTGAGAAGCCTTCGTTCCAGGCGCGCGCGTAGGGATACTTGCCGTAGGAGTTCGGTTCCACGTGCTCGCTGATGTAGTTGGCGTAATCCTGGGCCGCAAAATCGGTGAAGCTGCCGTCGGCCTTCATGAGACGCAGTTTGCCGTCGTAGAGATTCAGGGCGCCCTGGGCATCCACGGTACCGATGAAGCCGGTCTTGATCACCCCCAGGGTCTGAATGGCCTCCATGTATTGGGGAAAAATTCCCTTTTTGGCGAAGTCGATGGTGAAGAGCGCGAAATCCAGGATCTGCCCCATCTTGTCGAGCATGTCCTTGCGCTCTTCTTCCAGCAGCGGCTTGGCGAAACCGCCGACCACGCCGGCCACCGGATGGATGGTCTTGCGCGAGAATTTGTCGAGCATCATCTTGGCCATCTGGCGGGTCTTGACCACCTGGGTGGCCAGCTCGGGATTGGCCTGGGCGATGCCGATGACGTTGCGCACGGCATAGTCGGCCGTGGGGCCGATGACGAAGTCGGCGGCGGCCAGGAAGAAGAAGTGCAGCAGTTTGTCTTCGGCATGGGCGATGGTCTGCATCAGTTCGCGCAATTTGCTGCCGGCCGGCGTGGGAGTGACCCCGAAGCAGCCGTCCACGGCCTTGTTGGAGGCCAGGTGATGCATCCAGGGGCAGATGCCGCAGATGCGGCTGACGATGCGCGGTATCTCCTCGGCCGGTTTGCCTTCGATGAACTTCTCGAACCCGCGCAGCGACATGTAGCTGAGACGGGCATCGGCCACATTACCGCTGTCATCCAGGGTGATGCCGATGGAGGCATGGCCTTCGATGCGGGTGATGGGCTGAATGGTGATGGTCTGGGACATGGGGCAGGCCTCCTTCTATTTTTGGGCCGGGCGCAGTAAACCGTGCGCCCCGGAAAACCGGAGCATGGAGATGCTCTCGGGGATCGAACCGATATCGATGCCGTTGGACGCCAGGGCATTGAGCATGTCCAGGCGCTGATTGCCGTTGGGTCGCACCGGGCCGTAGCACCCCCGGCAGGGCACGCGCGCCGAGACGCAGCGCGGCAGGATGCCGTCGCCGCCGCATCCGCCGCGGGTCACCGGGCCCATGCACATGAAGCCCTGTTCGAGCAGGCAGCGCATCTGGTCGAGGGGCTCGCCAGGCTTGCCATATTCGGGGGCCTGGAGAAAGCGTCGCACGTTTTTCAGTTGGCCTTTGCCTTCGCGGCGGGTGGGACAGGTGTCACAAACGCTTTTGTCGGGCAGGACCGGCATCCGGCCCTCGACCAGGGCCACCAGGGCTGAAAAGACATGGTCCGGGTGGGGCGGGCAGCCGGGCATGTAGATATCGACCTTAATCTTCTCGTCCAGGGCCAGGACCGAATCGAGCAGCGGCGGCAGCCCTTCGCTGGGGAAGGCGCCGGGCGCGTCGGTGGTTTCGGTGGTGTAGTAGCGCTGCTTGATCTCCTCGTTGGTGAAGCTGTTGGCCAACGTGGGGATGCCGCCATGGGTGGCGCAGGTGCCCAGGGCGATGATGATCTTGCAGCTCTTGCGAAAGGCCTCGGCCACCTCCACATGCTCCTGGTTGCGCAACCCGCCGCTGAGGATGCCCACATCGGCCTCGGGGATCTCGATGTGCTTTCCGGTGCCCCCCTGGCCGAAGTACTTGTGATCCATGAGGGCCGGCAGATGGACGAACTGCGCCACCTTGAGCACGTCCAGCAGCCGCTCGCCCATATCGACGATGGAGATTTCACAGCCTGAACAGGAATTGAGCCAATCACTGGCAACTTTTACGGTCATATAGCCTCCTCGTGGCGATCGTACATGTGCGGACCCGCGGCCTTGCGCCTGTTTCTACTCGCGCAGGGAGACCGGGGCCGGGCTGTGTCCGCGGCGGATGTGGCGCGCGTTTTTCTTCTTCTGGGCCGACCCGCCGCGCACGCTGGCCAGTGCGTCGGTGACATAACTGGCATTCTGCTTGTAATCGAACTCTTCGATGCTGCCGCTGCCTTTGGCATCGGCCAGGCTGGCGCGCCCTATGGGCGTGCGGGTCAAGACCGTGGTCCAGCCTTCGGCCGCGCCGATGCCGCCGAACGAGATGTCGGCAAACTCGGCGGCATAGTCCGAGCAAAACTGGCAGGCGTAGCGCCGGATGGCGTAAAGGTCGTTCAGGGGAATCGATTTGACTTCGCCGGAATGCAGATGCAGCAGCAGCGCATCCTTGATATTGACCTTGCGCACCTGGGCCCAGTCGAACCCGCCCAGTTCGGCCAGCTCGGCCCGTTCGGCCTCGCCGAAGACAAAGTTACCCGAACAGAAGAGCCCCAGGCAAAGCTTGATGGCATCCGAGGGCACCAGCCCCATGGCCTGCATGCGGCGCACCGAGTTGATCTGGCAGGGGGTACCCACCAGGGCCACGCGCTTGAGGCCTTTTTTGACCATGGGATCGAACTCTTCGATGGACGAGTAGGTCATGTACTGCTCGCTGAACTGCTTCATGCCGTGGGAGGTATCGAAGAAAAAGCCGGCCGCGGCGATGATCTCTTCGCGGCTGGTGGCCAGAAAGGGCGCCCGTTGAAAGGGGCCGGTCTGGCGGGTGACGATGGCCCCGTCGATGCGGCCGCGGTCGAAGAGATGCAGCAGCAGGGCCGTAACCACCCCGCCGTCGGTGGCCTTCTCCAGAATGGCCTTGTCCGTGGCCC
>JAKAFO010000381.1 GCA_021819735.1 Deltaproteobacteria bacterium
CGGGGCAGAAGATCTCCAGCCATTCGCTCTGCTCTTCCGCTTGGGCGGGTGTCGGCAGGTCGAGGCGTTCTTCTTCGACCAGGCAGGCGTCTTCCGGGCAGAATACCTTCAACCATTTATCTTTTTTACGATCGGCCATGGGGGGCCTCCTTAGTGTTTACGGGTGAAGGCACCGGCAAGTCGCGGCCGAACACCGCGAACCCGATGGTGCCGATGACGCCGAAGACGAACGCCGTGATCAGGTTCGTCTCCGGACTGATTTGCCATAAGAGCGCGCCGCCCAGGGCGGCCAGGGTGACGAAGAGATCCCGGATCAGGTAGTAGAGTCCGAACATACCGGCCTTGCAGTGGTCCGGGGCCAGATCCATGATCAGGGATTTGCGCGTGGGCTCGCCGAACTCCTTGAGGCCGCGCAGCACGAAAGCGACGATCAGCCACGCGAAGGTTCGGCTGTAGAGCAGCACCAGGGGAAAGAGGGTGAAAAAGCCAAAGGTCACCAGCACGAACGGCTTCTTGGTGCCGCGGTCGGCCAGGTAGGCCACGGGGATATAGATCAGGACGGCCGTGGCCATTTCGATGAAGGTCAGCAGGCCGAACTGCACAGCCGAAATCGGTTGGGCGATGGCCTTCATGCACCAAACCACCACAAAGGCGTAAGGAATCTGCTCGCAGAAGCGAATCAGGATATCGGTCACCAGAAGGCCGCGCATGGCCGGGTTCATGGCGCGCAGCAGCTTGAGCGGGTTTTTCTCCGGATTTGGGCCGGCGGCCATCGCCGCTGCCGGATGGGGTTGATCGTCATCGAGCATCCGCTGCTGCAGCACCACGGCCACCGCAGCCATGGCCAAGGCCGCACCAAAGGCCAGACGCACTCCGTCGCGCTCGCCCCAGACCGCGATAAAGAGGCCTCCGGCAATAGGCCCCAGGGCCATGGGGATGCGGCGCACCAGCGAGTGCATGGTCACCCCCATGGTGCGCTTGTTGCGCGGCAATACCTTGTAGATCAGACTGATGGTGGCGGGCAGCGAGATGGCCGACCAGGAGATGAAGAGCACCGCGCCGGCCAGCACCGCCGGCCAGGTGGGGATCAGGAGCACCAGCGCAAACCCGGCCATGGCCACCAGATTGAACACCAGCAGGGCGCGCCTGGTGCCCAGGCGATCCGAGAGGTATCCGCCGGGAAACGCGTAGAGCGCCGAGAGCAGGTTGTCCATGGCCTGGAGCAGGCCTATGGCCATGGCGCCGCCCCCCAGGGCGATTATATAGATGGGCAGGAAGCGTTCGGCCATGTGCTCGCCCATGCCCACCAGCACCACCACGGCCAGCACGCCGATGGTGCCGCGTTGCAGGCCGAGAAAACCCGAGATCCGGGCGACAGGGGTGGTCATGTTCAGGTCGATGGCCATGGTTTTACGCCTCGATTACTGCCTGGCGACATCCAACCGACACCAGGCATAAAGGGCATCGTAGACCTCAAACTGCCGTTCGATGTTTTCCAGGTCGTCCGGATAGCGCAGGCCGTAACCCACGGCGATGGCCTCCAAACCGGCCGCCAAGGGATCGGCCTCCAGATGGTCGGTATCGGCGGCATTGACGACCTTGGCCATGCGCAGCAGGGCCGGATCGGTCAATTCGTACGCTTTGACGATCACATCGAAGGTGCACAGCCGGTCGCGGTGATGCAGTTCGGCCCCCGGCGTATCAAAAGCAATGGCGCCCTCTTTTGCGGCGATCTCCAGCACTTTGCTCTTGGGCACGAAGAGAAATTCGGCCTCGGAATCGATAAAGCGCCGGATCAGCCAGGGACAGGCCACGCGATCCACATGCACATGGGAGCGGGTAATCCATTTCATTGCACGCCTCCTTTATTTATAAGCCTCATACCCGCGGTCTGCGCGATATGTCGGACCAGGTCCGTGTTTAAGAACCTTAATCACAGGCCTTAAAAGCGCAATTGGGGTGTCCGGGTAGGGCAGCAAGTTCTATGGCAGGGGGTTCAGCCTTGGCGGTGTGCTGATTTCCGTTGGCTGCCAGCCGCTGGATCGATTCAGGTGTCCAGCGCCTCGCGCAGTTTGGCGGCCAGGACTTGCACCTGGAAAGGCTTTTGCAGGAAATGGACGCCCGCCTCCAAGACACCGTGATGGGTGATGATGTCGGCGGTGTAACCGGACATGAACAGGCATTTGAGTTCCGGCCGCAGGGCGCTGAGCCGCTGCCAGAGGTCCCGGCCGCTCATTTCGGGCATCACCACATCGGTCATCAACAAATGAACGGGGCCCCCATATTCCTGGACCAATTGCATCGCTCGCTCCGGGGTTCCGGCGGCCAGAACGGTGTAACCCAATTTTTTGAGCAGCAGTTCGGCCAGCTTGAGCAGCGCCTCTTCATCTTCCACCAAAAGGATGGTTTCGGTGCCTGAGGGCATGTCGACGGAGCCCTTGACCTGGGTCTCGGCGGCGGGCTCTTCATCGAACCGGGGCAGGTAGATCTTGACCGTCGTTCCCTGGCCCGGCTCGCTGTAAACATTAATGAAACCGTTGTTCTGGCGCACGATGCCGTAAACGGTGGCCAAGCCCAGTCCGGTTCCCTGCCCCTGGGGTTTGGTGGTAAAAAAAGGTTCGAACACATGTGCCAGGGTTTGGCGGTCCATGCCGCACCCGTTGTCGCTGACGGCCAGCAGCGCATAGTGCCCGGGTAGAAATCCGGCATGGGCATCGCAATAATCCTGGTCGAAGACGGCCGTGCCGGTCTCGATGGTCACCTTGCCGCCCCCGCCCGAGATGGCATCCCGGGCATTGACCACCAGGTTGCTGAGAATCTGATCCAGTTGGGCGGGGTCCATACGCACCGGCCAGATGTTGCGCGCCGGCGCCCAGACCAGTTGGATATCCTCGCCGATGATCCGGGAGAGCATCTTGAGCGTCGTGGTCACGGTTTTGTTGAGGTCCAGGCGTACCGGGGCGATGGTCTGCTTGCGGGCAAAGGCCAGGAGCTGTCGCACCAGGAGTTCCGAACGCTGCCCGGCGCCCAGGATCTCTTTAAGGTCCGCCCGACTGGGGTCGTCCGGCGCCATCCGGGCCAGCAGCATTTCGGAATACCCGTTGATGACGCTGAGCATGTTGTTGAAGTCATGGGCCACGCCGCCGGCCAACCGGCCCACCGATTCCATCTTCTGGGCCTGGAGAAAGCTCTCCTGCAACTGCCGCTGGGCAGTGATGTCCGCCAGCGAGAATACCGCGCCGGTGATCTTACCGGCTGAATCGCGCAGGGGTGCCCCGTTGATGGAGAGCAGGACCCGCCGGCCGTCCGGTCGGTCCAGGGCATACTGGACATCGGAGATCGGCCCCTGGGCGGCCAGCACCCTGGGGAAGGGCAAATCTTCTTTATTGAGGGATTTGCCCTCGATATCGAAGATCCGCCAGTCGATATCTTCGTGGCTCTTTTGAGTCAGATGTTCGCGACTGAGGCCCAGGATGGTCTCGGCAGTGCCGTTGACGAAGGTGATGCGCGCCTTGGTGTCGGCCACCACGATGCCCACCGGACTGGTATCGGTAATGCGCCAGAGCAGGTCGTTCTGCTGATGCAGAGCCGCTTCGGCCTCCTTGCGTTCGCTGATGTCGCGCAATACCAGCACCACGCCGCCGAACTCGCCGCGCTCGTCGCGGATGGCCGCACCGCTGTAATCGATGGGCTGGCGACCGCCATGGCGATCCATGAGCCAGGCATCGTCGCCGTTGAGCCCCTCCGGTCCCTTACCGCCCAACACGCGCGCCAACAGGTTCGGCTCCTGGTCGTTCCGATCCCCACTGATGCGCAACACCTCTTCCAGCGGTTTGCCCCGGGCCTCGGCTTCCGACCAGCCGGTGAGGGTCACGGCCACCGGATTCATCTGCCGGATACGGCCGTGGATGTCGGAGGTCACCACGGCATCGCCGATACTATATAAGGTAGCCCGCAATTCGGCGGTGCGCGCCTGCACCTGGGCCTCGAGAATGTCCCTCCGGCGCAGCATAAAGTGCACAAAGGCGCTCACCACCGCCGTGAGCAGCAGCCCCACCCCCAGCGCGATCCAGCCGGCCCCGGCGGGCAGCGTGGCCAGAAAAGCCGGGCTGGGATGAACGATCAGAGTATAGGCCTGGCCGAAGGCAAACACCGGAAAACCGATGCAAAGGGAGGCGTGCCGGGGATCGGCCGGCGTCCAGACCCCCGGAACCGTTGACGATAGCGGTCCCTGCTGGGCGTTGGAAGCGGCAATGAAGCGCGCATTCTGTCCCGCCAGGTTCTGGTAGAGTTCGACCACCGTAGGGGTTTTGTCCGCCAGACCGCCGGCCAGGGCCGTCTGCAGAAAAGAGGCACCGTTGATGGCCGCCAGCCCGAAGCCCCGCAGGTGTCGCGACGAACGATCGCCGAAATAAAAGGGTTGGAAGATGAGCAGGCTATCCGGGTTCTCCGCATGGCTCACCCATCTCACCGGATCGGTGGCCGTGGGCAGGCCGCTGGCCATCGCGGTTTCCAAGGCCGCCCGCCGTGCCGTTTCGGAGCCCTGATCGAATCCCAGGGCCGCCGCGGTCTCCGATTGCGGCTCCGTGTACCAAACCGGATAGTACATCGCCCGG
>JAKAFO010000062.1 GCA_021819735.1 Deltaproteobacteria bacterium
TCCGATGTAAAGTGGGCCGGCGGGCAGCGCGACGGTTTGCACCACCTCGCAGGCCATGCGGACCGGGCACTCGGCGATCAGCGGCGCCTTGGATAACTGGCCGTAGAAGACTTCGAAGATTTGGGATTTATCGCGTTTGGCGCCCGTGACCAGACCGCAGTAATCGGTCTTCTCCATCAGGGAGACATCGGGAATATTGATGCTGAACTGCCGGTTTTCTTCGATGCCCTGGTTGGTGTGATGCCGGCCCAATGCTACCGCGAACAAAGGCGGTTTGGCATTGACCCGCGATACCCAGGCCACGGCCATGAAGTTGGCTTTGCCGGCCACCACCGCACCCACCAACACCATCGGCATGGGATACAAAAATGCCGCGCCATTATCCAATTTGATTCTGGCCATGGTTCATCCTTTCGATTCAGTGGTTGATTTCCCAAAAACGCCTATCAGCGGATACATCTATACCAGTGGCGGCCGTGGCGATCAATCCAGGCCGGCCTCGGCGCGCACTTCGGCGGCGATGGCCGTCCAATCCTGTTCGCCGCGGCCGTGGGCCATGGCGGCCAGGAACCGGCTTTCGAGCACCTCGGCAAAGCGCATGGGGACGGTCGCTTCGGCGGCGGTGGTCTTGATCAAACGGATATCCTTGAGCCCCAGGGGAAGTTTGAACAAGGGCGGGCTGAAGGTTCTGTCCAGGATCTGGCGCCCGTAGTTCTGATAGACCGGACAGGCGAAGATCGTCTGGGTCAAGGCGTTCATCAAGGTCTTGGAATCGCCACCATTCTTTTCGACGAAGGCGGCGGCTTCGGCCATGCTTTCGATGGCTGCGGCGATGAGAAAGTTGGCGCCCAGTTTGGCCACGTTGGCCTGGGCCGGGTCCGGGCCGAAGTCGAACACCCGCGCGCCCAGCCGTTCGAGCAGCGGCAGGGCCCGGGCCTTGCCTTCGGCCGGGCCGGCGACGAAGTAGGTCTGCTTGCGCGCCCGCACGGCATCCGGTCGGCCCATGACCGGCGCGGCCACGTAATATCCGTTGAAGTCGGCCTGCTGCCGGGCCAGGCGCGCAGCCGTGCGTGGCAGGATGGTGCTCATGGAGACATGCACCCCGCCCGAGCCCAGGCGCCGGGCCAGTTCTCCTTCCGGCCCGACCACGGCCTCAAGGGCCGGATCGTCGGCGACGCAACTGAGCACCAGGCCGCTTGTTTCGGCCACCTCCCACGGTTGTTCGACGGCCTGGGCGCCGGCCTTGAGCAGTGGTGCGCATTTTTGCCTATCGCGGTTGTAGATGCGCAGTCGGAAGCCGTCGGCCAGAAGGTTCTCGGCCATGGGGGCGCCCAGCATGCCGGTGCCGATGAATCCGATGGTTTGCTTGTCTTGCATCGTCGTTCCTTTCGTCCAGGTTGGCGTGAATGGCAACAAGCTAATACCGAATCGGATAAAGTCCGCAAACCGCCCCGTTTCTTGAATCGCCGAATCTTGTATCTATATTGAACACCAATAACCAAAAATACTTCGTGAATGGAAGCCTGCATGGAAACGATATTCAAATGGATCACGGGAGACAGAGAAGCTCTCGAGCCGAGGGACGATGCGTCCGCTTCGCGGCAAGCCGGTGACCGGGATGTGGAACTTTTAGATGCCTATTCGCGGGCCGTTGTGGCCGTGGTGGAATCCGTGGGCCCGGCGGTGGTCAGCATTGCCGTCGGCAACCAACCCTCGGACCACGCCGCCGAGCCGATCGGTGCCGGGTCCGGAGTGGTGATCGCCCCGGACGGCTATATCCTGACCAACGATCACGTCGTCCAAAAGGCCAAGTCCCTTTCGGTCAGCCTCACGGATGGCACCAGCCTCGCGGCCACGCTCATCGGCAGCGATCCGGCCACGGATCTGGCCGTGATTCGCGCCAACGCCGCCTATCTGCCCTCCTGCACGCTGGGCAGTTCGGACCGGCTCAGGGTCGGTCAACTGGTGATTGCCATGGGCAATCCCTTCGGATTTCAGTCCACCGTCTCCACCGGTGTGGTCAGCGCCCTGGGACGTGCCTTGCGCAGCACCCAGGGCCGCCTGATCGAGAACATTATCCAACATACGGCCCCCTTGAACCCCGGCAATTCCGGCGGGGCGCTGGTCAATTCGGCCGGCGAAGTGGTGGGCATCAACACGGCGATCATCGCCATGGCCCAGGGCATCGGGTTCTCGATCCCGGCCAACACGGCCCAATGGGTGGTCTCCCAAATCCTGACCCACGGCCGGGTGCGGCGGGGAGCGTTCGGCATTGCCGCCCGGCAACGGCCGCTGGACCGGCGTCTGGTTCGCTTTCACGGATTGAAGAAGAATTATGCCGTGGAAGTCATCTCCGTGGAATCCAATGGCCCGGCCGGACGCGCCGGTCTGCGTACGGGCGATTTGATTGTGGGCGTCAACGGCTCCGCGGTTCAAAGCGTGGATGACCTGCATCGTTTCCTGTCGGATTGGCCCATCGGACAGCCGGCGGAAATCGACATCCTGCGCGGCGCGGGTCGCGAAGTCCTGGGTATCGTCCCCCTGGAAGCCTCGGCCTAGCTCGTGTCCATCCAGGAATGGCTATTTTCGCCGATTTCGACGTTGGGCGAAAATTTTAATCCTCGAAATATGTCCATATATTCCTTCGGTTAAGATTTTCGTCCGCCTTGAACTCGACGAAAATATCTCATCCCTGGATGGACACTATCTCATTATTCGCGTGCCTCAAAACTGCTTCGCATGCGCGACGGGCCTTACCTCGATGGACCCGCCGGCGGCCAGGGTCGGGATGCGCAGGGCGATGGCGATGGCTTCGTCGAGGTCGTTGCACTCCACCAGGTGGTAGCCGCCGATCTGCTCTTTGGTCTCCGCGAACGGGCCGTCGGTGATGGCCGGCCGGCCGTTCTTCAGGCGGACGCTCGTGGCCGACGAACTATGCTTCAGCTTTGCGCCGGCCCGGTAGTGGCCGCTTTTTACGAGCTCCTGTTCCAGCGCCTGGTAGGCACTCATGATTTCTTCCCGCTGCGACTCGGGAAGCGCTTCCCAGCGCTGCTCATCGAAACAACACATCAGTAGATATTGCATGGATCGTTCTCCTTCGGGATTCCGGCGAAGGTCGGCGTTGTGCGCCGGCCTTCGCCGTTTGAAACGGCAATGCTTACGCCTGCTTCAAGGTTTCAATGTCCAGCTTGGTCATCTTGAGCATGGCCTGCATGACGCGTTCCGCTTTGGCCGGGTCCTTGTCGAGCAGCAGTTCTTCCAACACGGTCGGCACGACCTGCCAGGAGACGCCGTACTTATCCCTGAGCCAGCCGCACGACTCTTTTTCTCCGCCCGCGGAGAGTTTTTCCCACAGCTCGTCCACTTCGGCCTGGTTCTGGCAATTGGCGATGAAGGAGATGGCCGGCGTGAAGGTGAACATCGGGCCGCCGTTCAACGCCAGGAAGGCTTGGCCGTCGAGTTCGAAACCGATGGCCATGACCGACCCCTGGGGTCTTCCGGAGACTTCCGCGCTGGCTTTGTCATAGCGGGAAACGCTGTTGATTTTAGAGTTTTTGAAAATGGAGGTGTAAAAATGGACAGCCTCCTCCGCCTCGCTGTCGAACCACAAACAGGGTGTGAATTTATTCATGATGCCTCCTTTCGGCGCCGCTCGCTTTCGGCCATCATCGCTGCCAGGTCCTCGACGGGCCGGATCTCGAAGGGGCCGGCCTTTACGCCCGGGTGTCCGGACATCAGTTGGATGGCATGATTCAGGTCCCGGGCTTCGAGCACGAGGATGCCGCCGATTTGTTCTTTGGTTTCGGTGAAGGGACCGTCGGTGGTGGATACTTTGCCGCCGCGCCAGCGCAGGGTGACCGTGTTGCGGGCGCTGGCCAGCGCTTCGCCGCCTGCGAAGTGGCCGTTCTTGCGCAGAACGTCGTCGTAGGCAAAACATTCGTCCATCATCGCGTTGCGTTGGCGTTCGGGCGTCGCGTTCCACTTGTCTTCGTCTATGTATCCCAAGCATATGTATTTCATGGTTGCCTCCTGGCGACTCGTTCGAATCGCGTCTTTTCTTTTCGGGTGCTTTCACCGGATAGTCGTTCGACAAGGGGTAAAATCGACAAGTTGGAAAAGCCGTCCGATTTCAGTCCGAAAGCGCCTCCAGTCGCCCCAGAAGAAATCTTCGCTCCGGTCCTTGCCGCGTCAGCCCCAAGGCGCGTTCGTAGGCGGAACGAGCCTGGGCCGTTCGTCCGAGTCGCCGGCACAAGTCGGCCTGGGCCGCATGCGCCAGGTGGTAGTTCGAAAGCGCGCCACCGGCCAAGAGGGCATCGATCAACGCCAGGCCCGCTTCCGGTCCGTCGCGCATGGCCACCGCCACGGCGCGGTTAAGGGTCACCACCGGCGACGGTTCCAGGCGCTGCAACAGGTCGTAATAACTGACGATCCGCCCCCAATCGGTAGCGGAGACGTCGGTGGCCCGGGCATGCACCGCGGCAATGGCCGCCTGGAGCGTATAGGTGCCGAACCGGCGCGACGCGAGCGCCTGTTCCACCAGCGTAAGGCCTTCGTCGATCTGGGACCGGTTCCAAAGGGTGCGGTCCTGGTTTTCCAGCAGGATCAAATCGCCGGAGGGCGAGGTGCGCGCCTCACGCCGGGACTCCTGCAACAGCATCAGCGCCAGCAGGCCGACCGCTTCGGGCTCGGGCAGCAACCCGGCCAGCACCCGACCCAGGCGCAGGGCTTCGCCCGAAAGGTCCGGCCGGGTCAGCGACGCGCCTGACGAGGCGGCATAACCTTCGTTGAACACGAGATAGATCACGCGCAGCACGGCATCGAGCCGCTCCGGCAGCTCTTTGGCGGCCGGCACTCGGTAAGGAATCCGGGCATCCCGGATTTTGGCTTTGGCGCGCACGATGCGCTGGGCCAGCGTGGGCAGGGGAGCCAGAAAGGCGCGGGCGATCGCTTCGGTGCTCAGCGCACACACCTCGCGCAGGGTTAAGGCCACCTGGGCATCCGGCGAAAGGGCCGGGTGACAGCAGGTGAAGATCAGGCGCAAGAGGTCATCGGCCACGCTCTCGATCGCGTCTGCCGGGAAATCGTTTCCCGGGGCCGCCGGCGGCCGCTCCAGATCGTCCAGGGCGTCGAAGCGGGCGCGCCGCCGAAGACGGTCGATGGCCTTGAAGCGCCCCACCGCTACCAGCCAGGCCCGGGGGTTGGCGGGAACGCCCTCCGATGGCCACTGCTCCAGGGCCGCCCGGAAGGCATCATGCAGGGCCTCCTCGGCCAGGTCGAAGTCGCCGACCCGTCCGATCAGGGTGGCAAAGACCCGGCGCGACTCGGCACGGTAGATCGCATCCACCGTTGCCCGCATCGTATCGGCAAGATCCGTGCTCATCGGCCCTGCTTCCGGGATGCCGGCCTCAGGATAGCGTCATGCTGCGGGACGAATTTATGGTGTTCCTTTCCGGGCATGGCCCATTTTTAAAAAGAATAATGAAGATCCGCTTTTTGGCAAGAATGCCCGCTTGGCGGCATCGACCGGTTGCGATGCGCCGGTCCGATTCATACCCTATCTTTACCGGTCGAATTAATCCGAACAACGATGTCGAAATCGTCGGGCACCATTCGACTATTATACAAAGCAGCGGCCCAGGCGGTCTTTCGGGCCGCACCGTCGTTCAACCATCCAACGAAAGGAGCCTGCCATGCGTTTCATGATAATTGTCAAAGCCACCAAAGATTCCGAAGCCGGCAAAATGCCGGAAGAGGCATTAATAGCTGAAATGGCCAAATATCACGAGGAACTGGCCGCTGCCGGGGTGCTGCGGGATGCCTCCGGCCTGCAGGCCAGCGCCAAAGGATGGCGCATCCAATACTCGGGCAAGGAGCGCACCTTCGTCGATGGGCCCTTTGCCGAAGCCAAGGAGCTCATCGCCGGTTACACGATCATCGAAGTCAATTCCCGGGAAGAGGCGGTCCAATGGACCCGGCGTTTCCCCAATCCGGCCATCAATGGCAAGCAAGGCGAGATCGAAGTGCGCCAGATCTTCGAACTGGAGGATTTCGGCCCCAGCGAAGGCATCGAACGCTTTCGCAAAATCGGCGTGGGCAACACTATCCAAGCCGTCCAGCCCGTTCCCTGCGGCATGCACACGGTGACACCGCACCTGGTATGCGCCGGGGCGGCCGAGGCCATCGAGTTCTACAAAAAAGCCTTCAATGCCGAGGAGGTGATGCGGGTCCCGGCTCCGAATGGCAAACTGGTCCATGCCCAGATCCGCATCGGCGATTCCACCTTGATGCTGGTGGACGAGTTTGCCGAATGGGAAGCTTTCGGCCCCAAGACCCTCAAGGGCTCGCCGGTCACTATCCACCTGTATGTCGAAGCTGCGGATCGATTTTTCGCCAGGGCCGTGGAGGCCGGCGCAAAGATCCTGATGCCGCTGGAAGATACGTTCTGGGGAGATCGTTACGGCGTCCTGGTCGATCCCTTCGGCCATCACTGGTCGGTGGCCACCCATGTGCGCGATGTGAGCCCGGCAGAACTGCAAGTGGCGGCCGAAAAAATGTTCAGCGACTCAACGTCCCATTGAAACCCAAGCGCCCGACGCCAACGCCGCTCGGCGCGGCGCCGGGCGCTGCATCCTTGTTTCAAGATGGGTGCCGCGGACCATCTGCCGGACAGGCCGGCGAGTAGGCTGCCGCGGCGCCGATCTTCACTGCCGTGATTGGGATTCTATATGCGCCAGCACCATCTTGATGTCGGCGTAGGAGCAGTCGTGGCCGAGCGCCATTTTAAGCTCCTTCAACGATTTGGTGTGGATGCCGGCGATGGTCTGCTCGACTGCCTGCCGTTTTTCATGGGCCACGACCCGGTCGATCTCCAATTGCCCCTGGGCCACGAAAAAGGCCAGGTGCCTTTCGATGGTGGTGGTGCTCAGACCCCGCCGGGCCGCGACCTGGTGGATGGTCAGGCCGCCCTGGAAGAGCTCGAGGCTGGCTTGTTTGGTATCTTCCTTGGCCGCGGACGCTTCCTTGGGTTTGTCCGGCGGTTTCGGGGTGGTTGGTTCCGGCAAGGATACCGTCTCGATGCCGTGCCGGCGGCGGTACTCCGCCACCAGGGCCGTCAGTTCAGGCCCGAAGCGGGCTGCCAGGCGCTTGCCGATGCCCTTGATCTTCTTCAGGGCCGTCAGGCTGTCGGGCAGGTGCACCGCGATCTGCACCAAGGTCTTCTGGTGCAGAATCTGGTAGTGGGCCACGCCCTCTTCGGCGGCCTTTTCCTTGCGCCATTGGCGCAAGGCCTCGAACAGCTCGGGATGGCCCACATCCGCCTGGGAGTACGTGGCCGTCTCGGCTTTGGGTTTGGGTTGATCCACGGCGATGGCCGCGGTCGATAGCGCCCGCAGATAGCGGTCGGGGGCGAAACCCTCCCGCAGGGAGTTCACGCCGGCCCGCTTGACCGTGCTCTCTTCGCGCAACTGTTTGAGGGCATCGTGTATGTTTTTACGGATTTCCTTGTTGTCCGACTCGACGGCGATGTTGTCGATCCAGGGCGAAAGGATCGTCGCGAATTTCTCCTCGAAGTATGCGGCCGCCTTGTTCAGCCGATCCAGGATGGCGCCATCGGCCGCCGGCAGCCGCTCGCGGTTGAACATGCCCTGCAACTGGCGCTTGAACTTCTCGCCCACCTCACAGATCTCCGCCGTGGCGCGTTGGTGGATCTCGGCGACATCGCCGCCGCCCGAGACCTGTAGGATTTTGGCATTGCCGCGCAGCAGTCCGGCCACGCGGCCGATCAGCCAGCGCAAGCGGTCGAAGTTGAAGCACTCCAGCAGCAATTGCTGTTGATAACGGTTTTGGGCGGCCGCCAAGGCTTCGGCCGAAGGGGTTCGGACGACCACTTCGTTCACGAAACGCTTCACGGCCGGATCGGTTTTGACCGTAACCGCGCTCAACGGCGCGCTGAGCACCATGCCCTCCAGGGTACGGCAGCGACTCAAGGCCACGTAGACCTGGCCATGGGCGAAGGCCGCCTGGGCGTCGATGACCGCCTTGTCGAAGGTGAGCCCCTGGCTCTTGTGGATGGTGATGGCCCAGGCCAGCTTGAGCGGATATTGGCGGAACGTACCGATGACCTTCTGGGAGATCTCGGCCGTTTCCGGATCGATGGCGTATTCGATGTTCTCCCAGGTGGTTTTCTCCACGGTGATCGCCTCCGCATCCCCCGGACAGCGCACCTCGATGCTGCCGCTCGAGATGCCCGTGACTTTGCCGATCTTCCCATTGAAATAGGCCTTATCGACCGACATGTCGTTGCGGACGAACATCACCTGGGCACCGGTTTTTACTTCCAGCGTGGCCGCGGTGGGGAAGGCGTGTTCCGGGAAATCGCCTTCGGCTTCGGCATCGAAATGGCGGCTTTGGCCCTTGAGGGCTTTGAGCTTGGCTGCGTTGATGGCCTCGGCGCCGCTGTTGTGGGTGCACAAGGTGATGTAGCCGTCGCCCTCCTTGGGCGTGAAGCCGGGGATGTGCCGGGCGTTGAGCTGCCGGAGGGTCTCCGGATCGAGCCGGTTGTCGCGGACGCGATTGAGCAGTTCGATGAAACGCTGGTCCGACTGGCGGTAGATATGTTTGAGCTCGATGGGGATCAGCTCGGTGCGGCCCAGTGCGGTGCTGCTGAAAAAATAGGGCGAAGCGTAGTACTCTTTGAGGAGCTGCCACTCCGCCTGCTTGACCACCGGCGCCAGTTGGTGCAGGTCGCCGATCATCAGCAACTGCACCCCGCCGAACGGCAGATCCGAGCGGCGGTAGCGCCGCAGCACGCTGTCCACGCCGTCGAGCAGGTCGGCGCGCACCATGCTGATCTCGTCGATTACCAACAGGTCGAGGCCGCGGATGATGTTCTTTTTCTCCCGCCGGATGCGGTGCTGGCCGGCATGCACTTCGCTGCCGGGCAGGAACGGGCCGAACGGCAACTGGAAAAAGGAGTGCAGGGTGACGCCCCCTGCATTGATGGCCGCCACGCCGGTGGGGGCCGTCACCACCATGCGCTTGGGCGTCTTGGTTTTGATGGCGTGCAAAAAGGTGGTTTTGCCCGTGCCGGCCTTGCCGGTCAGGAAGATATGGCAGTTGGTGTTCCGGACGAACTCTTCGGCCAGTTGGAGTTCGTGGTTGGTCGTATCCATGGAACGCTTTCCGAGCAGAGAATGGAAGCAATGAGGCGCTGGCTTAAAACGGCCTGTCGATGCGGCCGACCATATCGAACCCCTGGGGGGGTGTCAATGCTCGCAAAGCGTTCGTAGCGCAAATCACCCCTGGCGCATGGCATTGGATTACCCAAAATCAGCAACAACCGCGACTTGCGGCCAAAGCGTTTTACCACCGTTGTGGGGCCTACTTGTCGGCGGTCTTGCCCAGTAGATCGCTTCCCAGCTTTTGCAGGGCCTGCTCGCTGCGTTCGCCCAGCCAGATGCCGAACAAGGCTTTTTTGATCGGCATGCCCGGGATGGTGACGATGGCGTGCGCGCTTCCGTTTTTGAAGGTCTGCACCCCGACCCCTTTCTTGTAGACGATCTCGAACAGATCGCCTTCCTTGATTTTTTCGGAGAAGGTGCTCAGAAAGAGGTCGATCTCTTTTTGGATCGGCGCCGTGTTGCCCTTCGTGGATTCGGCGAATCCGGTCAGGGTGGCTTCTGTAAAACGTTCCGCGGTGAGCAGGGAAGAGACGATCTTGATCCGCAGCATCATGGTCTCATCGGCATCGACGATCTCCTGGGCATTGCCGCTCTTGTTCTTTAGATAAAGACCGGCCACGTAGATATCCTTCTTGACGATCCCGGCCAGTTTCTTGACCCGGACGCCCGCGCCGTTCAGCAGCAGGGTTTTGTCTCCGACTGCAAGGGTGTCGGGAAGATCCACGCCTTTGACGGTGAGCGCATAGGAGCAGGCAACGCTCGCCAGAACAATCAGCAACGCCAGACAAAAAGCCTTTACCATCGTTTCCCTCCTTGGTGTGCAGCCTGAACATGGCAGGTCGATAGCCTGCCATGGTGCTCCCGAATTCCTTGAAAAGGTCCAGGATTCGTTTCTGGAATCGGTCGGCACAGAGTGTCAATTTCGGCAGGTGTAAACTGACACGCCATTTCTAAAACCTGGCTGCTTGGCTGTCAAACGCTTTTTGCGGGTTATTGCACGGCTTTCAGAGCCCCCTCCCAGCGACGGGCGATCCAGCGCAGGGCGCCCAGCATCAGCAAGCCGCTGCCCGAGGCCAGCAGGGCGATGACCCGGATGCGACTGCTCCAATCCAGCGAGATGAGGGCCATGGCCGCGGCGCCGGCCACGAAGTAGACAAAAATCATCAGGGACGACGCGGTGCCCACGTCATGGCTGACCTGTTCCAGCACCAGGTTGTTGCTCAACGGCCGGGTCAGGCCCAGGCAGTAGGTGACCAGGAACATCGCCGCAGCAAACGGCAGGGGGCCCCGGGGGCCGATCAGCCAAATGGCCGGGCCGCCGCCGGCGATACCGGCAAACCCGACCCACAGGAGGGGCAGGCCCGGCATGCGGCGGGTCAGGCGGCTGCACGTGAAGGCGCCGAGCATCATGGCCAGGGCGTTGCCGCCGAAGAAGAAGCCGAACATCTGGGGATCGATCTCAAAATAGGAGATATAGATGGCGGGGGAGCCGGCGATGAAGGCGAAGATGGGCGTCATGAGCAGCGCCATCAAGATGTTGAGGGTGATGAAGCGCTTGTTTTTGAACAGACCCAGGTAGCGGCCCAGGATCCGGCCCAAGGTGGCCGGCGCCTTGTTTTGCAAAGGTTCGGGCATGCGCAAGACGCCGACCCAGGCCAGCACGGCCCAGGCGGCCTGGATAAAGAAAATCCAGCGCCAGTCCAGCCACTTGAGCACCCATCCGCCCA
This sequence comes from Deltaproteobacteria bacterium, assembly GCA_021819735.1. Classification (GTDB taxonomy): domain Bacteria; phylum Desulfobacterota; class Desulfobacteria; order Desulfobacterales; family Desulfosarcinaceae; genus Desulfatitalea. The sequence goes on from JAKAFO010000062.1 coordinate 10,907, forward strand.
GCACGGGGGCCAGCATGGGGGCCAGAGCCACGATCACGCCCAGGTGGGCCAGCAGTCGCTGCCGTTCCCGGGCCGCAAACAGATCCTTGGCAATGGCCATGGAGAGGGCCGAGCCCGACGCGGCGCCCAGGGCCTGGAGCATGCGAAAGGCAATCAGGTGGCCCACCCCCTGGGACAGCCCGCACAAGAGGCTGGCCAGAATATAGAGCGCGATGCCGACGAGCAAGAGCGGGCGGCGGCCGTAGCTGTCCGATATGGGACCATAGACCAGCAGCGCGACGCTGAAGCAGACGAAGAACAAGACCAAGGTCAGGTTGATGGTGGCCAGCTCGGCGCCCCAGGCGGCTTGGAGCGTGGGCAGGGCCGGCAGGTACATGTCCGTGGAAATGGGCGGGAAGGCGGCCAGCAAGGCGAGCAGCAGTAAGGTGCGGATATAGGTCATGGGCCGAGCTTCCGGTTGGTCGGGCGTTTTGTAAATGTTTTTCATACCCCAGTCCGGGCATGCACACAAGCAGCCGAATGCGGATATAAGCCGGGTGGGTTGTGCAAACCATGGGAAAACAGTAAAAGGATGGTGGCCGCCCGCGTGCGTGCGGTGAATTCAACGGTGGAACTCGAAGATGAAAGCTCCGGACGACTTATGAAGAACAGGATAGTATCCCGAGACGTTGAACATATGGCAGGTTTTTTCATCGGCTTCTGGTGCTTGATGATGGCGATGCTGTGGAGCGGATGCTCCGGCGACGCGCCCCCGGCCGCCGGTGCCAAGCGCCCGGCGGCGGCCATGCCGGTCACGGTGGCCGATGTGGTGGAACAGACGGTTCCCATCGCCCTGGCGGCCGTGGGACAGGCGGAGGCCTACGCCACCGTCGCGATCAAGGCGCAGGTTGAAGGCGAATTGATCGCCGTGCATCTGCGCGAGGGGCAGTGCGTCCGCGCCGGCGATGCGCTCTTCAACATCGATGCCCGGCCGTTCGAGGCCCAGCTCAAGCAGATGCAGGCCAATCTGGCCAAAGACAAGGCCCTGCTGGAAAACGCGCGCGCCGTGCGCCAGCGCGCCGCTTCGCTCGTGGATAAGGGCAATGTTTCCAGGGAAAGATACGATCAGTCCGTGGCCGATGTGGCCGCCTTCGAAGCCACGGTCCAGGCCGACGAAGCGGCCGTGGAAAAGGCGCGCCTCCAGTTGGCCTACTGTGCCATCCGCGCCCCCATCGACGGGTGCGCCGGCGAAGTGTTCGTCGACCGGGGCAATCTGGTAAAAGCCAACGATGCCGAGCATCCCCTGGTGGTGATCCGGCAAATCGATCCGATCCTGGTGGCCTTTTCCGTTCCGGAACGCTACCTGCCGGAGGTGAAGAAATATGCGGCCAAAGGCAAGCTCGTCGTGCTGGCGGCGATGGCCGGCCGGGAGGATGCAGCGGCGGCCGAAGGCCACCTGACCTTCGTGGACAACAGCATCAACGCCGGCAGTGGGACCATTTTGCTCAAGGCCACCTTCGCCAATGGGAACCAGGCGCTCTGGCCCGGGCAATTCGTCGATGTCACCCTACAACTCGCCGCGCAGCCCAACGCGATGGTGGTGCCCTCCCAGGCCGTGCAGACCGGCCAGAGCGGACCCTATGTGTATACGCTCAAAGCCGATCAGACCGTCGAGCTTCGGTCGGTGCGAGTGGATCGCGCCGCGGGTGGATTAGCGGTCATTGCCGAAGGGATACGGCCAGGCGACAAGGTCGTTACCGACGGCCAGTTGCGGCTCTTTCCCGGTGCGCAGGTTAAAATCGTAGCCGGCGTCCAGGATCAGAAAGGGGCGCCGCGGCCATGAACATTTGCGCGCCTTTCATCCGGCGGCCGGTGATGACCACCCTGATCATGGCCGGTCTGCTCATCTTCGGGGTCCTGGCCTATCGGTTGCTACCGGTCAGCGAATTGCCCAACGTGGATTTCCCCACGCTGCAAGTGTCGGCCGGCCTGCCGGGCGCCAGTCCGGAAACCATGGCCTCGTCGGTGGCCACGCCCCTGGAAAAAGAGTTCTCCACCATTGCGGGCCTGGACTCCATGACCTCCACCAGCGCCCAGGGCGGTACCCAAATCACCCTGCAATTTGCCATGGAGCGGGATCTGGACGGGGCGGCCCAGGACGTCATGGCGGCCATCTCCCGGGCCCAGCGGCTCTTGCCGCCGGAAATGCCCAGCCCGCCATCGTTCCGCAAGGTCAATCCGGCCGACCAGCCGATTCTGTACCTGGCCGTCAGCTCCCGGATTCTGCCCCTCTCGACGGTCAACGAATACGCCGAAACCATGATGGCCCAGCGGATCTCCATGGTCAGCGGCGTGGCCCAGGTGCAAGTGTACGGCTCCCAGAAATACGCGGTGCGGGTGCAGGTCAACCCCAACACGCTCAACGCCCTGGGCATCGGCATCGACGAGGTCGAAAAGGCCATCGCCGGGGCCAATGTGAATCTGCCCACCGGCACCCTGGACGGTCCCCACCAGGCCTTCACGGTCAAGGCCACGGGCCAGCTCGAAGATGCCGACGCCTACCGGCCCCTGATCGTGGCCTACCGCAACGGCGCGCCCCTTTATCTCGAACAACTGGCCAAAGTCATCGACAGCGTGGAAGAAACCAAATCGCCGAGCTGGTTCAACAACCAGCGGGCCATCGTCCTGGCCATCCAGCGCCAGCCCGGCACCAATACTGTGCAGGTGGTCAATGACGTGCGGGAGCTGCTGCCGGCTTTCCGGGACCAGATCCCCGCCTCGGTCAGCCTTGATGTCCTCAGCGACCGCTCCATCTCCATCCGGGAATCCATCGACGACCTGCAGTTCACGCTGCTCGTCAGCATCGCCCTGGTGATCCTGGTGATCTTCCTGTTCCTGCGCAAACTGTCGGCCACGCTCATCCCCAGCCTGGCCATCCCGCTCTCCCTGATCGGCACCTTCGCGGTGATGCACCTGTTCGGCTACAGCCTGGACAATCTTTCCCTCATGGCCTTGACCCTGTGCGTGGGCTTCGTGGTCGACGATGCCATCGTCATGCTGGAGAACATCGTGCGCCACATCGAAATGGGCAAGGACCGCCTCCAGGCCTCTCTGGACGGCGCCCGGGAGATCGGCTTCACCATCGTCTCCATGACCGTCTCCCTGGTCGCCGTTTTCATCCCCCTGCTCTTCATGGGCGGCATCATGGGCCGGCTGCTGCGTGAGTTCGCGGTCACCATCGGCGTGGCCATCCTGGTGTCGGGCGCGGTTTCACTGACCCTCTCGCCCATGCTGTGCAGCCGTTTTCTAAAGCCGCACGGCGACGAGCGGCCCGGCCGGCTCTCGGTGCTGCTCGAGCGGCTGTTCGAAGGCATGCTGCGCCTCTATCACAAATCCCTGACCCGGGCCTTGCGCCACCCCCGGGGGATGATGGCGCTGTTCGTTTTGCTGCTGGTCGCCAGCGCCTACCTGTTCGTCATCATCCCCAAGGATTTCATTCCAGCCCAGGATACCGGCCGCATCTTCGGTTTTACCGAGGCCGCCCAGAATATCTCTACCGAGAGCATGGCCCGGCACCAGCAGGCCGTGGCCGCGGTCATCGCCGAGGACCCCGCGGTGGAGGGGTTCATGTCTTCCATGGGCGGCGGCGGGCGGCGCGCCACGGGCGCCAATTCCGGTCGCGTCTTCATGAACCTGAAGCCGCGGGCCGAACGCGCCAATATCAACGAGATCATCCAGCGCTTGAGGGTCAAACTGGCCGAGATTCCGGGCATCAACGTCTTTCTGCAGAATCCGCCGGTGATCCGGGTCGGCGGCCAGCTCAGCAAGAGCCTGTACCAGTATACGCTCCAGGGGCCGGATATCGCGGATCTGTACCTGTGGGCCCCGCGGGTGGAAGAGGCGCTGCGCAATCTGCCGGGCCTGTTGGATGTCACCAGCGACCTGCAGATCGCCAGCCCCCAATTGATGATCGATATCGACCGCAATCAGAGCGCAGTGTTGGGCGTGACGGCCGAGCAGATCGAGAGCGGCCTTTACAGCGCCTACGGCTCCCGGCAGATCTCCACCATTTATGCGCCCAACAACGATTATCAGGTGATCCTGGAGGTAGAACCGCGCTTCCAGATGGACCCGGCGGCCCTGTCGCTGCTGTACATCCGCGCTTCCGGCGGCCGGCTGGTGCCGTTGGATAGCGTGGCCAGGGTCGTGCCGCATGTGGGGCCGCTGACCGTCAACCATACGGGCCAATTGCCGTCGGTGACCATCTCGTTCAACCTTCGTCCGGAGCTCGCCCTGGGAGATGCCATCGGCCGCATTCAGCGCACGGTCGTCGATCTGGGCATGCCCGCGCAAATCACCGCCAGTTTCAAGGGCACGGCCCAGGAGTTTCAGAAGTCTTTGACCGGCATGTGGCTGCTGCTGGTCATGGCCATCGTGGTGATCTACATCGTGCTGGGGATTTTATACGAAAGCTTCATCCACCCCCTGACGATTCTTTCGGGCCTGCCGTCGGCCGGCGTGGGCGCGCTGCTGACGCTGCTGCTGTTCGACACCGTGTTGAGCATCTATGCCTTCGTGGGCGTGATCATGCTGATCGGCATCGTGAAGAAAAACGCCATCATGATGATCGACTTCGCCCTGGGGGCCCAGCGGGAACAGGGCCTGGCCCCGGCCGAGGCGATCTATCAGGGGTGTATGTTGCGTTTTCGACCCATCATGATGACCACCATGGCGGCCCTGATGGGCACCCTGCCCATCGCTTTGGGCTTCGGGGCCGGGGCCGAGGCGCGCCAGCCCCTGGGCCTGGCCGTGGTGGGCGGGCTGGTGGTGTCGCAGTTTCTGACCCTTTATATTACGCCCGTGATCTATATTTATCTGGATGCATTCCAGAGCCGGATGCGCGGGGCTTTCGGCCAACGGCCGGCGCATGGGGTTGAACGCACCGACCCGTCGGGATCTTGAATTCGATGAAAAGGTAAAAACCCACAGAGGAAAGGAAGGCGTTCCATGCTCAAAGACAAAATTGCCTGGATCACCGGTGCGGGCAGCGGTATTGGATTGGCGGGCGCCCAGGCCCTGGCGGCGGCCGGTGCCATCGTCGTGATGTCGGGCCGCCGCGAAGAAGTTCTGGCACGCGAAGCAAGCAAGATCCAAGCGTCCGGCGGCGCAGCCGAGATCGAACCCCTGGATGTGAGCGACGCCCAGGCGGTCCAGCAGGCGGCCGACGGCATCGCCCGGCGCCACGGCACCATCGATATCCTGGTGAACAGCGCCGGCCTCAACAGCACGCGGCGATTCTGGAAAGACGCCGGCCTCGATGACTGGAACCGGGTCATGCGCATCAACCTGGACGGCACCTACTATTGCACCAAGGCGGTGTTGCCCCATATGCGCAAGCAAAAGGACGGGGTGGTCATCAACATCTCCTCGTGGGCCGGCAAGTACATCTCGGCCATCGTCGGCCCGGCCTACACCGCCAGCAAACACGCGGTGGTGGCGCTCACCGCCGATCTGAACATGGCGGAGTGCGGCAACGGCATTCGCGCCTGCACCATCTGTCCGGCCGAGGTGGATACGCCCATCATGGACAGCCGCCCCCAGCCGCCGTCGGCCCAGGCGCGGGCCAAAATGCTGCAACCGACCGACCTGGGACGGACCATTCTGTGGGTGGCCGAGCAGCCGGCCCATGTGTGCGTCAATGAAATTATTATTAGTCCCACCTGGAACCGGTTGTTTGTGGGCACTGGGGATTAACCCTTCGTACGCATACGATTACGATTTTTCAAAACAGGAGTCGGACATGATCGAAAACACCATGAAGGCCTGGCACCGTCTGGTCGAGACCAAGGACGCGGCCGGTTTGGATGCCATTCTGGCCGACGATGTGGTCTTCCATTCGCCCATCGTGCACACGCCCCAGGCGGGCAAGCCGATCACCACGCTGTACCTGACCGCCGCGCTCCATGTGCTCAACAACCAGACCTTCCGCTATGTGCGCGAGGTGGTTTCCGGCCATCAGGCCGTGCTCGAGTTCATGACCGAGATCGAGGGGATCACGGTCAACGGCGTGGACATGATCGCCTGGGGCGCCGACGGCCGCATCACCGATTTTAAGGTGATGGTCCGGCCGCTCAAGGCCATCAACCTGATCCACCGCATGATGGGCGAGATGCTGCAATCCATGCGGAAAAGCTGAACCCCGTCGGGCGATGCCGCCCAGGAGGATGTTCCATCGTGTCGTTTCCCATATTACTGCTGCTGGTCATCATCGTAGCGGCCCTGGTCCTGTTCGTTGCCGGTTGGCTGCGCGTGGATCTGGTGGGACTGCTGGTGCTGTCGGCCCTGGCGTTGACCGGGCTGGTCGATAGCCAGGAGGCGCTGGCCGGCTTCAGCAGCCCGGCGGTGGTTACCGTGTGGGCCATGTTCATCCTTTCGGCCGGACTGACCCGCACCGGCCTGGCCCATCGGCTGGGCGAGCCTTTGCGGCGCTTCGCCAAGGGCGGCGAAGCGGTGCTGATGGTGGCGATCATGGTGGCCGCCAGTCTGCTTTCGGCCCTGATCAACACCGTGACCGTGGCCGCCATCTTGCTGCCGGTGACCATGGAGCTGGCCCGCCTCGGCGGGCGTTCGCCGTCGCGCCTGCTCATGCCCCTGGCCCTGGGCAGTCTGCTGGGCGGCCCGTTCACGGGGATCTCGACCCCGCCGAACATCCTGGTCTCCGATATGCTGCGCGCGGCCGGACTCACGCCTTTCGGGCTCTTCGACTTCACGCCGATTACCGGGGCCATCGTGGCGGCCGGCATCTTGTTCATGGTGCTGGGCGGCCGCCGCTTGCTGCCCGATCGGGCCGCCGCCCAGGGGGCGAACACCAATGCCCAGATCGAAAAGACCTACCAGCTCGACACGCACATCTTCACCATCCAGATCCGGCCCGGATCGCCGCTGGCCGGCCGCACCCTGGCCGAGAGCCGATTGGGCTCGGCCCTCTACCTGACGGTGGTGGCGCTGCAACGATCCGGCGTGCTGAAACTGGCCCCTGGTCCGGCCGAACGCCTACAAGCCGGCGATATGCTCATCGTGCACGGCCGGCCCGACCATGTGCAGCGTTTCCATGGCCGCCAGCACTTGCAGGTCGAGTCGTCCGAGCGCGTCGCCGATCTGCTCGGCAACCGATTCTGCCTGGCCGAAGGACGCATCGCCGAGGGCTCGCCCCTGCTCGGGGCGACCCTGAGTCAGAGCAACCTGCGGCGGAACCATCGGGTGCATGTGTTGGCCCTGCATGGGGCCGACGCCCAAGAGGTCAAAGAGCTGCGCCGGCGGCCTTTGGCGGCCGGGGATCAATTGCTGCTCCAAGGCGAGTGCGCCGCGCTGGAAGAGATGGCCCGCCTGGGGTTGCTGGCCGAGCAGCGCTTTGTGGCCCAGGGAACCATCGGCCCCGGCGTCGGCAGCCGCATGCAGTTGCTGCCCGTGCGCGTGCCGGCCGGATCGGTGCTCGCCGACCATGACCTGGTCGAGAGCCGGCTGGGCAATGTCTTCGGCTTGACGGTGATCGCCATTGCCCGCGGCGATGAATTGCTGCCCATGCCCTCGCCCCACGAAATCGTGCAGGCCGGCGATCTGCTCGTGCTGCAAGGCTCGCCTGACGACCTGGATGTGCTCCAGGGCTTGCAGGATCTGGAGATCGCGACGCAGCCGGCCAGCCTGATGGCCGAACTCGAATCGCAGCAGATCGGCATTACGGAAGTACTGCTCTCGCCGCGCACCACCCTGGCCGGGCGTACCATAGCCGATCTGCTGTTCCGCGATCACTACGGCGTCAGCGTCCTGGCCATCTGGCGCAAAGGCCGCGCCCATCGCACCGGTTTACAGGACATGCCCCTGCAGTTCGGCGACGCCCTGCTGGTCTACGGCCAGCGCCGCAGCCTGGAGGCCGTGGCCCGCGACCCGGATTTCATCGTGCTCGACGAGGCCGCGGCCCGGGCGCCGAGCCTGGAAAAGGCGCACATCGCTGGCGCCATCATGCTGGCGGTACTGCTGAGCGCGATCTTCGGCCTGGTTCCCATCTCCATCGCCGCGCTCAGCGGCGCGGCCCTGATGGTGCTCGCCGGCTGCCTGAACATGGAAGAGGCCTATCGGGCCATCGAGTGGAAAGTGGTCTTTCTCATCGCCAGCATGCTGCCGCTGGGGGCGGCCATCGAAAACACGGGGGCGGCCCAGATGGGGGCCGAGGCCCTGGTGGGCGCCGTGGGCGGCTGGGGGCCGCGCTGGGTGGTGGCCGCGCTTTTTATGGTGACCGTTACGGCCACCCAGGTGATTCCCACGGCGGCCCTGGTGGTGCTGATGGCGCCGGTGGCGCTGAACGCGGCCGCCATCCTGGGCATCTCGCCCCACCTGCTGATGATGACCGTGGCCATCGCGGCCTCGGCCAGTTTCGCCAGCCCGCTGTCCCACCCGGCCAACCTGCTGGTCATGGGGCCCGGCGGCTATCGCTTTACCGATTATCTCAAAGTGGGGATTCCGCTGACCATCATCGCCCTGCTGGTGTCCGTGGGACTGCTGCCGATCTTCTTTCCACCCTAGCCGGTCTTGGTACATAAGGACCAATTTGAAATGGACAGTGCATGCACCTCATACCGGCCGCGACGGTGATCCTGTTGCGCGGCGCGCAGATCTACCCTGAAATCCTGCTCCTGCACCGCAATCCCGATCTTGCGGTGCAGGGGGGTGCCTGGGTGTTTCCAGGCGGCCGGCTCGAACCGGCCGATGGCACCCCGGAC
>JAKAFO010000382.1 GCA_021819735.1 Deltaproteobacteria bacterium
TGATGGGCCAGGCTGCCCACGATGTGGCTGACGCTCAAGCCGTCGGCCTTGCCGCTGCTCAAGGCCAGGCGCACCATGCCTTCTTCATGGGAGACGCGGCTGTCGCCGCCTTTGCCTTTGCCCCGGGGCGTGCGATGGACCACCGCCGGGCCGCGCTTGGCGCGTTCCTCGCGCAGTTCGGAGATGGGGGCGATGGGGCGCTGCTTCTCGTCGGCGCGGATGAGCTTGAGCGCCGCGGCGGCGATCTCGGCCACCTCATGGCCCTGGGCCGCCAGGGTTTGCACCAAGTCCCGTTCGTGCTGGCAGCGGCCGCGGCGCAGCCAGACCAGCATCTGCTCGACCAATTGGCTGTCGCGCTGCTCCTGGATCTGGGCTTCGGTGGGCAGTTGGGCCAGGGTCATTTTCTGTTTGGTGTAGGCTTCGATCCTGCGCAGGAACCAGCGCTCCTTGGGCGTCAGCAACGAGATGGCGATGCCCGACTTGCCGGCGCGGCCGGTGCGACCGATGCGGTGCACATACACCTCGGGGTCGTTGGGCAGGTCGTAATTGAAGACATGCGTCACGTGGTCGATGTCCAGGCCGCGGGCCGCGACGTCGGTGGCCACCAGCACCTTGATCTGGTTGTTGCGGAAACGTTGCAACACGCGCTCGCGGGCCTCCTGGCTCAAATCGCCGTTGAGCAATTCGGCGGTGAACCCGCGGCCCACCAACTCGTTGACCAGGTCGCCGGTGCCCAGGCGCGTGCGGGCGAAGACCAGGGCGCTGACGATGGGCTCCACTTCGAACAGCCGCGTCAGGGCCGCCAGGCGGTCGGCCTCGTTGATCAAATAATAGCGCTGCTCCACCGTGTCCACGGTGCGCTGCTGGCCGCCCATGGTGAAAGCTTGGGGATTGCGTAGGTAGCGTTGGGCCAGGGTGCGGATCGGTTGGGGCAAGGTGGCCGAGAAGAGGCCGGTCTGGCGATCCTCCGGCGTCTCCTTCAAGATGGTTTCGATGTCCGCGATGAAGCCCATGCTGAGCATCTCGTCGGCTTCGTCCAGGATCACGCAGTCGACCGATTGCAGGTCCAGGGCTTTTTTCTCGATCAAGTCGAGCAGCCGGCCGGGGGTGCCCACCACCACATCGACCCCTTTGCGCAAGCGGTTGATCTGTTCGCTGTAGGGTTGACCGCCATACACCGCCAGCGTGCGCACGCCCACGGCCCGGCCGTATTGCTCGATGGCCGTGGTGACCTGCAAGGCCAGTTCGCGCGTGGGCGCCAGGACCAGGGCTTGCACGTGGCGCTGCTTGGGGATCAGGTTTTGCAAAATAGGCAAGGCAAAGGCTGCGGTTTTGCCGGAGCCGGTCTGGGATTGGCCGATGACATCGCCGCCGGCCAACAGGGCCGGGATGATGCTGGTCTGGATGGGGGTCGGGGTGGTGTAGCCTTTGTCGATCAGTGTCTGCGCCAATTCCGGACGCAGACCGAGCGCAGTGAATGCGTGGGTCATGATAGTCTCCTGTGCGTTAATTTTGGGTTCCGCGGGCCGTCCCTCGCGGGAGCGTGCCGGTTGTCAGCCAACAGCCGACTCGTCCCAAACGCCAAGAGCCTATCTGTTGCCGCAAAAATTCCAGACCGCTTCTACCATCCGCGGCTCGAAAATACCAGCTTCAATTTGGGCTATCCTAAATTCTTGTCGTTCTACGAAACGAAATAGGCCCTTGGGGCACTGATTTCCAACACTACGGCGCCCGGGGCCACCTGGGCGGGGAGAGGATTTTAGCCCTCGCGATTTAGGGGTTGTTCTAATTGTAAACGGTTACGGCGATATGTTACTTACGCTTATAAAATAATAAGGTGGAATGATTTATTATCCGTGCGCATTTACCGAAAGCCGCCCCTGGTCGGCCTTCGGAATCCGCGTGCACCGCACCCCCTTAATTTCCATTTTTGCTCCGAATAAAGGCCAATCCATATGAAGCCCAATTTTTTGTCGACGCTGTTCAGTTCAATCTTAGCCAAAATCAAAGGTGCCTTTTGGAAGCTGTGTTATCAGCATTTGGCCAAATCCTACCAAAGAGAAGACTGGAAATTCATGAATTACGGGTATGCGCCTTTGGAGGGCAATCCGGAAATGATGCCTTTAGAGCCCGCGGATGCCCAAGAACGTTACTGTATCCAACTCTATCGGCATGTCGCCGGCGATGTGGATCTTGCCGGTTTGGAGGTGCTGGAAATTGGAAGCGGCCGGGGGGGCGGGGCGGATTACGTTGCGCGCTATTTAAAACCCAAAACGACGATCGGCGTGGACTTCGCAAAAGATGCGGTCGAGTTTTGCAACCGCAATTATCGCGTCGATGGATTATCTTTCAAAGTCGGCAATGCCGAAGCGCTTCCTTTCGCGGACGATCGCTTCGATGCCGTGATCAATGTCGAATCCTCTCACTGTTATCCTTCCGTGGCGGCTTTTCTGGGCCAAGTCAAGCGGGTCCTGCGCGAAGGTGGGCATTTTCTCTTTGCCGATATGCGAAGTAAAGCCGATCTGACCGTTCTTCGCGAGCAAATACGCGAATCGGGATTGGCCTTGATCCGGGAGACCGAGATTACGCCAAATGTTCTTCGGGCCTTGAAATTGGACAACGAACGCAGAATCGCCATGGCCAAGCAGATGGTTCGCAAATCGAAGCTTAGAAATTTCCTGAAGTTCGCCGGTACCGAAGATACCAAATTCAATAAAATGCTTAAGAATGGAGAGATGGTTTATGTAAGCTGCGTGCTGCAAAAGAACAACAGTGGCGTCAGTCTCCACCGGTCCGCGGAGGCTCAAAACACCAGCTTCAATTTGGCGTAGACAAAATCCCGATCGTCATACTGGCCGAAATAGGCCGTGTCGTCCGTGCCTTCAAAGACCACGGCGCCCAGGCCCACCTGGGCCCAGGTGTTGAGGTTGTAGGCGATTTCGGCATGGTGGCGCTGGTCGCTGTCGTCGAAGAGGATGAAGTAGCGGTACCAGGCGGTTACCTTCGAATCCAGCAACGCATAGCGCAGCGTGGCGGTCAGGCCGGTCTGGTCCTCGGCGGCCGTCATGCGCGGGTCATGGTCGTAGACATGGCTGCCCAAAAATTGCAGGTTCAGGAAAAGGTTGCGGGTCAGGAAATCGTTCTTGTCGATGCCGAACACATATTGCAGTTGCGGCTTTTCGACCACCCCGTCGGGCGCTTCCAGCAGCAGGGTCAGATCCCGGGACCAATCCAGGCCGAACCAGGCGCCGTCGGGCTGATACGCCGCTTCGGCGCGCAGGACGAAAGGCCCCACGGTGCGTTCGATGTCCGCGCCATACAGGGTCATGCGCGGATGGGTGGCGGCCACCGATAGAGGGATGATGGGCAGGCCGTTGACGCTGCCCAATCGGTCGACGACATAGGTCGGATTGGGGTCATACCCCTGGAAGGCATAGATGGCCAGGTCGGCCTTGAGCACGGAGAAGATGAAACGCCCGCCATAACCGGCATCGGCGGACCATTCGTCCGGCTCCTGCGCGTCGTCCACGGCGATGCCGTTGTCGGCCAGGCGGCGCAGCCGCGTGGGCTCATAAAAGTCGCCCAGCCCGGGCGTATCGCTGGCTTCGAAGTAGGGCGACCAGAAGCCTTCGAAGCGGGTCCGGCGGGTCATCTGCAGGTCGGCGAACGTGCCCACACGGCCGCTTTTGCGTTCATTGAGATCGTAGAAGAGCAGGGCGCTCTGATCCTGGGGCGATACCCGGTCGAGGGGGCGCACTTCGTCTCCCTTGCCCCAGTAGATCATCTTCTTGCCCAGGGCCACATCCAGGCGGCTTCCGGCCGCGGACCAGAGCGGATATTGGGCGTACAGTTCGCGCAGATCGGCTTCGGCCTGGTTGTGCTGCTCGATGTCCTGGTAGTCGAGCTTGAGGCGGCCGGCGATATCGAGCGCTCCGATCTCCCCCCAGGCCTTCAGGTCCAGCCGGTCGGTGGTGTGCCACTGCTCGTCATAATCGCTTGGACTCCAGAGGTAGCCGCGCGCTTCGCCTTCGTAGCGCAAGGGCAGGGCCGGCTTGGCTTGCGCGGCCGGCGCAGGGCTCGGCGCCGGCGCGGTTTCGCGCAGCAGATCTCCCAGCTCGGCATCTTCTTCATCTTCCGCCGGGCTTCCGTCCGGCGGGGCCGCTAAAGCGCGCGGCATGGCGAACCCGCCAATGCCCAGAAGCACACTCAAGAGCAAGATTAGAAGTTTTCTTTCCATGCGGCCCCCATGCTGTCCTTGTCGAACGCCTGCTCGTCCAGGCCGCTGTCCGCTTCGGCCTTGACCACTTCCAAAACGGTGGTGTGATCGGCCGGCAGATCCTTGGCCACGGTCTTGAACGGCAGATGAATGTTGCCGACGGCGCGGATGTCGCCGGCCACCAGCACGCGAACGAGCTTGCTGTCTTGGTTGTAGATCTTGACCTGCAAGGGAATGAAGGTCTGCTGGTCGATCCAACTGACCCGTTTGGGGAAGCGGGCATCGGCGGCTTTGGCCGCGGCCGTGACTTTAAAGCAGGCGCGGCCTTCGATGGTGGCGTCGTTGCCGCGGTTGTAGGTGTAGTCGTCCAGCTTCAGGCCGCCCATGTC
>JAKAFO010000383.1 GCA_021819735.1 Deltaproteobacteria bacterium
AGAGGTGGCCGCGCAAAACTGAACACGGCTGAAAGTGGATAGGCTGCTCCCGTGGGCGAGGACAGAGCCCGAGTGATGAGGAGCAGAGCAGATGAGCAGACGACCCCGGCGTAACCACTCCGCGGTGTTCAAGGCGAAGGTGGCGATGGACGCACTTCGCGACGGGCAAACGATTGCGGAGGTGGCGCAGCGCCACGACGTGCACCCCAACCAGGTGACGGAATGGCGGCGGCAACTGCAGGAACGGGCGGCCGACGTATTCGGCGGCGTGGCGACGCCGACAGCGCCGGTGGTGGACGTGAAGGAACTGCACGCCAAGATCGGTCAACTGACGCTGGAGAATGATTTTTTAGAAGGCGCGCTCACCAAGGCGGGATTGCTGAGCGCAAGACGATGATCGACCGAGAGCACAAGCTGCCGCTCAAGCGGCAGGCGCAGTTGCTGGGCATGAGCCGCGCCAGCCTGTACTACCACCCCGAGCCGGTCAGCGACGACGATCTGCGGCTGATGCGCCGCATCGACGAGCTGCACCTGGAGCACCCGTTCGCCGGCTGCCGCATGCTGCGGGACATGCTGCGTCTGGGGGGCACCAAGATCGGCCGCCGGCACGTGGGCACGCTGATGCGGCGTATGGGCCTGCAGGCGCTCTATCGCAAGCCCAACACCAGCCGCAAGCACCCGCAGCATCCTGTGTTCCCGTACCTGCTGCGCAGCGTTACCGTCGAGCGGGCGAACCAGGCTTGGGCGCTGGACGTGACGTACATCCCGATGGCCCGCGGCTGGGTCTACCTGGTGGCGGTGCTGGACTGGTTCAGCCGCCGGGTTCTCAGCCACCGCGTGTCGATCACGATGGAAGCCGACTTCTGTGTCGAGGCCCTGAACGAAGCCGTCGCCCGCTACGGTACGCCGGAGATCGTCAACACCGACCAGGGCAGCCAGTTCAGCAGCGCCGCGTTCGTCAAGGCCGTCGTCGACAGCGGTGCGCGCCAGAGCATGGACGGTCGCGGCTGTTGGCGCGACAACGTGTTCGTCGAGCGCCTGTGGCGCAGCATCAAGTACGAGGAGGTCTATCTCAAGGCCTATGAGACCGTCAGCGCCGCGCGCACCGGCATCGGCCAGTACCTGACCTTCTACAACACGCGCCGGCCGCACCAGGCCCACGCCGGGCGCACGCCCGATGTGGTTTACTTCAACTCGCTGCCGCGCTCGGAGGTTGCCGCCTGACCGACGGGTTGCCCACCGCGGCGGTCGGCCGTTCGTCGCATGCGACGCCCGCCCGCCGCCGTGGACAACCGCTGCAGTATGGACTTCAACCCGCAGCCGATCCACTTATCTCACCCCGGATCGTGTTCAAACAAGCGGGGCCACCTCTATCTTTCTGAATACCGACCGGTTTTCGAAAGGCATTAAAAAAGGGAGCGCAGATGCGTTCCCTTTTTTTTTGATAGTGGGACTAGGTTTGAAAAAATTATCCAAGGCCCCGATCTGTGCAGCTACTGCCCGCAATTCTTTTTAACGTAGCTCAGCTCTAACGTCTTTCAAAGACGGCTTGAGTATGTATAGCATCATCTTCGAAAAGGCCAAGCCGACGCACATGCACCTCAGCCTGTGCAGGACCGGCAGTGAAAAGAACGACGGCCAAGTCTTTTAGTGCCCTCGTGCAGCTCACGTAGAAAAGACGCCGTGTTCGATCTATCGAGGTTTCTTCACCCGCATCCATGTGTTTTCGGTCGGTCTCTGAAGGCTCTTTAAGCCCCAGGTATTTTTCATAGGAAAACTGGAAATGGGTACTCTCCGCATCATCTAGCACGACGAGAACCCGATCAAATTCAGCCCCCTTTATACCTTGTTGGGTCCAG
Organism: Deltaproteobacteria bacterium; assembly: GCA_021819735.1. Taxonomy (GTDB): domain Bacteria; phylum Desulfobacterota; class Desulfobacteria; order Desulfobacterales; family Desulfosarcinaceae; genus Desulfatitalea. Next base: position 1,860 of record JAKAFO010000383.1, read on the forward strand.
AACGGTGAGCGCTCCGAAATGTAGGTCTGGTACGCCAAAAGCTGCTTAGCAGGGCATGCTAAAAACGCATCCATCGAGGCCATTTCCTTCTCAGACTCATCGTCTTCTTGGTCGTCGTCATTTTCTTCTCCTTCTGCGGGGGGGGCGGGTGGAGCTGCTTCTGGGTCCAAGTAAGATGCCAGTCTGGGATCAAAGATTAGTAATCTTGCGGCATACACTTGCTTCAAAAGATCGCCAATCGTTACGTTGGAATTCCCGACTATGCCTTCTGCAATTTCGGCAACCAGCTCTCTAAGTAATTTAAGCCGCTCTGCGACATTCGCCCTTGCTAGAGTGTCTTTTTCAAGAAGGGGCGAATACTCTCTGATCAGTCGCATCACCTCGAGCTGCCGCCCCTCTGTATGGGCAATAGCTATCGGAATCAGAAATTTCACACATGGCGAAAGTGGCCATGCAGAGCCATCCAGAAAACCATCTTTGAATGCTGTCGGGGCTTTGGAGTTGAGAGCCGTGTAAAGCTCTCCGAACCCTAAGCGTTTAGCGGCCATCTGGTGAACAATAACGAGAAGTTTGATCTGCTCTTTGTCATCGTCACCAAGTCGCCAGCGATCATCACCCGTTCGCGCCGCCATCCAATCGCGCACTCTAACCAAGTTGGCATCTCGCGTGTCGTCTGCAGGTAAGATGAACAGGTGGGCCGAGCCTTCTGGGGTTGGCATGATGCCCTCGGGGCCTAGACGTTGACCAGGAACCTGAACGAGATCATCGCCATTCCGCCGAATGGCATTTGCAAGATTCAATACCTTAGTTGAACACCGAAAATTTTCTGGCTTCGGAATATCGGCCCAGTTGGGTGCTGCTTCAACTAAACCGGTTCCCGTGGCATAAATTCGTTGCATCGGGTCGCCGAAGAAGCCAAGGCAAAGCGTGACGCCGGGCTCGCGCTCAACGGTCTTCAGTGCTTCTATGACTTCTGTGGTCGTGTCCTGACTCTCGTCCACAAATACGAAAGGAAATTGGCGTGCGAGAAGGGTTCGAAAGAGAGGACGCTCAGCAATGAGGTAGGGCACAAGCCTCAAAATGTCATCGTGCCCCAGAATTCCTTTTACGTAGTCGCTACCTGTTCCGTATCGGAAGCCTTTGACTGCAGCGATCCGCCCCGCCTGCCTGTGGAGACGCTCCAGGTCTCGGGTGTCTTTGTCCTTTGTGCGCTGTTGAACCCTGGGGCCATAGCTTGCCTGTTTCTGTTCAAGCGTCTCAATTTTCTCCGCGATACGCGCAGAGACCCAGACGCGGATGTCGTTCTGAAACGGTTTCGCTAGCAGCCACATGAAGCTGTGAATCGTCGAAACGTGAACCCGCGGATCACTGCCGACATCCCTCCATATCTCTCCGGCTGCGATCTCCGTGTAAGTAATGCAGGCGATGCGCTGACGGGCTTTCTTCAGTTTCTCTCCGTGTATTCGGATGGCCGATGACAGCCCCTTAATGAGAGAGGTGGTTTTTCCAGAACCGGCACCGGCCTTCATTATGAAGCTGCGCGGTGGAACGTTCCCAAGACAGTTTCGCAGGTCGATGTCTGCCTGGGTGTCCGGCTTATTTGCTCGGCTACTCATGCTCAGCCCCTATCGCGCCAGCTTCTGCGACGGGAACGGCATCAGGCAGTACGGTCTCAAGTTCGATCCGCACTTCGCCCTTTAGCCAAACCAATCCGTCACGGATGTATGCCGGGACATGCCACCCATCCTCGTTTTCAGCGAGTACAGCGAGCGCGAATTTCGTCTTATCGAAATTTTTCCGCGAAACCTTCTGATGGAGGCCTTTGGCAAGCGCGCTGGGATCGGCGACTCCCCCCTTCACAATCAGGCCAAGAGGCTTCCTTGCTGCGGCTTGAGACCACTCTGGATTTTCAAGGCCAAAATCCTCCTCAAGCGTGCGCCCGCAAAGGTTTTCAGTTGAACCGTTCCAAGTGACAGCCCGTTCGGTTTGATAGGCGACGCGAACCTTTGCACCGTCTACAAGCTCGTGAGTTTTGTCGGCTTCCGAGGCGTTGCGCAAGTCTTCGATCGTTAGCTTGCCAGGAAGCCACTTTATAAAGGTTTGATTCGAGGTCGCAGCGCCTGGTTCATTGGGCAAACAAGCCTTACCGTATTTTTTCTTGAGTGGGGCTGCCACCGGCTCACCAACCGGATTTTGTCCATAATCCTGATCCTGCACAGCGATGCCTTCCTCTTCATCGGCAGGAACCTCGAACTCCTCGACTTCCTCATCATCGACTGCATCGCCGGCCTCAGGAGCCACAAGGGCGACGCTATCAATATCGGTAACGATTAGTGTCGTTAGACCGAGAAATTCTATGAGCGATTGGAAACGATGACCAAAGGCCCCTCCCACCTCCAAAATACATAGACAAGCTGATCGGAGAGTTTTCGCCACCTTCCGGATCATTATGGGTAGGAGCAATCTTTCAACATTGCCTTCAACAAGAATAGCGGCATCTGCGAAGAAGAGGTCGCAGTGCGTCAGCTTCAAATATCGTTCTAGAAAATCCCGATCATCTGGCTGGGCTTGGTAGAAGGCAGATAGATTTAGAACCTCGGTCAGCTGTTCATTGCCAACTTTCTTTCGGCGGAAGTAGCGGATTGGTTTGAATCCTCGTTCATAAAGAATGTGCGGCGAGTGTGTCGTTATGACCATTTGGCTGCCGAAAATACTTCCGTCGTCGCCTTCTATG
>JAKAFO010000063.1:0-14456 GCA_021819735.1 Deltaproteobacteria bacterium
CGGCTATCGCTTTACCGATTATCTCAAAGTGGGGATTCCGCTGACCATCATCGCCCTGCTGGTGTCCGTGGGACTGCTGCCGATCTTCTTTCCACCCTAGCCGGTCTTGGTACATAAGGACCAATTCGAAATGGACAGTGCATGCACCTCATACCGGCCGCGACGGTGATACTGTTGCGCGGCGCGCAGATCTACCCTGAAATCCTGCTCCTGCACCGCAATCCCGATCTTGCGGTGCAGGGGGGTGCCTGGGTGTTTCCAGGCGGCCGGCTCGAACCGGCCGATGGCACCCCGGACGATACGCTGCGTGCGGCCCGCGCCTGCGCCGTGCGCGAAACTTTGGAAGAGGCCGGCCTGCGGCTGACACCGGATGACCTGGTGCCCATGTCCAGGTGGGTCACCCCCGAGGAGTTGCCCAAACGGTTCGATACCTGGTTTTTCCTGGCCGTGGCGGACCCGGGAGTTCATGTGCACATCGATGGCCGCGAAATCGTGGATCACCGGTGGTATTCGGCCGAGCAGGCCATCGCGGCCCACCATACCGGCCAAGGAATGCTCTCGCCGCCCGCTTTCGTCCTGTTGTCGCAGTTGGCCGCGCTGGGTCCCCTGGCAAATATTATGACCAAGATTACCGCCGCGCCGCCCCTCCATTATACGCCGCGGCTGATTCCCCTGCCCGACGGCGCCTGCACCGTGTATCAGCAGGATGCGGCCTATCGCAGCGGCGATCTGGCGAGTCCCGGCCCGCGCCACCGCCTCTGGATGCGCGCCGCCGGTTGGCGATATGAATCGCTGCCAGGTTAATTCCTGACATCGATAACGCATCAGGGATGGTCAGGCCGGCCCCTGGGCGGTATACTGGGAGAAAATCGAAAAGAAAGGGGGTTCCATGAGTTCGAACGTGAAAGACAAGTATGCGATTGTAGGGGTCGGTTATACGCCCCAGGGCCGCATCCCGGGAAGAACTTCCCTGAGCTTCCACCTGGAAGCGTCGGCCAACGCCATAAAGGACGCCGGCCTGCGCTCCGCCGACATCGACGGCTTCATCTCCTACCGGTACTTTCCGGCTTCGAGCAGCGAGACGGCCCTGACGCCCAATCACGTGGCCCATGCCCTGGGCCTTGCGCCCACCTACATCAGCCAGGATGCCAACTGATCGCGCAGCCACTTACAGCACGCCGTGGGCGCGCTCGAATTGGGTTTGTGCAACTATGTTCTCATCTCCTATGGCCATAGCTCGCTCTCCAGCGACAGCATGCAGCAGATGCTCATGGATCTTTCCGGCGACGATGCCGCCTTCGGCCATTTCGGCGCCACCGGCGCCTATGCCCTGGCGGCCCGGCGGGCCATGCACACCTTCGGCACCGGCCCGGAGACCTGGCGGCAGATCGCCATGGGGCAGCGCCGGTGGGCCAATCTCAACCCCCAGGCCGTGATGCATGCGAAGACCATGACGGCCCAGGACTATGACAGCTCCCGATGGGTGGTCGAGCCCTTGCGCCTGCTCGACAATTGCCTGGTCACCGATGGCGGGCGGGCGCTCGTCGTGACCTCGCTGGAGCGGGCGCGCGACCTGAAGCAGCCGCCGGCGGTGATCATGGGGATGGGGCAGCACGACCAGCCGGCCGAGATCGGCCAATCGCTCACCATGGACGGGCCCACGGGGGCCAAGCGAGCCGGCGAGGCCGCCTTGGCCATGGCCGGCATCGGCCGCGATGCGGTGGATGCCTGCCAGATCTACGACTGTTTTACTTACACCGTGGAGATTACGTTGCAGGATTATGGCTTCTTCGGACCGGGCGAAGGCCAAGCGTGGTTTCAGGGTGGCACGATCGAACCCGGCGGCCGCATGCCGGTCAATACTTCCGGCGGGCAATTATCGGAGGCCTATTTCATGGGGCTCACGCCCCTGGCCGAGGGCGCCATGCAGATCATGGGCCGCTGCGGCCGGCGCCAGCTCGGCCCCGCGACCGGAACCCGGGAGCCGCGCATCGTTATGTGCAGCGACAACGGCGGCATCCTGCAAAGCCATTCCTGCATCATTCTCAGGAGGTTGTAATGACGGCCTACAGCAAACCACTGCCTAAAGTGAACGGCGACAACCGGCCGTTTTGGGAAGGATGCAAACAGCGCGAGCTGCGATTTCAACAGTGCGCGGCCTGCGGTCTGGTGCGCTGGCCACCGGCCTTGCTCTGCCCCCGGTGCCACGCTTCCGAGACCGCCTGGCGGATCGCAAGCGGTCTGGGTAAAATCTTCACTTTCACCGTGTATCATGCCGCCTTTCATCCCGGCTTTGCCGCGGAGCTGCCCTACGTGGTGGCCGTGGTGGCCCTCGACGAGGGGCCCCACCTGATCACCAACATCGTCGGGTGCCGGCCCGAAGAAGTAAAGTGCGACCTGCGGGTCAAGGTCGCCTGGGAAGCGGTGACCGAAGCGATTACGCTTCCCAAATTCACGCCGTTGTAAGGCCGCGTGGCATCGATGGTTCGGCGGGCGCTAGCGCCCGGACGGATCAGGCCGCATGCTTTTTCACCCAGGCCACATATTGGTCCATCCAGGATTGCAGGAATTTGCGGCTGCCGGGGCCGATGCCGCCGGCCTCATCGAAGAGACCATCCTTGACCGTGATGTAGACTTCGGGCTGGCCCATGGTGGGGACATCCAGGTACGCCAGGATGCCGCGCAACTGCCGCTGGGCCAGGGCCGTGCCGATGGCGCCGATGGAGACGCCCAGCACGCCGGCCGGTTTTCCCGGGAAGGCACTCTGCCCATAAGGGCGGGAGGCATGGTCGATGGCATTTTTAAGCACGCCGGGTATGGACCGGTTGTACTCGGGGGTAACGAACAGAAGACCATGGGCCGTCTTGATGTCGCGCTTCAACTGTTGGACGGCATCGGCTTGATGGGCGTCGTCATCCTGATTGTAGAGCGGCAAGTTGCCGATGGAGAGTTGTTTGAAGGCAAACTCCGGCGGCGCCAGCTTTACCAGCGCATCGGCGAACTTGCGGTTGAAGGAATCTTTGCGCAGACTGCCGACGATGACGGCGATTTGGTATTGGCTCATGGCGATCTCCTATAGGTTTTAGTTGTTGCGCTAAATGATAGGAACGGCTTATTAAAATTCAAGGGCACCGGCAAGGCACCCGGTTCGGGCCACCTTAAGGTGCCGACCCGATATCATGCAACCGAATCGATAAGATGAGAACGCAAAAACCGGCGCATCCCGGCGATCGATAGTTGGATGCGCAAGCGATGGTGGAATGAATACTCTTGCGCTGATATCGCTCTCGTCGTTTCTGATCTACGTTTATCTCGGCACGGTTGTTTACTTGAAGCAACCGGAAAACGACCTCAACCGGACCTTCTTCATCTATAGCCTGATCGCGGTTTACACCTGCTTTACCGATTTCCAGATGCGCATATCCGAAAGCTTTAGCACCGCGCTCTTCTGGTTTCGCATCGGGTCCCTCTGGCCTTTGCTGCTCTCCGCCCTGCTGCATTTTGTTTTGGTGTTTACCCGCAAGTCCAAATCCCGGTGGGACTATCTGGTATATGTTCCCTTGTATCTGGTCGGGCTGGTGTTCGGACTCCTGGACTATTCCGCGAATCTGGTGCTCGACGGCCCCAAACCAAGCCCCTGGGGCTGGTCTTACGGCATGCTGCGGCAAACATTGATCGGAAATATATTCTCTGCCTGGTGTGCCGCCCTGATCGTGCTGGGGATCTTGTTGTGCCTGCGCTATTTTCTGAAAGCCGGGGATGCGCGTGAGAAGCAGCAGGCCAAATATGTACTGATCGGCACTTCCATTCCGTTGATTGCCGGTGCTTTCGAAATTTTTTTTTCAGGGCTGGGAGTGGAGATTCCGAACCTGATCCAGTTTTCCCTCGTGGTCGGCAGCGGCTTCTGGGCTTTTGCCATCTGGAAATACGAGCTGTTCGTGCTCAGTCCGGCCACCACGGTCAAAGAGATCATTCGAACCATGTCGGACATTTTGCTATTGCTCAGCCCGTCGCTGGTAATAAAGGTGGCCAATCAAGCCGCCGTGGACCTGCTCGGGTACGAGCGGGAGGAAATAATCGATCATCCCATTCGTATTCTGTTCGACGAGAGCGATTACAAGCAGATCGTCGATGGACCGATCGCCGGCGAACTGGCCCAACGCGGCATTGTCAGCGATGCCGAGATCACGGTGCGATCCAAGCAGGGCCGAAAAATATCCATGTCGCTGGCCGGTTCTCTGGTTCGGGATCGACACATGCGGTTCCAGGGGATTGCGCTTCTGGGCCGCGACATCACCCGGCGCAAGCTGCAAGAGCAGGAGTTGCGGCGTTATCAGGAGAAGTTGGAAGAGATCGTCGCGGCGCGCACCGCGGAGTTGGAGAAGACCTACGCCCAGCTTCAGCGGGTGCAAAAGCTGGAGTTCATGGGCACCATTGCCGGCGGCGTGGCCCACGATTTGAACAATATTCTCTCCGGGATCGTGAGCTATCCGGAATTGCTGCTGCTGGACCTGCCCAAGGAGAGCCCGCTGCGCAGACCCCTAAACACCATCCAACGTTCGGGGGAAAAAGCGGCCACAATTGTCTCGGATCTTTTGACCTTGGCCAGAAGAGAGGTGGTGGTCAAGTCGGTGGTCAATCTGAATCTGATCGTCAAGGAGTACCTGCTGAGTCCGGAGCGCACGAAATTGCAGTCCTATCATCCCGATGCGCATATCGTGACCGATCTCGATCCCAAGCTGCCGAACGTGTTGGGCTCGCCGGTGCATCTGTCCAAGACCTTGATGAATCTGGTCCACAACGGGGTTGAAGCCATGCCCACCGGCGGCATCCTGCGGATTTCGACCCAAAGCCGGCAAGTCCGGGAACCCATTTCGGGATTTGAAAAAATCGAAACGGGCAACTATGTGCTGCTCTCGGTTTCCGATCCGGGCATCGGCATTGCCGCGGCCGACATCGAGCGCATCTTCGAACCCTTCTACACCAAAAAGAAAATGGGCCAGAGCGGAACAGGGCTGGGAATGGCCGTCGTATGGGGCACGCTCAAGGACCATGGCGGCTATGTGGATGTCTCCAGCCAGGAGGGGCGCGGCACGATCTTTACGCTTTACTTTCCGGCATCCAGCCAACCGGAAGAACATGCGCCCGCACGTGTGCCCATCGAGAGCTATAAAGGCAGGGGCGAGACGGTCCTGGTGGTCGATGACGTCGCCGAGCAACGCGAGATCGCCTGCGGCATTCTCGAAAAGCTGGCGTATAAGCCTACCTCCGTGTCCAGCGGGGAGGCGGCCGTCGCCTATCTGAAAAGAGCCAAAGTCGATATCCTCTTGCTGGACATGATCATGAACTCCGGTATCGACGGGCTGGAAACCTATAAAAAAATTATCCGCATCTGTCCCAACCAGAAGGCCATCATCGCCAGCGGCTTTTCCGAAAGCGAGCGCGTCAAGGAAGCCGAAGCCCTGGGGGTCGGAGGCTTCATCCACAAACCGTATTCCATCGAAAAACTCGGCTTGGCGATCCGGACCGAATTGGATAAAGCGGCCGCGGCCAACTGATCCCCCTCAGGCATAAATTTCCCGTTTTAAATCGATGCCGTATTTTTTTATGCGTTTCCAGATCGTGATGCGGCTGACGCCCAGCAAACGGGCGGTCTCGGATTGATTGCCCGCTGTCTGCCGCAGCGCCTTGATCAGCGCGGCTTTTTCATCCCCATCGGCGCCATGCGACACAGGCCCGGCTGCCGGGCATTCGGGGGCCGAGTCCACCACTTTGGGCGGCAGATGGCCCACGCCGATGCCGCCGCTCGGGCACAGGACGAACGCGTACTCGATGGCATTGCGCAGCTCGCGCACATTGCCCGGCCACTTGTACCGCACCATCTTCTCCATGGCCTCGGGGGTCAGCCCCAGGATCTTTTTGCCCGTCTTTTTCGTGTTGTAACGAATGAAGCTTTGCACGATGGCGGGGATGTCTTCGGGGCGGCTGCGCAACGGCGGGCAGGTCAAAGGGAAGACGTTGATGCGGAAGAACAGGTCTTCCCGGAAAGCCCCCTTGTTAATCTGCTCTTCCAGATTGCGATGGGTCGCTGAAACGATGCGGACATCTACCTTGACCGGCGTATGCTCTCCCACCCGCTCGATCTCCTTTTCTTCCAGGACCCTGAGCAGTTTCACTTGGGTTCCCAAGGGGATGTCGCCGACTTCGTCCAGAAAGATCGTCCCTTCATGGGCGGCCTCGAAACGGCCGATGCGGGCGCGGTCGGCCCCCGTGTAGGCGCCCTTGGCGTGACCGAAGAGCTCGCTTTCCAGAAGGTTTTCGTTCAGCGCGGCGCAGTTGACCTTGATAAAGGGCTTCTCGCGCCGCGCACTGACCTCATGGATCGCCCGCGCCACCAACTCCTTGCCGGTACCGCTTTCACCGCCGATCAGGACGGGGGCCTCGGTGAGCCCTACGTTTTCCACCATTTCGAAGAGGGCCTGCATGACCGGTGACCGGCCCAGGATGCCGTGGTAGCCTTCATCCAGCAGAAGCGTCCGGCGCAGGGCGTGGATCTCCTCCTGCTGACGCACGACCTCCGACATGTCTTTGAGGGTCTCGACCGCGCCGATCACACGGCCCTTTTCATCCCGCAGGATGGCGGCGTTTTTGATGATCGTCATGGTGCGATGGTCTTTGTTGGCGATGGTGCAGCGCTTGGTTTTTACGCCGCCACCGGCAAAAAGACCACACCAATTGGCGCCCGCGCCTTTGCCGATGATTTTGCAGCCGGTACAATCGAGCACCCGGCAGGTTTGACCCACCAGCTCCGAGGCGCTATAGCCCGTCATGCGCTCCGCCGCCGGGTTCACCGCTACGATTCGGCCCTTGGGGTCCACCACCATGACCCCATCTTGCAGGGTGTCCACGATCGTCTTCCAATAAAGCGACAGATCCATAAGGCGCTCCTTGTTTCTATTAACACCTGTTAATAGCTCAATGCGTGTATGGTTGCAAGGGGGCATCTATATTATATTGTAAATCAAGCACTTAAAAATGTTGAAGCCCTTGGCATATCCATTGCTGAGAAGGGTACTGCCGAGCGGATCGTCCGAGAGGCGCTGGATCACCCTATCGAGATTAGACGAACAAAGGAGGAGTTATGGGATTCTGGTGGAAGGTGAAAAGTCAAATAAAACGGTTTGCGCCTCTGGCCGTGGTTACCGCCGTGGTCATATGGCAGCCTCAGGTCTCCCGGGCGGCGGACGATACCCAGGCGCTGCGCCAGCAGATGGAAGAGATGAAGAAGCAGATGGAGGAGATGCAGAAAAAGCTCGACCAGACCGAGAGCCAGACCGCCAAGCAAGCGGAAGATTCCCAGCAGATGGAGGAGCGGCTCAACAAAGCCGAGCTTCACACCGCGACGGATAAGATCTCCTGGGGGATCGATTTCCGCACCCGGGCCGACTCCATCCATTACGACGATATCCGCATCGCGCCCGCCGCTTTCACCAATATGTTCTTCGTGCCCGTTGCGGACGGCGGTTTCAACGGCGCTACCCTGCCGCAAATTCAAGGCGGCCTGGCGGCGGCGGCCGCGGCCGGCATGATTCCGCCCGTCGAGAAGGTGGATGCCGACAACGATATTATCTATACCAACCGCCTGCGCCTGGAGATGAAATCCAAGATCAACTCCCAGCTTAGTTTTGCCGGGCGGTTGGCCGCCTACAAAGTCTTCGGCGACAGCACTGGGGTGGAGTACAACACGGGCAGCCTGGGCGATGTCACCTTCGACGGCAACACCTCCAGCCTGCCCCATGGCGATACCATCCGGTTGGAGCGCGCCTATTTCAATTACCTCTTCGATACCGAAACCGTTCCCATCAATCTGTCGGTCGGCCGGCGCCCCTCCACCGAAGGTCCGCCTTTGGAGTACCGCAACAACAGCGAGGAGGGCGGATCGCCCCTGGCCACCATCATCAACTGGCAGTTCGACGGCGCCTCGCTCAATTTCGGCTTGGAAGACGCCACGGGAATTCCGGGCGCGGCCCTCAAGCTGTGCTACGGCGTGGGCTTCGAAGGCGATTGGGGCAACAGTTCATCCCTGGCCAGCAACCAGCCCCAGGTGGATGACGTGCACATGTATGGCCTAATCACCGATTTCTACGACAACGATGTCACCAGCGTGGTGGCGACCTATGCGCATGCGTCCGGAATTACCGACGGCTTCACCGGGTTGACGGTCATGCCGTATATCGTCTCCGTCGATGCGGGTGGCGCCTATAACTTCGTGCCCAACACCGGCGGCTTTGTCAGCCGCATCGAACCCATGACCGAAATCGGCGACTGGGACGCGGCCTCTTTGCTCCTGCGCACCAATACGGCGGAAAAGTTCGCCGATTTCGATCTGTTCCTGGCCGGCTCCTGGAGCCACACCAATCCATCGGATGTCTCCCGCATTCCCTTCTACCAGATGATGGGCATGGGGCTGCTCAGCTCCAGCGGCGAGTTGGAATCCCAGGACGGGTATAGCGTCTATACCGGCATCGTCTGGAACACGCCCTGGCGTTCGCGCCTGGGCCTGGAATACAACTGGGGCTCCCAGTACTGGTTTAACATGACCGGTGCCGAAGATTCCCTGGTGGGCAGCAAATTGGCCGCGCGCGGCCAGGTGTGGGAAGCCTATTGGCATCAGCAGATCTTCAAGAACAACTTCTTCGTCACCTTGGGCGGTCAATACTACGATTATGAGTATTCGGGCAGCGGCAACCCCTTGGGCGCGCCGGTTAAGATCTCCGAAATTACTTCCGTGGATGCCGTCAACGCCGTGGTCGATGAGGTTTGGGTGGCCTACCTGTCCGCCACCGTGCGGTTTTAGACAACGATGGCGTCGATCGAACATGGCGTGATGCCGAAAATACTCCATCTGTTGTGCAGCGTCCCGGACGATACCGTGGCGGAATTGATCGGCGTCATGAGCGGGGATGAGGGGGCCACGGTCATCAGCCTTTATCCTGATGATGTGGCCGCCACCCCCGTGGATTGGCGGCGGGTGGTTCAGGATATTATGGCTCACGAACGAGTCGTCTGCTGGTGGTAGGTAGTATGAAAACCCTCGCTATCTTCGTTATCTCCGATCGCCATATGGAATATGTCTTTCCCCTGGCCCAGGCCGCCCACCGGGAAGGCGTGATGGTTTGCGTGCATCTGCTGGGATCGGGCGTTCACCTGGTGCGCCAGGAGGCTTTCGAGCGATTGGCCGCCTTGGCTCGGATCAGCATTTGCGGCGAAAGCGCCGAATTCTTTCAAGTGGATCGCCAACTGGCCAAAGAGCGGCAAGGTAAAATCGTTCCAGCCGGTGAAATGGCGCGGATACTGCGACGGTGCGACCGCCATCTGTTTATATAGGCAACAGTGTTAAGACATTTGTTAACAGGTGTAAGTGGATGGTAACTGACGATTTGGCCGCGATCGGGCTATAGGGATGCAAAGGCTTGATAAGTAAATGATTATTGAGCAACTAAAAACACACCGTTCTGGCATGGCGGTTGCTACTTGGGAGTTGGACTCGGTCTTGCTGAATCACATCGACTGATCTCAACCGATGATACCTAAGAGGAGAATTTAAATCATGAAGAAAACCGCTATCACCGTTTTGGCTCTTTTCCTGACCTTCTGCTTCTTCGGCGCTGCCCTGGCCGCCGAAAAGGGCAATGAGCGCAAAGGCAAATACACCTATCGCAATGTCTACAAGGCCTGCTTCGAGCGCGGCGCCGTGCAATCCCAAAAACCGGCCCTGAATCCCGACGCCAAGACCCAGGAGCAATGGACCCGTGTTTTCGAAGGCAAGGATTTCGAACAGTTCGGCTGCCAGCAGGAGTGGGGCGCTCTCAGTCAAGAAGATATCGCCGATATATATGCCTATCTGTATGAGCACGCCGCGGATTCGCCTGCGCCCGCCAAGTGCAAGTAACGGCGAGGCCCCGGGAGCGGCGAAGGTCAAAAACGAAACGAGGATGACACATGAATAGTCGGCAAGGGATAGCGGCACGAAAAGCGATCATGGTCATGCTGGCGGTCATGGTGTTCTGGCTACCGATGGGCGTATCCGCCGCGGACGACAAGGACCCGGCGCCGGGGCGCGTCATGGCCCGACAGGCCACCATCGGTCAGGAGCCTTGGACCACCACCGATCACAGCAAGCATGCGGCTTTGCAAAAAGAGTTCGGCAACGGCAACGAGATCACCGCGGCCTGCCTCTCCTGTCACTCCGAAGCCGGCGAACAATTCAAACAGACGATTCACTGGACCTGGATCGGCGATACCACCAAGGACGGCAAGGTCTTGGGCAAGGCCGGCGACTCTTTGAATAACTTCTGCATTTCCACCAAGCGCATGAACGATAAAAGCTGTTTGGACTGCCATACGGGCTGGAATGGGAAAACCGAGGGGATCAACTGTCTGAATTGCCATAGTCAGAAAAAGGTCAACTGGTCCGAAGCCTTCGAAGACTACAATGCCTTTTCCCAGTCCGCCGATCCCGATGAAAAGGAGATGGCCCGGGAGATTCAGACGGAGATCCAAGCCGCGGCCCAGAGCATCGGCCGGCCCACGCGCCAGAATTGCGGCGAATGCCATTTCAAGGGCGGTGGCGGCGACGGCGTCAAACATGGCGATCTGGACACCTCCCTTTCCAAACCCAACAAGAGCCTGGATGTGCATATGGCCGCCGAGGGGCGCAATTTCGAATGCACCCGCTGCCATACCACCGTGCGCCATCAGGTGGCCGGCCGGATCTACTCCAAGCCGGCCTCCACGGAACGCAAAAGCCTGATCCAGGACGATCTGACCGCCAAGATCACCTGCGAATCCTGCCACGGCGCGACGCCCCATGAAAAAGGCCACAAGGCCAACGATCATACCGACAAGGTGGCCTGCCAGAGCTGCCACGTGCCGGAGTTCGCCCGGGTGTTGCCCACCAAAATGAACTGGGACTGGTCCCAGGCCGGCAAACTCAAGGATGGCAAGCCGTACAAGGAAAAGGGACCCGAGGGCACCATCGACTACATGTCGATCAAAGGCGCCATGACCTGGGCCAAAAATGTCCGGCCGGAGTATGCCTGGTTCAACGGCACCATGAAAACTTTGACCGTTAAGGACCGCATCGACCCGTCCCGGGTAGTGGCCGTCAATGAACCCATAGGGGCGCCCGACGATCCCAATTCGCGCATCTTCCCCTTTAAGGTCCATCGCGGCAAACAGCCTTACGATAAAGTGAACAAGAATATCGTGGCGCCGATGCTTTCGGGCGATGACGGCTACTGGAAGACGCTGGACTGGCCGCGGGCGATTTCCAAAGGCATGGCCTTCATGGAGGATGTGCCTTATTCCGGGGAGTTCGATTTCGTCTCCACCAGCTATGTCCTGCCCACCACGCATATGATCGCCCCCAAGGAGAACGCGGTCGCCTGCGTCCAATGCCATGCCCGCCAGGGCGGGCGTTTGGCCGATGTCGCCGGCGTCTACATGCCGGGCAGGGACCGGAGCCGGCTGCTGGATATCCTGGGGTGGATCGCGGTGTTCGGAGGGTTGATCGGCGTGGGCCTCCATGGCCTGGGCCGCGTCTTCACCAAAGGCCGCAAGAAGGAGTAAGCCATGTCGAAGCACATGATCAATATCTACCTGTACACCCGCTACGAACGATTCTGGCACTGGCTGCAGGCCGCTGCGATTATCCTGTTGCTGCTGACCGGCTTTGAAATCCACGGGGTCTATTCGCTCTTCGGCTTCGAGTCGGCCGTTACGGTGCACAATTTCGTGGGACTGGCCTGGCTGATTGCCTTTGCCTTCTTTGTCTTCTGGATTTTCACCACCGGCGAGTGGCGGCAATACATCCCCACCACCAAAAAACTGCTTTCCGTGGCCCGCTACTACGGCTACGGTATCTTCCGCGGGGAAGCCCACCCGGTGCCCAAGCGCATCGATGCCAAGCACAATCCCTTGCAGCGCTTGACATACCTGGGATTGGCCGCCTTTTTGCTTCCCTTTCAGATGGTCACGGGCTTTCTCTACTGGGGATACAACGCCTGGGCAAGCTGGGGAGTAAATGGGCTCTCGCTGGGAGTATTGGCGGTCTTGCACACCCTGGGCGCCTTCTCTATTTTGACCTTCCTGGTGATCCACGTCTATATGACCACCACCGGCCACAGCCTGTCGGCCCATGTCCGGGCCATGGTCAGCGGCTGGGAAGAGGTTCCCGAAGACACGCCCATCGAAGCCTGGGAGCAGGCGCGACCCAAGACCCCGACTACCTCCGAAACCTGAACCGCGCTCCGGCGTTACGGGTTTACGGCCGGCGGCGGTGCAGGGTGACCTCCTTGGGGTCCACCGTGACCTCGAAGCGTTTGGCCAGCACGGCCACATAGGCTTGTTGGCGCAGCGCCGGCTCCTGATTGATGCGCTGGATGCCGATGCGGCGCAGGGGCATGACCCGGCGCGTGAGCAGATGGTCGAGAAAGCCGAAGTATTCTGTCAGGCGCGGATCGTCGGCCAGCACCCAAATCTCCAGGCGGGCGCCCATCCCGTGGGAGAAGACGACCGGCCGCGCGCCGTGGTAGACCAGGTGCACCCCCGGCAGGCGCCGGGGCAGCCGGCCCCTGAGCTGGGGCAGGTCCAACCCGCACAGGCAGGCCGGGTCCAGGGCGTTGAGCCAGAAGATGGCCTCTTCGGGAAGCGCCTGGACCAACAAGGGAAGTATTTGGGGGGCGATGAACTGGAGGCCGTCGATGCCGTCGAAGAAGTGCCCGGCCAACACTTCGCCGGAGAGCTCCATCAGGCGCAGCGATCGGAACAAGGGGCTCCAGCGCAGCATGGGCAGCTCCCGGGCCAGCAGTTCGCGGAAAACGATGCCGTAGCGATCGAGAAGTAACCGCACCCGATCCTTGTTCCGCTCTTCGCGCGCCAGCAGATCTTCGCCGTCATCCGATCCGCCGTTCGGATAGTCCAGGCGGAACCAGTTGCCGATGCCCGGCCGCGCGCCGCGCCAGCGTTGAAAAAGAGCGCGGCCCGGCCGACGCGAATGTCCGGCGGTGGCCGCCGTGCCCACGTCGGGCATCTTAAAGCCGGTCTCCACCCCGCGGCGCAGGGCCGCGAACGTATCGTTGCTCACCTTGCCCTGCCACACCCATTGCCACAACCGGTCGTTCAAGGCCGCCGCAGGGCCCTGCGCCAGGTTCTCCAGCGCGCCGAAGGGATAGCGGCCGCGATCGTCCGGAAAAAGCTTCTCGATCTCCTGCGTGTCGCCGGCCGCTTTGGCTGGCGGCGCGATCAGATCCAACTCCTCCTGAAAACAGAAAAGTACTTTTTGACTCTCCCGGCCGATCCAGCCCAGGTCGTGGCGCTGCATCACGCCATCCAGCCAATCGGTATGGTAGTCTGGCAGCCGGGCCGGCAGGATCTCGCTCTCCCAGTGACCCGCGGGCGTGGCCCAGCAGAGCAGTTGGTTCAGGCGTGCGGTCAGATCGTCGCGGCCGCCCGGCCGGGTCAACCCCTGGTGGTGGCCCAAAAAGAGCGCCAAGTGCGGCAGAGGCCGGGTCTCGATGACCGGCTGAGCCGCCTTGCGGCCAAGACGCAGCAGGATTTCGAAATTCTCCTGGTCGCAAATCTCGTCGGCTGAGCCGCCCTTGAGCAGCGCACCCACGATGACGAGGCCGGCTTCGGCCAGTTCCGCGATCAGCGGCGTCAGGTGGGCAAGGGGCAACCCCAATGCTTCGGCGATGGCCTCCGGCGGCTGGGGCCCGCAGAAGCGCAGCCATTGGCCGAGCTGTTCGGCGGCCAGGGAGAGCGGTCGGTCCCCAGTGGCGCGACTTTTCTTCGGCAGCGCTTCGGCAGGCAACGGCGTGCCATCCAGCAAAGTGACGTCGAGGGCATCGCCCAGGGCTCGGTAGAGTCCTTCGCGCAAAGCGGGCAGCAGTTCACGCGCCGCCACCAGGGCCGGGCCTTTGGCCCCATCGGTCTTTAGCAGAACTACTTTTTCCGCCAGGGCGTGGCGCAGAAATTCGCTATCCAGCCGATGATCGCGCGTCACGGCCTGAAGTAGATCCTGCCAGGCCGGGCCGGGCAGCACCAGGCGCTCCTTGAGCCATTGGAGCAGTTCATCGGCGGAATCGGGGGCGTAGCCCGGCGCCAGGCGCTGGCGTTTCTCCTGAAAACGGGCCGCCAGGTCGGCATCGATCGCGGGCCGCAGCCCGGGCGAAAGGCTCACTTCGTGGAGCAGATCGGCGCTCAGGCGCCCGCCTTTTTCCGGCGTGGGCGCATCCCCCTGGTACATGTGCAGATTGACCTGCTGCCACACCGCCCCGCGCGCCAGGGGGCTGGGAAAGGCGGTGTGGACGTAGCTGCGCGCGATCTCTCCGGCGTGCAGCTCCTGGAGCAGCCGGCGCAATTGGGGCAGGTCGAATTCATCTTGCAGGCAGGTG
>JAKAFO010000063.1:14466-19503 GCA_021819735.1 Deltaproteobacteria bacterium
GGCCGGATACGGCGGCGAGCAGTTTCTGGGCCCGCAGGCGGGTCAGCCATAAGGGCATGCGCTGGTTGATCCGTTGACGGGGTAGCAGCAGGGCCCGGCCGGCGCACTCGCGGAAGCGCGCGCCGAAAAAGCCGGTTTGGGCCAGGCGCCGGTGCAGCAGCGCATCGAGGGCCTCGGGCCGCACCAGGTCGAGCAAGGCTTCCCCGGAAAGGTCGGGCGGCAGCAAAAAGCTGAGGGTATCGTTGGTGCAGACGATCTGCGGGGTCGTGCCGAAACGCTCTTCCCAGGCCGCCTCCAGGGCGATGGCCAGGGGCCGGTTGACGCGGCCGCCCCAGAGGGTGTGGCAGATCACCTGGCGGCCGGCGGCCCGGCCCGTGCCCAGGGAGGTCTCTTCCATGAGCAGGTGGCGGCGGTGGGGCAGGGGGGCGCCGGTGTGGATGCGCTGGTTTTTGAGCTCTTCGATCAGGCGCCGGGCAGCGGACTGGTCCATGGCATACTCGGCGATCAATTCTGCTTCAAAGTCCGATGCATCCAGGCGCGCCTCGGCCCTTTCGAGAAACAGGCCGATCTTCTCCGACAGGTGAAAACCGCGCTGGTTGGCTTCAGCGCGCCAGAAGGGCGGCGCCGGCTTGCCCGGCGCGGCGGGCAGCACGCCCACGTCGCTATGGCCGATGCGGCGGATGCGCCAGTTCTGGGCTCCCAGGGTGAACACCTGGCCGATGCGCGTTTCCCAGACAAACTCTTCGTCCAGCTCGCCGATCTTGGCGCCGGTGTGGGCGTGGCGCAGGGCATAATAGCCCCGGTCGGGGATCACGCCGCCCGAGGCATACAGTGTTTGCAGGGAGCCTTTGCGCGCCTCCAGGCGCTGCTCGATGCGGTCGTGGCTGATGCGCGCTTGCAGCTCCCGGATGCGGCTCTCTTCGTAGCGGCCGGCGAGCATGTCGACGACCAGGTCGAACTGCCGCCGCGAGAGATCCTTATAGGGGGCCATGGTGCGGATGAAGGCGTAGAGGTCATCGGGATGCCAGGCATCGAAGGCCAGCATGGAGAGCAGCACCTGGGCCAGCACGTCCAGGGGCGCCGCAAGCGGCAGCAGCGGTTCGATGCCGCCCTCGGCCACGGCCCGGGCCACGACTGCGCTGTTCACCATGTCGCCGGGGTGCGCCGTCAGGAAAGTGCCCCGGCTGACCTGCCCCACGCCGTGCCCGGCGCGGCCGATGCGCTGGACCGCCTCGGCCACCGACCAGGGCGCCTGCACCAGGATCACCTCGTCCAGGGCGCCGATGTCGATGCCCAGCTCCAGCGAGCCGGTGGCCAGGATGGCTTTCAAGAGGCCAGCCTTCAGGTTGCACTCCACCTCGGCGCGGATCTCCTTGGCCAGCGAGCCGTGATGGGCGTAGGCCAGCAGTTCCGGCTGGTCGCGGTTGATCAGGAAGGTGAGCTTTTCGCACAGGCGCCGGCTGTTGGCGAACACCAGGGTGGAACGGTTGGCCCGCAGGTGCTCCCGGATCGTCTGGGCAAAGGCCTCCCAGAAGTCGTTGGGGTCCCGCGGCCCTTCGGGCACCTCAGGCACGCGCACGGCAATTTCGTAAGCCTTGGCGGACGGCGGCGCCAGAACGCTGACCGGCCGCGGCACGTAGGTCGGTTGGGAAGGCGGACCCGTCATCCCAAAGCCGCCCACAAAGCGCGCCGCCGCCTTCAGGGGCTGGACCGTGGCCGACAAGGCGATGCGCTGAAACTCACCGCTCAGGCGCGTCAGCCGTTCCACGGCGCTGACCAGCAGGGTCCCGCGCCGCCCGGCCAGCACGGCGTGGATCTCGTCCAGCAAGACGGTCTGGATATGCCCCAGCAGCGACCGTCCGCCGTGCGAACTGAGCAGCAGGTGTAGACTTTCCGGCGTAGTGATCAAAATCTCTGGCGGCCGGCGCAGCATGTGCCGCCGCTCGGCGGCCGGGGTGTCGCCGCTGCGGGTCAACACCTGCAGATCGGGAAAGGCGCGCCCATGTCGCGCGAAGTGCTCCCGCAATTCGGCCAGCGGCCCGAGCACGTTGCGCTGAATATCATTGTTCAACGCCTTGAGCGGCGACACATACAGCACATGCGTCCGCCCCGTCTCCCAGCGCCCCGCCAGCCACTGATTCAACGCCCACAAAAAAGCCGCCAACGTCTTCCCGCTACCCGTCGGCGCCGTAATCAACAAATGCCCGCCTCTGGCGATCACCGGCCACGCCTGGGCCTGGATCGGCGTCGGCGCGCCATAACGCCGCCGAAACCAGTCGGCCACCAGTGGATCGAAGAGGGATAGGGGATCTTGCGCCATGACTTGGGTTAACATCGAATGGCGGGCGCGGCAAGCCCCGGTCCACAGGGACGGAGCCTCGAATTCCTTTTGTAGGGGCGACCGGCGGTCGCCCTCCGGCGTCGCACAAGGTCATCGCGGCTTTGCAAAAACGCATTGCCACGGTGCAATTGGTCTTCGCACCGAACGGCCTCCCTCGCGTACATGCCCGATAACAAAGATCTGTTGAAAGGCACCTGGAGGGCGACCGCCGGTCGCCCCAACGGGTTGACGCGAAGCCCTGGAGACAACATCGCGGATGTTGTCAGGAATTTCTCAGGTCCTCCGAGAAAGCACGCCGCTCCATGTATGGCTTAAATCTCGGGAAGATGAAAGCTCACCACTTGCGACGCCATTTATCGCGATAGCTTGGGGGATTGGGGATTGGCTCTTCCGGTTGCTCGGTTTTCTCCGCGATGAAGGTACTTTCATCACCGCCTTTGATTCTAATTTTACCTGCGAGCCGCCCATCTTTCCGAAGTTTAGCATTCCCAGTACCACTGACAGGATCATACTCCCATGCGCCTTCCCATTTAAACGAAAGGCCTGTCTTGGTTACCTTATGGTTTAAATGAGCAAGGAGGGCACATAACCTTAACCGGTCGTTATCTCCCGTGACGGAAATCAGCGCATCTCCAAGAATATCGATAGCATCGATGCCCCATTGGGATGTCTCGACGATGCGCCACCATCCATAATACTCGGATGGGATATCTTTTTCTTCCATAAGGCGTCCTTATCGTGCCGAATAATGAAGCTCAGCAGGCGCGCTTTATCGCACACGCTGGAGCGCACTGGTGGGCAATTGATGATGACTCCGAAGTTTACCCAACTGTGACCTCCACGCGAGTCACATAAACTTCCTCGTGGGTTCGTTGTTGAAGTTCTCCAGGCGCGGCAACTTCAAAAAAGAGTTCTAACGCTTCCCGAAGATTTTGACGTGCCTCTTCAATCGAGCCACCCTGACTGGCGATATCAAGCTCAGGACAGAGCGATACATATCCGTCTCCCTCGCGCTCGATAATCACGGTCAGTTGTTTCAGCAAAGAGTTCCCTCTTGTTCGCTTTATTTCATTTTCAAATATTTCTTCAGATCTCTGTAATAATTTTGATGGGGGCCAATCATTATCAGCTCGAGCAGTTCTTCGTTAAAGCGATAAGCTAAAAGGTACTGGATGGTCTTAATTTTGAATTTGTGCACGTATACTTCGCTCAAATCTCCCTTCTTTTCGGCACCGATCGAAGGATTTTCGAGTATCAGCTTGATCTGCTCATCAAGGACTGTTTTTTGAGCATGGCTAAACTTTTTCACCCGCTGTTCAAAAGATCGAGACTGAATAATTTTCATTCGCCATTACCCAAATTTGTATTCGGAGGATTGACCTTGCTCTAATTCGGTAAGGCCAATGAGTATTTCCTTGATTAGGCTATACGTAAGGTCGGGATTTTCCTCAGCGCATTTTCCAAGCATGGCCCAATATTCAATTTGACCAGTTACTGACCGTTTATCGATTTTGCCATAAATTTTAGCCTGTTTAACTAAATCCTCCGACACTCTGACGGCTGTTGTCATAGTCGCACCTCCATAAATATTGTTGCAGATATAAAACATTCAGTCACAATATGCAACATTCCAACATAATAGACTCCAAAAGCGAACGATGCGGCTTTGGATGTGCGCGGCAAGCCCCTGCCCCCTGCTTGACAAACAAGGGGCCTTTCTCTAGGTTAACGCGTTGCATCGGATTGGATTGGAAAAAATGAAACCGGAAAAAGACCTTTATAATATTGCCCCGGCCGCGCGTCACAGCCGGGAACTGGATACGATCCTGATCAAGGGCGCTCGGGAGCACAACCTCCAGAATATCGATATCGAGCTGCCTAAAAAGAAGCTCATCGTTTTCACCGGCGTGTCGGGCTCGGGTAAGTCGAGTTTGGCGTTCGATACGATTTTTGCCGAGGGGCAGCGGCGGTATGTCGAGTCGCTCTCGGCATATGCGCGGCAATTCATCGGCCAGTTGGAAAAGCCGCGCTACGATCAGATCCGCGGGCTTTCGCCCACCATCGCCATCGACCAGAAGGCGGCCTCGCGCAACCCGCGCTCCACCGTCGGAACGATCACCGAAATCTACGACTACCTGCGCGTGCTCTTCGCCCGCATCGGCCAGCAGTATTGCATCCACTGCGGCCGCAAGGTCGGCCGCGGCGACGCCCAGGGCATGGTGCGCCAGATCATGGACCTGCCGGCCGACAGCCGCATCCTGATCCTGGCGCCCATCGTGGAGAACCGCAAAGGCGAGCACCGCGAGCACATCGACCATTTGCAGCGCCAGGGCTTTGCCCGGGTGCGCGTGGACGGCGTGGTCCAGCCCCTGGAAGAGGTCCAGAGCCTGGCCAAACACAAGAAGCACACCCTCGAAGCGGTGGTCGACCGCCTGGTCGTCAAGTCCGAGCCGGCCTTTGCCGCCCGGCTCACCGACTCGGTGGAGACCGCCTTGAAGCTCGGCCAGGGCCGCCTGATCGTCCAGGTGGTGGGCGGCGAGGCCATCGCCATGAGCGAAGCGCGCTCGTGCTGCGGCACGGCCTACCCCGAGCTGGCACCCTCGCTTTTTTCCTTCAACGCCCCCCAGGGCATGTGCCCGGAGTGCAACGGCATCGGCACCCAGTTGACCATGGACGTGGACAAGCTGGTGCCGGAC
>JAKAFO010000384.1 GCA_021819735.1 Deltaproteobacteria bacterium
GCGCGGCGCTATGAAGTCAAAACCACGCGCCCGGGATCACCAGCGCCGCGCCGACCGGTTCAAGGTTGCGCAGGGTGGCGTCGTCGCGTCTGTTCGCCTACTAGATCGGAAGGGTGCTACTGAAGATTTCGAAGTTCCTGTCAACGAGTTCCTTCGTGGTGGGGTCCAGGTCAATGAACTCGCAGCCGATCCCGTGCGCGTCGATCCGCGCGACCCTGACCTTGATCATGGACAGGTTTCTTTCGCTTGGAAAGCGTAGCGCCAGTCGCAACGGCTGGCCTTCTTTGAAATCGGCGGCGCACGCCACCTGGATGTAAAACCCTTCGAGACTGAAATCCAGAATGAAGGCTTGGACCTCAAACCCGATGATGCTGACCGGCAGTTGGAACTCGATGCGGGGTTGTCGGCGGTAATCCTCATCGACTGGGAGGTAGTTTCGCTGGAATTTGACCATAGCGCTTTGCGCCCTTTCAAATAAAAAGATGGAACCCTCAGATCCTAGTTATCGGCAGGCTGCGGAGGATCTTGATAGGGTCTCCGTCAAGCCCCATGAAAATTCCGCGTCGCACGAGCCGATTTTCTGATGAGCTCGCGGGCTGGACGCTGGTTGTACTTCGACCGGCAAGGTCGCCCGGCCGGCCAGGTAAACGCGCAAACCCTTAAGACTGGAACCAGGCGTTTCGGCGCCGGAGTAGTCGATACCGATGTAGCGGTCGAAAAATAGATCTCTTTTCATCGCGCGACCAACTCCCGCCAACCCGGCACCCTATCGGCAAACTCTTGCTGAAAAGCCGGACGTTTGAGATTGTCCTTTTTGACCTTAACCGCGAATTTTTCCCAACGCACTTTATCGCCGATCACTTCGACCAATAAATGGCGCACCTTGGCCATTACCCTGGCCTTGCGCGCATACTCGCTTCGTTGGGCGTTGGTGTTCAAATGGCCGAGCCCGGAAAGATAGTATTTGAGAATCTCTTCGGGGAAGCGAATTTCGAGTTGTTTGGCGGCTTGGATAGGATAGTCGTTGTCCCAGTCGGACATCGGGTAGCGCCCTTTGCTCAGAAGGATCACGGCGTCATCGTACTCGTTGCGATGCATGCGTATTTTCAGCCGTTCGGTTCCGCGGGCATCCTTCAGCCGGGCGAGAATTTTGGCCTCGAAGAGGCGCCATTCGGCGGCCGTGCACATCTTTTTGAAGGTCCGATATGATTCAAGCGTCAGGTCATCCGTGGCCTGCTCGAACTGAAGCGCCATGTACTTATCGCGATCGCCTGCCTCTTCGGCCCGCGTGGCGACGAATCCACGCAGTTCATCCATGCGTCCTTTGCCATGGTGCAATCCCTCTTCAGCCACCTGTAAGGCTTTTTCCTTTTCTCCGGATTCCCAATAAAAGGTCGCCAAGTCATGATAGTCCGCGCCATACGCCATATGGCCGGTGCGCAGTTCTAGATATTTATCCCGGTCGCCGAGTCGGCGGTATATGCCGCGGGCATGGGCTGTTCGCCATTGCTCCTGCATGGCCTCGAAAGCCTGAGCCAGCCGGCGCAAATCGCCATCATCATAGCAGGCGGCATAGGCTACATCGAAAAGCATGTCGTCCAGCCCGGCATTGCCGCTTTTGATATACGGCAGAACCTGGTCAAGAATTTCGCCCCGGTGCTCTGCGCCAACCTTTTTGGAATTTAGGCGTGTTTGGATTTGATCCAGTAGCCCCGCCACCAAGTCTTGGGCGGCATCGTCGCCGCCGCCGTATTCGTCCAATTCTTCCAGATCAGGGAGCAGCTCGGACCAAAGCGCCATTACGATCTCACCTTCGGATCGTTTTTCGAGGGCTTTGGAAACAGATACATGGGATTTTAAATAATCGAAGCACTCCCGCCGGACATCGGGCATTTCCGCCGCAAGCTCTTGAATCAAGTCACACAGGGCTTTGTGCGACGCGACCGCAAGCAGATCGGCCAAGACATTTTCTTTTTTGGGCTTCTTACTCATATCGGTCTACCTGAACCTTCCGCGCCCCATCGGCTTCGATGAAAGCACGCAGTTCTGGCCGCGGGGCCTTTTCGTTTCTCTGCCTCCCGGCCATGCATCAATTGCAATACCCACGGAGCTGCTTGAGTTATTGCGGGACGATATAACACCCACTATGCGCCGTGCAATGCGAAATTCTGGCAAGCGCGGACAGAACGGAAAACATCAATGGGATAAGATTGCAGCCCAAGCCCGGCACCGGACGAAGGGAACGGGTTTGCTGTTAACCGGGCACCAGAAATCACTCTCTGCCCAGCTCCCAAGATGTCACAGCCTTTGTCATAGCTCTGTCACAGCTCGGTGTCACAGCTTGTCATAGCTCTGCCAACCTGTAATGGCGGGTGGGGTCGGTGGCTCCCGCGCCGACTTCAACGATCAGTTTTTTGTCGAGTATCCCCTTCAGGTCCCGCTGCAGACTGCGGCGGTTGACAGTCGGGCAGAGCGCCTCGAAATCCTGGATGGTCAGCTTGCCGTGCTGGATAAGGTGGCCCAGAGCCTTGGCTTGGCGCTCGTTAAGGCCGTGCTGTTTTACCAGCACATCGCGGCGGATGACCTGCTCGCTGCGTTCGCGCACCTCAATCATCTGGGTTTCCAGGCCGGTGACGAAGTAGTCGAGCCAGACGGTCATGTCCATGCCGTTGTCGCGTACGCTCTGGATCGACTTGTAAAAGGTCGGCCGGTCGCGGTCGTAGTATTCGCTGATGGTGAACAGCCGCTTGAAGTCGTATCCGGCTTTATAGAGGCAGAGAGTGGAAAGCAGGCGTGAGGTGCGGCCGTTGCCGTCCAGAAACGGATGGATGTGCACCAGTTGGAACTGGGCGATGCCGCTCACCAGCACCGGGTGAATATCCAGCATGCCGTTCAGCCACTTGACCAGATCCGACATCATCATCGGCACCTCTACCGCCGTGGGCGGGGTGTAGATCACCTGACCGGTGCCGGAGTTGACTACGTAGTTCTGGATACGCCGGTACTGTCCCGGTGCAGCGCTGCCGCCGCGCACAGCCTCTACCAGCTTGCGGTGGATCTCGCGGATCATTCCCTCGGTGATCGGATCGCCGCTGTCCAGGCATTCGGAGACGAACTCGAAGGCGGTGCGGTAGTTGAGCAGCTCCCGGGCATCGTCCGGGTCGGCCTCCGGCACCGCTTCTCCCTTCCACAGCCGCTCGGCCTGGTCCAACGTCAGCCGCGTGCCTTCAATGTGAGTGGTGTGGTGCGCCTCTAAGATTAGCGCCTTCTCACCTACCTCGCGTATCCAGTCGGCGGAGAGCTGCGCCGCCTCCAGGAAGCCCCGCGCCCGTTCGATGCGGGTGATCGCCTGGGTCATGCGGTTGGTGATGGTAAATTTTGGAGTAAGGGTCATGACATTCTCCACCTCATTCAACGTTCCAGATAATCAAAGCGGCCGAGCCGCAAAGATTTTCTCTGGCGCATTCAGTATTTGAGGGTCTTCAACATTCAAGCCAGCCTTTAGAATAGGTTATAACGCGATCAGTCAACGATTTATCCACCTCACTTTGCCGCCAACAGCGTTGTAAGTCTGGCCAGTGCCTCGGAAACAATGCGGCCCTGCTGCTCGATGCTGCCGATGATCTCCCGCGGCGTGCGGGCATCTACTTTGGTGACGACATTGGGGTTGACCGCCTTCAGGTCGAACACGGCGGCATCGATGTCGGCGGCCCGGCTTTCAAGGTCCCTGGCCGCCTTGTCCTTTTCCCTGATGTCGGCCTCCAGTACGCTCAGTTTCTTCGGATCGGCCTTATCTTTCTTCAATCGCTTGAGGCGTTCCTTCAAGTCAACTACCGTTGCCCTGATCCGGGCCGCCTCGTTCAGCAGTGGTTGCATCTCTTCCCGGGCCTTGGCGCGCCGGGCGGAAAAATCCACTGTCCAGGAGTAGCGGCTCTCGCCTTCGGGCTGGCCACGATGTTTGAGCATCCGCGCATAACTCGGGAAGGGGTTGTCCGCGTTGGCGGGGTTGTCTTGCCATTCGGCGGTGAGATTGGCCGGAAGACGGCCATCGGCCAACACCGCGCCGTCTTTATCGAAGCCGAAATGGGCCAGGGTGAGCGGGGTTTTCTTGCCGACCTTGACATGGGAGAGATCGTAGTACCAAATCTTTTCGGTCTTTTTACCCTTGGTGAAAAAGAGCAGGTTGGTCTTGACCCCGGCCCCGGCCGTGGAGAAGACCCCGCCCGGCAGGCTGACGATGGCCCATAGCGCGCACTCGTCCACCAGTTTGCGCTTGGTTTCAACAAAGGCGCTTTCGTTGGTGCGGAAGAGCAGGCCCTCGTCCAGAACAATGGCGCAGGTGCCCTTGGGGGCCAGCTCGCGAAGGATATCCTGGACAAACAACACCTGAGTCGAACTGGTTTCAAAGGTGAAGTTCTTCTGCGCGTCCTTGCCTTCCTTGCCGCCGAAGGGCGGGTTGGTGAGGATGTAGTCGAAGAATTTGGGGGCCTGCTCGAACAGCGCGGCATAGGTGGCGCGGCCGGTGAGGGTGT
>JAKAFO010000064.1 GCA_021819735.1 Deltaproteobacteria bacterium
CGGCGCTCGCAAGGGCTACCGCCTGGGCAATGCCGAGCAGGTGGTGGACGGTCTGATGAAGGGCGGCCTGATCTGCGAATTCGTGGGCTACCACATGGGCATCACCGCCGAGAACATCGCCGAGCAGCACGGCATCAGCCGTGAAGAGCAGGACCAGTTCGCCCTGCTCAGCCACCAGCGCGCCTGCCATGCCATCGCCCAGGGCTGGTTCAAGGAAGAGATCGTGCCCGTGGAAGTCAAGACGCGCAAAGGCACGGTGGTCGTCGACACCGACGAGCACCCCATGGCCGACACCTCGCTTGAGTCCCTGGCCAAGCTGCGCCCGGCCTTCAAGAAGGACGGCACCGTGACGGCCGGCAATGCCTCCAGCCTCAACGACGGCGGCTCGGCCCTGATCATGATGAGCGCCGAGCAGGCCAAGCAGCAGGGTTTGCGTCCCCTGGCCCGGGTTGTGGCCTCGGCGCCGGGCGGCACCGAGCCGCGCATCATGGGCATGGGCGTGGTGGCTGCGGTGCGCAAAGCCCTGGATTTCGCCGGCCTCAAGCAGTCCCAGATCGACTACTGGGAGTTCAACGAAGCCTTCGCGGCCCAGGTGCTGGGAGTCAATCGCGAGTTGAAGATCGAGCTGGACCGCCTCAACGGCGTAGGTTCGGGCATCGCCCTGGGCCATCCGGTGGGCTCCACCGGCGCCCGGCTGATCGTCACCATGATCAACGAAATGAAACGCCGCGGCGTGCGCTACGGCTGCGCATCGCTATGCGCCAGCGGCGGGCCGGCGCATGCGTTCATCGTGGAAAGGTTGTAGCGCTCACGCTGTTCGGTGATACAGGATAAAAGAGGGGCGACCGGCAGTCGCCCCTCTTTCATTCGATTTTCACAATCCGACCCATTGGCGCAAAAGGCGGGGGTTGATCAATAGTTCTTCAAGTAGTGCAACATTTGGAGCACTCTGTTTTTTACGATATCGCTTCGGTAAGCGCCACGTGATATCCCCGCGGAACTACCAAAACTTTCCCGCGTCCAATTTCCGTTTATATATCCGAATTCCGCATCGCGAAACTGAATCCACTTTTTCTGGGATCCTTTGAAAGCTTCCCGCTGGCCTTCTGGCAGTTTTGTCATTAACAATTTGTATGCAGAATTAAGCTCTTGGTCCAGAAATAGCAGGTAATCATCGTAGGCGATCAAATAGGCCTTGTCGGTATTCTTAGGGTCATTTATCTTCTCTATGTATTGCTTTTCCCGGGATGCGAATTGTCCTAAATAGTCTGGTGCGTCCGGGTTATCAATGGCATATGCATTCAATACTGGCACTATTGCGAGTGCAATTGCTAAAAGTATCAAACCGGATTTTCTTTTATATGAATCGCAGAGGCTCATTTCTACCACCTTTGATAAATGTTTTTCGAATAGATATTCCACTCCGCCCGCCGTCTGTTTGTCAAACCCTGCATAGGTTTTCCTTGGGACTTATTCCATGCAAACCAGGCCTCTTCTAGACTAGGGTAGGGAGTAGCTGCCGCGGAATCGTTAACGAGCTTCAAAACCGAAGAGGTTGCGAAAGCAGTGTCACCAATATTGTACGCAAGTATCACCAGCGCATCAAATTGATTCTGAGAAAGTGGTACCTTAACCAAGGACTTAACTGTTCTCTCATAGGGGGCAAGATCAGATTTGAATACCAAAAGCGCTTGAGATTCAGTAATTCCATTTTTATATGTTTCCCACTCTGCTTTTCCTATTAAATGGCCATAGCCGATTGTGGCCCCCTTCACCCAATTCTTAATGGCTTTTCCAGTTTGGTCGTCATATGGCTTTATTGATAGTTCTTCGATCGACTTTAACAATTCAATGCCTTTTCCGCTGAGCGCATCACCTGATTTCCTTTCGATATTCAATCTCTTGCAATTTCTGGAATTCCGAAAATGCCCGTTCCAATGAGTGTCGGCACCAGGGAATTTTACCTGAAGGAAATCCTCTTTATCCATATACCCCTTGCAAGACACCACGATCTTATAAGGACCCAGGGGGGTGTTTTCAAATTTCACTCGATGCTGAGGGTTGATGGTATCAGCGCTATCCATCTCAAAGATACCTATTGGCCTGCTCAAGGGGATTAGCTTTACCTTTACGTTACAGGCACAAGACGCTGATGGATCTTTCGCAATTAACACCTCTAAATTGCCAACTTTTACATTCATGAAAGACTCCCCTTCAGTTTGAAGTGATTGGGGTCAAAACTAGATGTTAATGCAATAAGGATGGTGGCGTGAAAAAAGAGTTCAACTCGGCATATTCAATTTCAGGCGATTTCTTCACGCAGGATTGCGGGGCCTTTCTAATCAGAGGCATGTCCGAAAGTCAATATGAAAGCACGTCGATTAAAATCGATGGGAAGTCGCCATTTTTCTGCTCCCAATCTAAAACAACCTGAAGGCGAACCGCACCGACACCGGCAACCCATCCACCCACTGGATCTCCGGCAGGGGCGCCTCCAGGTCCAGTTCGACCAGGAGCATGATGTCCCGGGAGCCGATGGGTGAGCTCAGGTCGGCGGGCAGGCGTTTGGTCAAGGTGGCATCCTGGCGCACGACGGCGCCAAGGGTGGTGCCGTCGGCCAGGCGCACGGTGGCGTTTTGGCCTTTACGGGCGTAGCGGGCGTGCTGGGTGGGCAGGTAGGCCACCACGTGGGGTTTGTCGGAGCTGCCCAGCAGGAGCATGGGCGTGCCGGGGGAAATAAAGGCGCCTTCCACGACAAAGACGTCCAGTACCCGGCCGGCCATGGGCGCGGCCTGGGTCAAGCGCTGCTGCTCGTCGCTGAGGGCCGTCATCTGGGCCTTGACGCGCATCAGGGCCGCGGCGGCATCGCCATCGGCGGCGCTGGGCCGCCCCGGCGCCTGCAAGCGATCCAGTTCGAACTGCGCCTGGTCATACTCCATTTGGGCGCGGTTGTAGCGTTCCCGGGCCAGGTGCAGATCGGCCACGGTGGCAGCCCCCTGGTTCCGGAGAAAACCGACATCCTTTAGAAATGCTTTGCTGGTCTCCAAATTCTCCCCGGCCAGGCGCGCCCTCTGACGCGCCAGGCGGGTCTGGGGCGCATCCGCCGCGCCGACGGCCGATTGCAGGGCGGTGTATTCGGCCCTGCGCAGGGCCATCTGGGTCTCCAGATCGGCATTGCGCAGTTGGGCAAGGGTCTGGCCGGCCGTGACCTGCTGGCCGGTGCGCACTTCCAGGCGTTCGACGATGCCGCTGGCATTGCTGTTGACGTCGATGCGCGATAGAGAGACGAACCCCTGGGCCGAGACGATCAGCCAGGCCAGGAGCAATTTGATGAGGAAGTAGATCAGCGGGCTGGAGACACAGAGCAGCACGACATACCAGCGCCACTGGGCTGCAGCGCGCTTGGCCGGCGCATAGGCCACCTTCATGCCGTGGACCACGGTGGGATCTTTGTCCTTCTTTTGAAAACTGATTTTCATGGGCAGAGGCCCTCATACTCTTTCCAGGATTGCAGCACGACCCCTTTCAAATTCGCCTCGGGCAGCAGGCTGCGCAGGCGATCCAGGCGCGCGTTCAATGCGTCGCAGCTCTGGCCGGCATGGCTCTCGGCGGCGCTCAAGATCGGCTCCAGGCTCTGGGCGATGGAGAAGACCAGCCCGGGGTGGGCCTTGAGAATCGGACCGGCGATGTCGGCCGTCCGCCGGGGATCGGCCACATAGATCATCAGGATTACTTCGTCCACTCCCAGGGCCGCCAGGCGCGGCCCCCAGCCACCGTCCGGCCGCTGGGGGTCCAGATAGCGCGGATGCGCGCTGAGGCCCACGGGCAGTTTGGTCTGAGACTTTACTTCCCGCACGGTCGCCAGCAATTGCGGCCATAGCGCCTCCGGGCCTTCGGCATGACCGGCGATCTGGTCGGGCTCCAGGTCCAGGTGGATGGCCGTAAAAGGCAGGTCGGACAGATCGCGGATCAGGGCCAGCAGGCGCGGCCGGTGGGCGTCCAGTATCCAGAGCGGCTCGCCCAGCAGCAGCTCCACCCGCAGGCCTTCCCTTTTAAGATATGCCAGCAGGGCGGCCCACCGGCGGCGATAGTCGGGCCGGGCCAGGGCCGCGATCTGTTCGGCATCGAAGGAGATCAGCAGGCGCTCGACCCGCCGGCGGCGCAGATCGGCCAACAGCGTCGCGGGCTGGTCGTAGCGTTCCAGCAGCTCGGCGCTGTGCCAGACATACACCGTGCAGGCCGGCTGCGGCGGGTCGGCAGGCACGGCCGCGGCCCAGGCTTCGGCCGGTGCCAGATTCAGGAGCCGCGCCTGGGCCTGCAGGCGCTGGACCCAGGCCTCCACGAGATCCACGGCCGCATGGTACTCTTCCAGGCGCGAACGCTGGGCCTGCTCCAGGCCGTCTCCCGGCAGATAGGCCGAACGCAGGAGCTTTTCTCGCAATTGCTCCCGGGCAGCCGCCAGCCGCTGCATGCCAAAATCCAAATTCTTCTCTGCCGTGTGGTATTCGTCGAGGGCTTGCCGGGCATCCATCAGCAGTCGGGCCTGGACGACCTCTAGCTCGTGCCGGCTCCGTTCCAGGGCCGCCTGGGCTGCCTGGCGCCGGGCCGAGCCGGCCTGGCGGGAGCGCAAGGGAAAGTCGAAGGAGAGATCAACGCCCACGCCGTAGCCGGGCTCGGGGGCGTCCGTCTCCGCGTTGAGGTTGGAGTAAAGCGCCACCTGGCCGTTGACCTGGCTCTTTTGGGCCAGCTCCGCCAGGCGGCGCTGGTCGGCCAGTGCCTGTTGCTGGCGCAGCACGAGGGGGTGGCTGTTGCGAACGGCCAGGGCCAACGCACCGGCATCCAGGCAGGGTGGCGCCATCGCGGGGAACACGGCCTGGAAAGCGGGGACCGTCTCCCCGGTCATCAGCGCCAGGACCCCCAGGGCCCGCTGTTGGAGGGTTTGGACCTGGGCCAGGTGCCGACGCACCAGGGCAAAAGCCGACAGGTAGTCGCGCCGGTCACCTTCGAGCAGATGACCGGCGGCGGTGCGCTGGGTCAGGACCTGATCCAGGGGCGTTTCGTCGCGCAGGAAGAGTTCGGCCAGGTGCCGCTTCTCCTGGGCGGCCCAGTAGTTGATGTAGTGCAGCCGCAGGGCCAGCAGGCTGTCGCGGCCGGCCAGGGCCTGCTCCTGGGCTTTTTCTTCGCTCAGGGCCTGCATCTTGAGCACCGACTCCTCTTCCCGATGCTTGCTGCCCAGCAGCGGATATTTCAACCCGGCCCGCAGGTCGACGCGTTCATAGGTGCGCATGGCCTGCGTATCCACCTGTTCCCGGAACTGGCCGGCGCCGGCGCCGCCAAAGACCCGCCACCCGCCTTCGGCCTGGGTCAGGTCCAACCGCCCCAGGCTCTCGTCCAGGGCCGCCACGGCTGCCAGCACCTCGGGCGCGTTCGGGACGTGGCTTTCGAATTCAGCCAGGGAGCGGGGCGGCGGGGCCGCCTGGGCCAGGGCCGCCCAGACGAGCGATGCGAACACCAGGGCTCCCATCCCCACCCGCTTGAATTTGTCGCTAAAGCCTTGCATACGATCCAACCGACGGCCCACGGCCGTTTCCTTAAAATTTGGTGCGCCGCAGCACCCACCAGGGCGCCATGGAAGAGTCCAGGTGGGCCTTGAGCGCCATCTCCTTCAATGTGGCCAGCGCGTTCCAGATGCGCATGCCGAAGGTTTGCAGCGGCACCAGCGGCAGCAGCCAGGCCAGGCGCAGATCTTCCTTGACGCGCTCCGAGAGCATGGTGATGTAGAGCAGGTAGAAGAGCGCGGAAATCATCAGGTATACCAGATAAACCAGCAGCCAGACGGCAATCACGAACCCTGGCGAATAGAAGGCGAAGACCGTCATGCTGTATACGATGATGATAAACGGCATCACCAGTTGGAAGAAGATGCCGGTCCACAGTTGCATGATGAAGTTCTTCCAGCCGAGCATGCGCGGGGCAAAGCTCAGGGCATGCTTGCGGATATACAGGTAGTACAGGTCGCCATCCCAGCGCAGGCGCTGGTTGTACAACCCGCGCCAGGTGTCGGGGCCGTCGGTGTGGCCCATGGCCCCGGGTTCGAAGACAATTCTGAGCTCGGGATGACGTCCGAAGTAATTCTTGATCCGCAACGTGATGTCCAGGTCCTCGGCGGTGCCGGCGTCCCAGCCGCCGATCTTTTGCAGGAAGCTTTTGCGGAAGATTCCGAAGGCGCCGGAGATGTTGTTGACCACGTTGAATTCACTCAGGCCCACCTTGCTGGCATGGATGGAAAGCAAATACTCCAAGGCCTGGAACCGGGTCACCAGGTTCTTGAAGGCGTTGCGCACCCGCAGGCTGCCGGCCACGCCCACCACGTTGGGGTCGATGAAGCGGGCCACGGCCGCCTGGACCATGGTGTTGTCGAAGGAGGTGTCGCCGTCCAGGGCCATGACGATCTCGCCGGTGGACAGGCTCAGTCCGGCGTTGAGCGACGAGACTCGGCCCCCGCGCTGCCACTTGGGCACCACGCGCAGGATGCGGTTCGGCCGCCGGGCGACATAATCGGCCTGCCTGAGGGCTGCCTGGTAAGTGGCGGCGTTTTTTACCGCGCCGTCCACGATGGGCATGATCTCGATGATGCCCGGGTAGCACTGCTCGGCCAGGGTGCGGATGGTCACGGCCACGTCCTCGCCCTCGGAATAGCAGGTGATCAGGCACGACACCTTGGGGTGGTGGGGCGCCTGCCCGGGGATCTGTTCGTTCTTGCGCAGGTAGTAGCGCACGATGCCCAGCATGATGAAGATGTAGACCGGCAGTTCGAAGAAGAGCACGAAGGGAATAAACTTCAGGGCGAAATTCATCATGCCGTGATCGAAGGGGCTGAGCAGCAGCAGTTTCAAGGTATGGAAGATTTCGGCCAGCAGGTCGCTCATTCGCCGATCTCCCCTTCGAGCCGGGCCAGCAGCATTTTGGCCCGTTCGCCGGCGATCATCTGGGAAGGCGCATGGAAGCCGACGGTGACCAGGCGCAGTCCGCTTTCGTCGCCGGAACGCAATCCCATAATCCGCTCGCGCACCGTCTGCTGGCCGGCCGCGTGGGTCTTGGGCAGCAGCAGCCACAGGGTGTGCTGACTGGTGCGGGTGGTCAGGTCGGTGGTGCGAATCAGTTCGCGCACCCGACGCACGAATTCATCCATCAGGGATCGCACCTGGGAGCGGCCGATGCGGTCGGTCAGTTCCACGACGTTGGCGATGCGCACGGCCACCAGGCTGAACTGCTCCTCCTTGTGGCGCCGGCACAGGGCCAGGAGCCAGTCCAGGATCGATTCGAAATAGGCCCGGGAGACGTTGTTGAGGCTGTCCAGCATGGAAAAGACATCCTCGACATCGCCGGTGCGGGCGCTCAATCGTCCCTGGTCGGTGAGCTTGAAGGCCTGCACCGGACGGGCGATGAGGGCATCGGGAGCGCTGGCCTGATGGCAGTGCAGGCAGCGGGCCGTCACCTGGGGATCGACGAACACATGACCGCAGGCGTTGCACTGGAAGTTTTCCAGGGGCCGGTCATAGTCGGCGCCGATGTGGCGAAGGGCCGTGGCGCATTGGGGACAGACCAGCTTGTCCTGGGACAAAAAACGCTCTTCGGGGCCCACGTGGCCGCAGGTGAAACAGTGCAAGAAGGGCTTCTGGGCGATATCGATGCCCGCGCAGTTGGGGCAGGTGTCGATGTAGTTCAAATGGGGGCCGTCACACTTGGGGCAGTGGCGCAGCCGGTCCACCAGTTGCGCCGGTGCCAGCAGCTTGCGCTGGACCAGGGTCGCGATGGTGTCGTCGGCCTGATCCAGCAAGGCCTCGGCCAGGGGATAGGTGTAGATCTTTTCCGCCTGCCAGGTGCCGCTGGGCACCAGGGTGTAATCGGGCCGGGCGTAGAGAAAGCCCAGCAGGCGGTACACATCGTTGCGGCCGTCGGCCAGGCCGGCGGGGTCCAGTTCGGAAACGAGCCGTGTCGTGCCCAGCGCCTTGTCCCAGGCCTCGGCCGGAGTGGCGACGACGCCGTCGCAAAGCTGTTCCACCGATGCCCCCAGGGGGGACAGCAGATAGATGGGCTTGAGGCCGGGATCTGTGTCGGCCCGCAGGCGCCGGGCCAGGTCCAGGGCTTTGGCGGCATCGCGGGTGGCGATGAGGAAGCAGAGCGCGGCCGCCGCATCCGGCAGGCCGGATTCAGGATAGTTTTCAAGGGCCTGGGCCGGCACCGAGGCCTGGGCGGCCAGGTCCTTGAATTCCGGGTCCAGAACAAAACAGACCACCCGAGCGTGGGTCTCCCCGGGGCGGTTGGGAGTTACAGGCGACATTGTCACTACCGATGGAACCCTTTCCGCGGCGCCCTGCCTTGGCTTGGCACGCGCAAGACGCCGCGTCTATCATATCGGTAGGTTGGGCCGGATACTTGAGGAATGGCCGGGGGAGGCCGGTTGCGCCGGCTTAATAGGCGAACAACCGCTGCAAGGTGGAAATAACTTCCAATTGGACTTTCGCGTCTATGGTGCCGAGCTTTTTGATCAGCCTGGATTTATCGATGGTTCTTAGCTGGTCAAGGACGATCTGCCCCGCTTTCTTTTTAAGGGTGCACGGCACTCTAGTTGGATACCCCTTCCCGGCCGAAGTCATGGGCGCGACGATCACGGTATTGATATGGCGATTCATTTCGTCCGGCGAGATGACAAGGCACGGCCGCGTCTTTTGAATCTCCGACCCGACGGTAGGGTCGAGATCGATCAGATATACGTCGAATCGTTTGACTACCAGCGCCATTCGTCTTCATCCCATTGCGTTAGGTTGCCGTCTTCAATGATGGGTTTATCGTCACCCAATTGCCGCATCCGCTTAAAGGCGTCGTCCCACCCATCGCGAACATTTTTCACGGCCCGAATGATGATTTTATTTTTTTCGACCTCGATCTCGACGTCATCCGTTATACCCGTCTGTTCCAAAATGGGCTTTGGAATCCGCAGTCCCTGGGAATTTCCAATTTTAATGACACGGGCTCGCATGGGGCACCCCCTTCCAAATAAGGTAGCCACATTGTAATTACATCGGTTGGCGAAGTCAACGAAAGCTTACTTCAGGAGCTCCCCGCGGACAGCGGCACCGACGGAAACCGCCCCGGGTCGGTGTGGGGGATGAATTTGGCGGCGGAGAAGCGGTTCATGAACTCCTGGTTGACGTTGAGTTCGAGGTAGGTGACGGCATCGCGGATGGTGTCGATTTCGACTGCGGCGTCGCGTGAGACCAGGGCCAGGGTGGCGCCGCCCAGGGAGGTATTGCCCAGGGTGGCGAAGCGCGAGAGGGGCAGGTCGGGGAGCATGCCGATGGTGATGGCCGAGACCGGGTCGATGAACTGGCCGAAGGTGCCGGCCACCCAGAAGGCGGGCAGGCTTTCGAGAGTCAGGCCGACACTGGCGGTGATGGTTTCGAGGATGGTGTACATGGCGGCCTTGGAGCGGATCAGGCTGTCCAGGTCGGCCTGGCTGATGCACAGGGGCTGGCCGGTGGCGGCCGTCTCGGCCGGCACGACGATGAGATGGGCCAGGCCGTCGCGCAGGAACAGGCGCGGACCGCAGGCATCGGGCCGCAGCTTGCCGCGGATGTCGATCATGCCGGCCGTGAAGAGCTGGGCGGCCAGATCGATGACGCCCGAACCGCAGATGCCCCGGGGCGGCAGATCGTCGATGGTGTGAATGTCGAAATGGCGGGTGTGCGGATCGATCACTACCCGGTCGATGACGCCGGGGCCGGCGGTGGTTCCCATGCGGCTCATGCCGCCCTCCAGGGCCGGTCCGGCCGCGCCGGCGCAGGCCATGAGCCACTCGCGGTTACCGACCACCACCTCGGCGTTGGTGCCCACATCCACCAGGATGGCGGTCTCTTGCCTGCGGTGCAGGCCGGTGTAGAGGATGCCGGCGATCAGATCGCCGCCGAAGTAGCTGCCCACATTGGGGAAGATCAGCACCTGGGCCAGGGGCGCAAGGGCCAGCCCCAGGTCGGCCGCCGCGATCAGGCCGAAGCGGTTGGTGGCCGGGATGTACGGCTCGCGGATCATCCAGTGGGCCGGCAGTCCGGCCAGCAGATGGCTCATGGCCGTGTTGCCGGCCACCGTCACCAGGTGAATGTCCTTGGCGGCGACCCCGCAGGAACACGCCAGGCCGGCGGCGTTCCGGTTGAGCCCGTCCACGATGAGCCGCTGCAACCGTTCGAGCCCGCCGGGCTGATCGGTGTAATGGATGCGGGCCAGCACATCCGGGCCGATCTCGATCTGGGGGTTGTCGAAGCCCTCTTCGGCCAGCACCGCCTGGTTTTCCAGATCCACCAGGCGCAGCACGACCCGGGTGGTGCCCAGGTCCACGGCCAGCCCGCACAGCCACTCCCGGGCGTCGACCGCGGCCACGTGCACCAGCACGGCACAGCCCTTTTCGAGGCAGACCACGCAGCGCACGGCATAGCCGGCCTCGCGCAGCAGTCCGGGCAGTTGCCGGCGCAAGGCCAGGCCGATGCGGATCTGCTCCACGGCCAGCTCGCGGCGCAAGGCCCGGCTGAGCCGGTCGCAGTCTCCGGTGTTGTCTTGAAGCGACGGGGGCGGCAAGGTCAGGCGGATGACCAATCCGGGGCCGGAAGGAGCGGAAAAATCCGTCATGGCAATGGGGCGACTTTCATCTTAGCTTTGCTACCCTGGCCACCAACGCGTCCATTACCGTGCCCGCCGGCCCCAGCAGCGTGATGTCGCTGATGTGATGCGTCAGCTCGGTGGGTTCGGGATTGATCTCGATGATGCAGGCACCGTTGCGTTTGGCGATCACCGGCAGGTAGGCCGCAGGCTGCACGGTGGCCGAGGTGCCCACCACCAGCATCACCTCGCACTGGGCGGCGAGCATTTGGGAGCGTTGCAGCAAGCCCACGTCGATGGGCTCGCCGAACATGATCACATCGGGCCGCAGATAGGCGCCGCAGGCGCAGACCGGCGGGATCGTCGACAGGGGCACCGCCTGCCAGTCGTAACGTTGGGGGCAGCGCATGCAACGCAGGACGGCAGGACTGCCGTGAAATTCGATCACGTCTTGGCTGCCGGCCTTCTGGTGCAATCCGTCCACGTTCTGGGTAATGACGGTTTGCAGCAACCCCATCTCTTCCAGGCGGCGCAAGCCGGTATGGCCGGCGTTGGGCTGTGCATGCAGCAGGATTTCACCGATGCCCATGAAGAGCATGCGCCAGACCGCTTCCGGGTCGGCTTTCAAGGCGTCGATGTGGGCGTACTTCATGGGGTCGATCTTCTCCCACAAGCCGCCCTTGCCGCGGAAGGGGGGAATACCGCTCTCCACGGAGATACCGGCACCGGTCAGGGCCACGCCCCTTTTGGCCTGGGCGCAGGCGGTGGCGGCTTGGTCAATCAGAGAAGATAAGTGTGTCATACTTCAAATGTCATATTCGAGCTGACGGCGAAGCACTCCATCCTCACCCGCCGATCGGCAATGACCCGCTGGCAGGCCTCGACCATCTCATCCACTTCCTGGTCGGTGCGTTCCTGGTTCAGATGGAACAGCCCCAGGCGTTTGACGCCGGCCCGGAAGGCCATCTCCAGCACGTCCATGTAAGAGCTGTGGCCCCATTCGATAAGCAGCTTGTACTCCTGGGGCGTATATTCGGCATCGTGCAGCAGCAGATCTGCCCCCTGGCAGAATTCCAGATAATCCACGGCGGGCAGGCCGCCGGGGTGCACGAAGCCCAGCTCGTTGTCGGTCAGGAAGACAAAGCTCTTGCCGTCTTCGATGAATTTATAGCCGTTGCCGGTGTTGGGGTGGCTGATATGGATGGGCACCACGGTCACCGAGCCGATCTCGAAGCGCCCGCGGTTTCCCTCCTGGTAAACGATTTTGGCTTTCAAGTCGGAGTAGCGCACGGGAAAGTTGGGCGGTGCCATCACCTTGGAGAACATGCCTTCCATGAACCGCTTGTGAAAAGGCCCGCGGTGCATGCGGATTTCGGGGTGTTCCAGAAACAGGGGCTTAAAGAAAGGAAAGCCCATGAGGTGATCCCAATGGGCGTGGGTCAGCAGGAAGTTGTATTTGTAGCGGCCTTCCTTGATCAACTGGTTGCCCAGGCGGCGGATGCCGGTACCGGCATCCACGATGATGATGTCATCGCTGCGGGTGCGAATCTCCAGGCAGGTGGTATCGCCGCCGTACTTGATATAGTCACCGCCCGACACCGGAATGGAGCCCCTCGAACCCCAGCAGCGTATGATCATGTGCCCTCTTGTGCCTCGGTGCCGCGCGAACGCGTGCTCCGTCCAGAATAGGTGAACCAGGTGTGTTCATGCTCCCAGCGGTGCAGGATCTCCACCGGCTGCCGCCGCAACTGGTATTCGATGTCGCGCGCCTGGGAGCGCAGCAGGCCGGACAGGACAAACTGCCGCTGGCGGCTGAATCCGTCGGCCGCCACCAGGTGCCGCATGACGTCGTAATGAATATTCGATACCATAAGATCATTGGGTAAGTCGATGAAATTTATGGCGTTGCCTTGGGCCACGAGCACCCGATGGGCCATGCGGTTGGTATGCACGTTGCGCTGAGCGGTCCGGACGGCCAGGCGATTCAGGTCCACGGCCAACACGCGCCGGGCGCCCAGGCGGGCGGCGGCCAGGGCCAGCAGGCCCGTGCCGGTGCCCAGGTCCAGCACGTCGGCCACCGGCTCGGCCGCGAAGACCCGTTGCATGGCCGTCAGGCAGTCATAGGTGGTGGGGTGGGTGCCGGTGCCGAAGACCACGCCGGGGTCGAGCAGGATGTCGTTCTCCTGGGGATTTGAGGCCTCGGGGTGCCAGGGGGGCACCACCCGCAGCCGGCCGGCGGAGAGCGGCGCCATGGCGCCCCCCTGCCAATCTTCGTAGCTCATCTCGTAGCGCTCTTGCAGGCACAGGTGGGGCTGCCGCTCCAGCAGTGCCTGAACGCGGTCGTCGGCCGGCTGCTTGAAGAAGAGAAAGGAGTCCTGCTCTTCTTCCCAGTTGCCGATGAAATCTTCATCTTCCCGCAGGGGGTCGCCGCCGACGCGCCCCTTGAGGTAGTAGATCCAGAGCTCCCGGTAGGGCGGCTGGTATTGCAATGGAGAAGGCATTGTCGCCGATCGCGTCATTCGCTCTTGGGCAATTGGTCCATGTACCACTGCATGGGGTCCAGCAGCGTAAAGCCCATATCCTGGAGCTTCTTTTTGATGCGCATGACGTTGTTGGTGAGCAGGTAGGGAAAGACGGCGCGCTTGTCTTTTTCCCAGTAGCGGGCCACCAGCACGCTGCCGAACGAGATCTTCTCTTCGGTGATGGCATCGACGATGCGCTTGAGCTGGCCCACCTTGTTATCCACCAGGACGCACAGCAGCGTTCCCGGTTCGCCGATGCCGAGCACGTTGATGAAGGCCCGCAGCAAATCGCGCACCGAGATGATGCCCTTGAGCTTGCCTTCGCCGTCGATCACCGGAAAGGCCCCCACGCGCTTTTCCTGAATCAGCAGCAGGGCGTCCTGCAGGGTATCGAAGACGGAGATGGTGGCCGGCGTGGCGCTCATGAATTCGGAGACTTTCAGGTGGGCATATTGCTGGCGCTCGGCGGCGGTCGCCTCGCCCTTAACCAGACCGTAGGGCAGCGCGCTGCGGATGTCGCGGTCGGTGATGATGCCCACCAGCAGGTTATCGGCGGCCACCACGGGCAGGTGCCGGATGTTGGATTGGGCCATCAGGGCCTGGGCCTCCAACAAGGGAGTCTCCTTGGAGACGGTGACGACTTTGCGCGTCATGGATTGGCTGACAAACATCTTCTCTCTCCTTCCTTGCGCCGCCGAAAACGCGGGTTCGCGGACTAAGCATCCAGCATGATTTTGACGTGCCCGGCCGCCAGTTCGGGCAGCCGGTCCAGAGCGTAGCCGCCTTCCAGCACGGAGAGCACCCGGCCATCGGCGGACTCCTGGGCCAGTTGCATGATGGTGCGCATGATCCAGGCAAAGCCTTCGGTGGTCACGCGCATGTCGGCCATGTCATCGTCCTTATGGGCATCGAAACCGGTGGAGACGACGATCACCTGGGGCGCGAAAGATTTGAAGGCCGGCAGCAGATCCTTTTCGATCAACCGCCGGTACTCGTCATCGCCGTTGCCCGGAAGCACCGGTGAATTTTTAGTGAAGCCGTACCCCTGTCCCGAGCCCATTTCGAATTCGCGGCCGGTGCCCGGATAGGCGAAAGAGGGGTGCTGGTGGATCGAGTAGTAAAAGACGGTGGGGTCCTGTTCGAAGATATGCTGGGTCCCGTTGCCGTGGTGCACATCGAAATCGATGATGCCCACCCGCTCGACCTTGTACTCCATCTGCAAATAGCGCGCGGCGATGGCTACGTTGTTGAAGTAGCAAAAGCCCATGGCCTCGCCGCGCTCGGCGTGATGGCCGGGCGGGCGCACCGCGCAGAAGGCGTTGTCGACCTCGTTGGTCATGAGCATGCGCGCGGCCTCCAAAACCCCGCCGGCCGCCAACTGCGCCGTTTCGTAGGTGTCGCGGCACATCTGATTGTCTTCAGCGTCCAGCGTGCGGCGGCCGCCCAGGCAGAGTTCTTCGAAGCGGCGGATGTACTCCATGGCATGGATGGTCTGCACCCACTTCATGTCCACCAGACGCGAGGGAACCCGGGTCAGGTTGCCCAGCAGGCCGGCGTCTTTGATGCCTTGATGGATGGCCTCCAGACGCTCGGCCCGTTCGGGATGATAGGGACCGGTATCGTGCAACAGGTACCTTGGATCGTAAAGAAAGCCTGTTCTTTTCATTGGGTGCTCCCTGTGGGGGTGGAGCTGCTTTTACCGCGGCGGACCGGTTCAGGCCATGATCTTGTCGAAGATGGCGAAAGCCGCCTTCACGGCCGGGTTTTCCGTATCGATCTCGATGGTAGGCCGGCCGTTGAGGTCGAATCGGTAAATGGTTTCGTCATCGGGGATGATGCCGGCCAATTGCAGGCCGTCCTGCCCGATGAGCTTCAATACTTCGGGATCCGGTTCGGTCTTGGCCCGGTTGATGATCAGATAGCTCTTGCGCACCCCGATTTTCAGTTCATGGGCCAGCTTGTGGATGCGCAGGCCGGCCTGCAGGCCACGCCGGGAGGTGTCGGTAACGATCAGCAGGACGTCCACGTTGTTGGTGGTCAGGCGGCTGATGTGCTCCATGCCGGCCTCGTTGTCCATCACCACGTAGTTGTAGTTGTCCACCAGCCGCTCCAGGCAGTTGGTTAGCAACGTGTTGGCGGCGCAATAGCACCCGGCCCCTTCGGGCTGGCCCATGACGATCAGGTCGAAGCCCTCTTGCTCGGCCACGGACTCTTCCAGGCGCATGGACATGAAGACATCCTTGGTCATGCCCGCCGGCACCTGGCCCTTTTTCATATCTTCGCGGGCCTGGCCCAGGGTGCATTGCACTTGCAGGCCCAGCACCTCGTTGAGATTGGCGTTGGCATCCGCATCCACCGCCAGAATGGGGGTTTTTCCTCTATCCACCAGATATTTGATCAGCAAACCGGCCGTGGTGGTCTTGCCGGTGCCGCCTTTTCCCGCCAATGCAATCGTAAACGCCATTTTCGTTCGGTCCTTTTCCGGTTCCATGAGATCTCGGCGCGCCGAAGGTTTTGCAATCCTTTCAAACCGGCGCCGGTAAAAGCCAAGGTATGGAACTTGATGCTTACAGTCAAGCGCCTTTTTCCGGCTTTGATCTTTAATCTTTTAACTTGCCGCCATTAATGCTACCTAAGAGGTAACTTACCAACAACAATACCTATTTTCCCAAAGGGGGGCTTATGCTGGATTTGGTCAAAAAAAGTGTGCTGACCGGCATCGGGCTGGCGCTCAAGACCAAGGACGAGGTGGAGGATCTTGTAAAGGAGCTTCAGAAAAAGGGCGAAATGTCCGAAACCGAGGGCCGCAAATTTCTGGACGACGTGCAAAAGCGTTATGACGAAACCCAGGAGAAGCTTGAGAAGCGCGTCGAGGATGCCGTCAAGGATTTCCTGAAAAAAACCAAGATCGTCACCACCGACGAGCTCAAGGAGCTCAAAAAGGAGATCCGCGAACTGAAGAGCATCGTCAACACGCTCGCTCCCAAAAGCGAATAAACCCGAGAGCGGGGAAGCTTTGTCGGCCGGAGCCACATGATCAGCATTCGCAAAATCGGCGTCATCGGACGCACCTACCGTCACCTGAACCGCTACCGCCAGATTTTGACGGTGCTTTTCAGGTACGGCTTCGGCGATCTGATCGAGACCCTGAAAATCGAGCAGTATATCGAAATCGGCCTGCAGATGATCTCGCGCAAGCGCCGCGACCGCCTGGAGCGGCTCACCCGGGCCGAGCGCTTGCGCATGGTCCTGGAGGAGTTGGGGCCGACTTACATCAAGCTGGGCCAGGTGCTCTCCACCCGCCCGGACTTGGTCTCGGTGGAGTTCGTCAACGAATTCGCCAAACTCCAGGACGATGTGCCGCCCTTCGGTTTCGAAGAGTTCCGCAAAACTGTCGAGATGGAGTTGGGCCGGCCGGCGGATCTGAGCTTCGCGGAGTTGGACCCCAATCCCCTGGCCTCGGCCTCCATCGGCCAGGTGCACCGGGCGCGGCTGCACAACGGCGATGAGGTGGTCGTCAAAATCCAGCGGCCGGGCATCGAAAAGATCGTGGAGGTAGATTTAGAGATCATGCTGCACCTGGCCACCCTGGCCGAGCGGCACATCGAGGAGCTCTCGTTCCATCGGCCGGTTAAAATCGTGGAGGAGTTCGCACGCACCATCGAAAAGGAGATGGATTATTCCATCGAGGCCACCAGCATGGAGCGCGTGGCCGCCCAGTTTCTCGACGACCCCGGCGTCTATGTCCCCAAGGTGTACCGCGAGCACGTCACCCGGCGCATGCTGACCATCGAGTATGTCGATGGCATCAAGGTTTCGGACGTGGAACGGCTCACGGCGGCCGGGCACGACCTGGAACGCATCACCGAGCGGGGCGCCGATATCCTCTTCAAACAGATCTTCACTTTCGGCTTTTTCCATGCCGATCCGCATCCGGGCAACATCTTCGTGCTGCCCGGGGATGTCATTTGTCTCATCGATTTCGGCATGATGGGGGCCGTGGACCGCGCCACGCGGGAAGTCTTCGTGTCCTTGGTGGAAAGCGTAATTCGGCGGGACGAGCCGCGCACGGCCGAAGTGTTGTTAAAGCTGACCGAATGGGACGAGGAGCCCAACCGGGTGGCCCTGGAAAAGGATGTGGCCGATTTCGTGGGCCGCCATCTCTACCGACCCCTGAAGGAGATCGAGCTTGGCAAGCTGATGCAGCACCTGCTGGAGATCGCCACCAAGAACCGCATGCGTCTTCCGCC
This sequence comes from Deltaproteobacteria bacterium, assembly GCA_021819735.1. Taxonomy (GTDB): domain Bacteria; phylum Desulfobacterota; class Desulfobacteria; order Desulfobacterales; family Desulfosarcinaceae; genus Desulfatitalea. The sequence continues at coordinate 17,426 of JAKAFO010000064.1, forward strand.
GGACATCTTTTTGATGCTCAAGGCCCTTTCCCAGGTGGAGGGCGTCGCCCGACATCTCTATCCGGACTTCGACATGATCCAGGCGGCCACGCCCTTCATCCGCGCGGTCAAAACCGCCCGGCTGGCCCCGACCCGCCTGCTCGAGGACATGTCCCGGTTGGTGGAACAATCCTATGATTTTCTGACGACATTTCCTAAGGACATGCTGGAAGTCAGCGGTGCGCTGCGCCAGAAGAAGATGTCCTTCACCCTGGTGATGAAAGACTTGGACAAGATGCTGATCACCCACGATCAGATCAGCAACCGCATCTCGTTTTCCATCATCATCGCGGCCCTGATCATCGGCTCGGCTTTGATCGTGATCTCCAAGATACCGCCGATTCTCTACGGCATCTCGCTCATCGGCCTGAGCGGTTTTCTGGCCGCCGGATTCATGGGCGTCTGGCTGCTGGTGGCCATCATCAGGAAGGGACGGTTATAATCCGTCACTTGCGGACGTGGACGATGCTGTTGGCGCTGCCGAAGCTGTTGAGGATTCGGCGCTCGTTTTGGGGATCTTCGATCCAATTGCCGTCCACCACGAACTTGTACTCGTGGGTGCCGGGGGCCAGCATCACCGTCTTTTTCCAAAGGCCCTGGGCATCTTTTTTCATGGGGTGTTTGGTGAGCGACCAATCGTTGAAGGTCCCTACCAGCAAGACCGATTGGGCGTGCGGCGCATCCAGGCTGAAATCGATCTTTCTGACTTTCTTCTCTTTGGCTGGAGCCTTGGCCATAGCTTCCTCCTTCTATGTTTTCAGAGCCCTTCGTTTTGCTTAAGCACGTCAACCTTCGGAAATAAGCAAGAGCGATGCCACCTCCCTGGCGGCTCGGAAACCCGCCGGGAGCCTATATAAAGGCACGATCGGGATTTCGGAGCAGTCAAGAAAGCGTCATGCTTTTTTACATTGTGAAAAGCCGGCATGACGCTCTCGGTCACCCCGCCGCGGTCCGTAACGGTTTCAAACCAGGGTGTAGCCCGGCCCCTCCCCGCCTTCGGGGCAGGTCCAGGTAATGTTGCCGAACGGGTCCTTGATGTCGCAGGTCTTGCAGTGAAAGCAGTTGGACGGGTTCAGCTTGATGTGGGCCTTGCCGCTGGCCTGATCCAGCTCCAATTCATAGACATTGCCCGGGCAGAAACGGGTGCAGGGGGAGCGGAACCGGGGGTAGCACTGGTCGCTGCAGATTTTGGGATCGGGAATGATCAGGTGCGAAGGCTGATCTTCGCGGTGCATGGTCTTGGAGAGATAAACGCCGGTGAGCTTGTCCACGTAGAGTTCGCCGTCGTATTGGGTCTTGGATTCGGTTACGGTCGCCCCGGCCGCCAGGGGCTTGAGGGTGTCGGCATCGGCCTCCATGGCCATGGGGTCCTGGAATCCGCGGCCGTTGCTGAAGTACTGGGCCCCCAGGTGGATGAACTTGGCGAGCCCCTTCTTGGCCAGGGCCTGGGCCGTGTTGCGGCCCTCCCACAACTCGGGCTGAATCCAGCTCTGGGTGAGCATGCGGGGGTACTCCGCCAACCCGGCCGCCGACACGTCTTGGCGGGCCACGGCCGCCGCGATGGCCTCGGCCGCCAGCATGCCCGACTTCATGCCCAAGTGGATGCCTTTGAGGGCCGGGGTATTGTGAATCTGGGCGTCGCCGCCGACGATGACCGCGCCGTCCAGCGCCAGCTTGGGCATGCTGTACAACCCGCCGACGGCCACCGTGCGGGCACCCTGCTCGATCACCTTGCCGCCCTTGATGATGTCGGCCACGAAGGGGTG
>JAKAFO010000385.1 GCA_021819735.1 Deltaproteobacteria bacterium
ATGTTCGCCGATGGCCACCCGGCGGATGGGGCCTTGGTCGATGGTCACGTCTCGGTGGGCTCTATTTTTCCAGGTGCCGGGCAGATCCACCACCCACATGGCCGGCGCGGACCTGAAAGCGAGCCTGGCGCCGCTGACGGGCTTGTCCGTCCGGAAGCGGGCTTCGAATCCCGCATCGGCCGGTTTGAACGCATGCGACAGCAGCGTGCCCGCCACATCCGGCACCGGCGTGGGGGGCAGCGGCGTGGGCGAGGGTTTTACGACTTCCTTAGCCGTGGATGGGGCGTGCGCCGGCGATGGCGCCGCATGGGTGGGGGTCGGCGTGGGCCTGGCATGCTCGGCTGGCGGTTCGACCCGCACGGTTGGCTTTTCTGCGAGCACGATCGGCATGCGGACGACATGCGCCGGCGTTTGGGGGGAAGAAGCCATGTCGCGGATCAGGGCGACGTCCCGGTCGATGGCCACGGCAAAAACGATCAGGGCCGCCGCGCAAAATACGGCCAGCAGAACCCAGGGGGCGCGGGGCGTGTGCAGCGCGCTCATGGCGGTACTCCTTGGCCCAGCCCGGACCAGCAGTGGGTGGCCCGCTCGGGCACTTTCAGCTTCGGGTAGTTTTCGATGCCCAGGATCGGGTCGGCATTGCGGAAGCGGTAAGTGACCTGGATTTGCTTTACCCCGAGTCCGTCCAGGATCTCTTTATCCTGCGGGAACTCTTCCGGGATAAACACCTCGCGACCGTCCCGGAATGCGCGCAGAAAGTCCCGGAAGCCCCATTGGCCCGTCCAGGCGCGGGTCAGGGTGACTTCCCGGAAGTAGATGGTCAGGCTGACGTCGTCACAGGTGGCCGGCTCCCAGACAAAATCCAGGCTGTTGGGCGCATTGAAGTTGTCCAGGGATTGCTGCCGGGCGCCGCACTGCAGGGTCAAACGGGTCTGATAGGGCTCGCTTTTGGCCTCCGGGTTGACATTGGTGGGCACGGCATTGATGGAAACGGTGTACTTGGGTTGGAGTTCCTGCCGTCGGATGGCGCTCTGGTCCAGGAACGACAAGAAGCTTTCATGGAACGGGAACACGACGCCCATCCAATCTCCGGCGGACCAGCCGTCCCGGGTGCGCCGCAAGAAAGGCTTGGCCGGGCCGGAGACGAACTCCCCGATCAGGCCCTTCTCCCCGAACAGCGCATTCCACAACTCGCGCTCCGGCGTGCGCGCCGTTTCCGCCACCACCTGGGACTGCCATATTTCGTTCACGGCACAAGCCGTCTCGTAGGTGGTCAGGGTAACCAAAAATTCCAGGGGCCCGGCCATCAATTGCCAGAACGGCTCTTCCGCCTTCTGATCCAGGCTTAGCAAGGCGCGCATTTTATGCAGGGCGTCCAGCGATAGCACCACCGGCGAGGCATTCGCGTCGGTAGACGCCGGGCCGTGGTTCTGGATGGCAAAACGGTAGGCTGCGTTGGTGGTGGCGGTGACCGGAACGATGGCGTCCAGTTGCGCCATGTACTGCTCAAACTCCTCGACCGCCGCCAGCGTGTCGTCCATCTGCTCCAAATGAGCCTTGAGCCGTTGCATCTTCTCGGCGATCTTGGTCTCCAGGGTGGCTTTGTCCTTTTTGACCTTATAGGCATGGGTGATGTAGACAAACGCGCGGGCCAGTTGGTCGATCTCCACATGGGGCTGGTTCGGCCGGATGGCGGCAAACTCTTCCTCCATGCGGGCGATGAACTTGAAGTACGGGTTGTCCAGGGTGGCCATGGTCGCGCCGGCCCCCAGCCATGCTTCCCTGACCAGCAGCTTGCCCATGCCCTGCCCGAAGTCATGGGCAAAGCGCGTCCAGGCGGCGACAAATTCCTGGGCATACCAGCTCCAGAAATCTTGCACCTGGCGATCGAAAACCTCCCGATCCGCGGCCGTCAGCACGAGCCGCTCGACCAGGCGCGCGATTTCCGCCTGGCCTTGGACCGTAAAGGCCGCGGATATGCGGGCCGCCTGCGCCACCCGGCCGGGACCGGGCCAGAAGTCATCCAGGGTGATGTCGGCCAGGCCGGGACGCGAAGCGGCCCAATGCACCAGCCAGTGCAGGTCCCTGCCCTCCAATTCGACCATCCGGTTGGCCCACACCTGCATCTCGGTGCGTTCGCGCCGGAGCAGCCCCGGATCGGTTTCCCATAGGGCATACGAGCGGTACATGTCCGGGAAATAGGCGTCGACGTATGGCATGTGACCGTCGAAGGTCAGCGCCAGGGCCCGCAGCAGTCCGTCGGGAGTCGATCCATCGGCCTGGGGATGTCCCGCTTCGCGGACCTTGAGCGTCTCCACGCGCCAGACCAGGTACTCCAGATAAGGGGCCAGACGCTCTTCCCGCGCGCGGGCCTCCATGGCCATGAACTTGGCGCGCATGGCCGCATCGGTGGGATCGAGCAGAAAGGTCCGGAACCATTGATTGTACTTGCGCTTCAGACCATCCAGGGCCTGCCGCCCCTGGTCGAAGCCCATCGCGGACATGGTGCGGCGGTTCAGCCGCTGCTCCATCTCCACGATGCGGTCCCGCAAAAGGCCCAGGGTGACCATGTCATCGGCCAGATTGGCCCCCAGAACCGGGGTTTTACCGAAGGAGGCATAGACCGGCTGCATGGCTTGACGGACATGGATATAAGCGAAGCTGGCCAGGCCGATGCCCGTGAGCAGCAGCAACAGCCAGGCGCCCAGGGCCAGGTTGGCGGTGGCCTTGCGCCAGGAGAGATATTCTCCCAAAGGCCTGTGGCCGGACCGGTCCTTGGGCAGGATGGCATCGAAAAAGTCGCTCAGGAACAAGCCCAGGCCGGTATCGGGCAGGCGCCACCGGAGCTCCTTGAAGCTTTCCAGGGAGCCGAGCACCCCGGAACGGGTCAGGCCGGACTGGCGGCCGCTGGAGATGAAAAAACCGCGGAAGAACGGTGTTTCCTGATAGGGATTCTCGTTAAAGGCCCCGTCCACGAACGCCCGGATGGCCGGTGCCAGGCGCTCGAATTCGTCCGGAAAGAGCACGGCCCGGCCGCCGGCCTTACCCACCCGCGCCGCCAAGCGCAGGCGCAGGTCCTTGAGCCGCCGGGAGACGTGGGCCATGGCCGCATCCAGGAATTCATCGGGATCGCAGACATCGCAGGCGTTCAGGAGCCCCATGGCCTGGCCGCGCAATGGTTCGGGCAGGATCTCGGCCATGGCGGTCATGCCCAGCACCAGATCGATCTTGGTGAGCAGCAGGTAGACCGGGAACTTGGCCCCCAGCACGCGCATGAGCTGGTCGATGCGCAGGCGGATCGACCGGCCGTATTCGGTCAGCGCGTCGGCGCCGTCGTTCAGCAGCCGATCGGCCGGCAGGGTGACGATCAGCCCGTTGAGCGGCTCCTTGCGCCGATATTTGGCCAGCAGCACCAGGAAGCGTTCCCACTCGCCGCGGTCCTCGTCGGCCAGGGGTACGGCATAACGTCCGGCGGTATCCAGGATGATGGCGTTCTCGAAAAACCACCAGTCACAATTTTTGGTGCTGGCAATGCCCTTGGCCGGACCGGCATCCGTAAGAATGTTCTTCAGCCGCGCATGCGAGACCGCGGTGGACTTACCGGAAGCGGTTTCGCCGAAAATCATGAACCAGGGCAGACGGTACAGGGGGTCTCCCCGGTGGCGCAGGCGCGAGGCCCGCAAGGTGGCCACGGCGGCCGCCCAGCGCTCCTGCAACTCGACCAGGCGCCGGCGTTCGTGGGCCGGGGCCGCCGCGATGGCCTGCTGGTCCTGATCCACGACCCGCTGGACGAACTTGGCCTCCCGGCGGCGGTAGTAATAGCGGCGCAGAAACAAGACCGCCAGGACCAGGCAAAAGAGTCCGGCCACGGCCGCGGCCGCGATCCAGCGGGACCAGCCGCGATAATCGGCCAGCAGGATCGCGCCGATGGCGATGGCGGCCACGATAATCAGAAGCAGAAAAATCTTCAGGGCAGTCAATAATAATTTGGTCATAATGGATTACAACGCCCCCAACCATCTTTGAACAAAGGCGGACAACAAAGAAGCATAAGCCGCATAAATCCCCACCGCCAGCAGCAACGGCAGCCCGAAGAAAAGGAGGGCTTTGGCGACTGGGGTGAAAAAGGAGCGCTTGGCCGGCGGCAAGGCGTCGGCGTACGCTTCGGGGAAGATCTTCCGGTCCGGCCGTCCGCTGTCGGCCAAAAGCCGCTGGAGCTGATCGCCGGCCAGGCGCTCGACCTGGGCCTGGCCCTGGGGATCGTTGTATTTGCCCCGGAAACCGAGGGTCAGGCAGGCCACGTAGACTTCGAGCAGTTCGCGCCGGCCCGCATCCAGGGCCGAAGTTTCGGCCGCTGCGCCGGAAGCGCCACCGGCGCGCAGCATCTCCAGCCGCTCATAGAACTCCAGGCCGGCATTGGCGGTCTGAAAGCGGGTCTCTTGCAGCTTGCGGCGCATCCACGCTTCCCGTCCCGG
>JAKAFO010000386.1 GCA_021819735.1 Deltaproteobacteria bacterium
TTCCCACGCATCTGGCGGCGCGGGCCTACGACGACGGCCCCCTGCCCATTGGATACGACCAGACCATCTCCCAGCCCTACATCGTGGCGTTGATGTCCGAGTTGCTCGATCTCCAGCCGGGCCGGCGGGTCCTGGAGATCGGTACCGGTTCCGGCTATCAGGCAGCCGTTCTGTCCCAGATGGGAGCACACGTTTACACCATCGAAATCGTTGCCCAACTGGGCGAGGGCGCCCGAACGCTGCTATCCGCCCTCGGATATCGACACGTTCAAGTGAAAATCGGCGACGGCTACCAGGGCTGGCCCGAGGCGGCCCCCTTCGACGGCATCATCGTCACCTGCGCCCCGAGCCAGGTCCCCGAGCCTCTCAAGGCCCAACTGGCCGAAGGCGGCCGCATGGTCATTCCGGTGGGCGATCGATACGTTCAACGTTTGGTGCGCCTGATCAAAACCGAGGGGCGCTTGAAAGAAGAAAAGGTCATCGACGTGCGCTTTGTCCCCATGGTGGATGAAAAAGGCCAGAAGTATTGATGTAGGTCCTGCGGGCCTTGACAAGCCCTTGAAACAATGATTTTTACATTCAGACGTCTAAAAAATCATCCTTTGCCCCCCTTGCTAAAAAGGAGCCGTCATGGCCCGTTTGATCCTGACGTTCAACAACAACATTCTCAGCACCCACATGATTTCGCCCGGACAGCAAATCACCATCGGAAGGCATCCCAACAACCCGATCGTCATCGACAACCTGGCCGTCTCGGCCCATCACGCCGCTGTCCGCCTGGACGGCCAGAAGCTGATTCTCACCGACCTGGGCAGCCGCAACGGCACGCTGGTCAACAACGATCGCGTCACCGAAAGCCATTTGGCCCATCAGGATTGGATCACCATCGGCAAACACATCCTGATCGTCGATCTGCATGAAACCCTTTCGCTGGAAGGCACGGCCGATCAGCTCATGGCCCACTCGCCGGCGATCATGGATGCCGACCAGACCATGGTCATCGAGCAGGAGGAGACCCAACCCCAATGGCTGGGGTTCGATTATCTCTCGTTCATTTCGGGCGGCCGTGAGGATTACGAACTCAGCGATCGGCCGGTGACGATCGGCAAAAACCGTGAGGCGGACATTAAAATCACCGGCTTCTGGTCCCTGCTGGCCGGCGAACCGAGCCTCGCCATCACCAAGAAGCACGAAGGCTACATCCTGGAGTACAAAGGCGGCATGCTGAAACCTAAAATCAACGATGAGACGGTGACGGCCCCCACCAAACTCAATCATCAGGATATCATCAAGATAGGCCCCATCGAACTGCAGATCCGCTTTGTGCGGCGCCCCTCGAAATAGATGCCGTGCGCTGTCATTGCGTTGGCGGCCGCTGGCCCGAACGGCGATAGGAAGGGAAGGACCATGCCGGCCCTACAAACGTTTATCATCCGCGCCATTCTGGGTGCCGTCTTCGGCATCCTGCTGATGCGTTTCTTCTACCCCGACGCGCCGCCGGCGCTCGTGGTGCTGCTGTGCGCCATCCTGGTGGGCCTCTCCTATCTCACCGCGTACTTGCGCCGCCGTAAGAAGTAAAAGGAGCACGCCCCCGTGAAGCAAATTATCCTGGGCACCGCCGGACACATCGACCACGGCAAGACCAGCCTGGTCCGGGCCCTGACCGGCATCAACACCGACCGCCTCAAGGAAGAACAACTGCGCGGTATCACCATCGAGCTGGGTTTCGCTTATCTGACCCTGCCCAACGGCCAGCACCTGGGCATCGTGGATGTGCCCGGTCACGAAAAATTCGTCAAGCACATGGTGGCCGGCGCCACGGGCATCGACCTGGTGGCCCTGGTGATCGCCGCGGACGAAGGCATCATGCCCCAGACCCGCGAACACATGGAGATCTGCGTCCTGCTGGGCGTGCGTTACGGCGTGGTGGTGCTGACCAAGATCGACCTGGTCGAACCGGAATGGTTGGCCATGGTCGAAGAAGAAGTGGCCCAGTTCACCCAAGGCACCTTCCTGGAAGGCGCGCCGGTGTTGCCGGTCTCTTCGGCCACGGGCCAGGGGCTGCCCGAATTCACCCAGGCCCTGGAGCGCATCAGCGCGGATATCCCGCCGCGCGCCTCGGCCGGAATCTTCCGTCTGCCCGTGGACCGCGTCTTCTCGATGAAAGGCTTCGGCACGGTGATCACCGGCACCTTGATCTCGGGCAAGGTGGCCGTGGGCGAAAAGGTCATGCTCTACCCGTCGGGCCTCACCTCCAAGGTGCGCGGCCTGCAAGTTCACAACCAGAGCGTCGAAACGGCCGAAGCCGGCATGCGCACGGCCATCAACTTCCAAGGGCTGGAAAAAGCGGAAGTCAACCGCGGGGACGTGATCGCCACGCCCGATGCGCTGGTGGCCAGCTACATGATCGACGTCGCCCTGCACTACTTGCCGAGCAATCCCAAGGCGCTTAAAAACCGTTCCCGGGTGCGTTTTCATGCCGGGACGAGCGAAATCCTGGGGATCGTGGCCCTGCTGGACCGCGAGGAACTCAAGCCCGGCGAGAATGCCATCGTCCAGATCCGCCTGGAGACACCGGTCACCCTGATCAAGGACGACCATTATGTGGTGCGCAGCTATTCACCGGTGCGCACCGTGGGCGGCGGCCGGGTGCTCAACCCCATCGCGCCCAAGCACAAAAGCACGCAGGTCGAGGCCATCCAGCGGCTGAGCGCCCTGGCCGAGGCCCCGCCCGAACAGGTGGTGGTTCACCATGTCGAAGCGGCCGGCTATGGCGGCTGTTCGTTCGGCGACCTGATGCTCATGGCCAATTTGCCCGAAAAACAATTGGATCGCCTCCTGCAAACGCTGATGAGCCAGAAAACGGCCGTGCAGATCGACCGGGAGAAGCGGCGCTACATCCACGCCGCCACCTTCACCGCCCTGCAAAAGGAGATGCACGCGCACTTATCCGCCTACCATGGCAAAAATCCGCTGAAACAGGGCATGCCCAAAGAGGAGCTCAAGTCCCGCCTGCCCGCCTCGGTGGACATCAAGCTGTTCACCCTGACCCTGCAGCAGATGATCAAGGCCGGCGAGGTTACCGCCGAAGAGGATCTGGTCTGGCTGGCCGACCATCGCGTGGCCCTGCGGGTGGATCAAAGCGCCCTGCGCGCCGACATCCTTTCCGTCTATGAAAACGGAGGCCTGACGCCGCCCTCTTTCAAGGAGCTGTGCGAAACGCTGGGCACACCGCTGGAACCGGCCCGGCAAGTGCTTTCGCTGCTGGTCAACGAAGGCTCGATCGTCAAGATCCGCGAGGAGTATTACTGCCACCAGCGGCACCTTGCCGATCTGAAGCGTAAACTAGTGGAATATCTCACGACCCATGAGGAGATCTCCACGCCGCAATTCAAGGATATGACTGGAGCTTCGCGTAAATTTGTGATACCACTCATCGAATATTTTGACACCACCCAACTGACCATCCGGGTGGGCGATCTGCGCAAACTGCGCAAACAGCCGACATCGTGACGAACCGGCGCAAGGCGCGTAGACCCGCGAACGACAGCAAGATCGGGCGGCGCGCCTAGCCCGCGCCGATCATCGATCTGGAGACAAAAGCATGGCCGAACCATCCAAAAACAATGGCGCCTCTCCCGGCAGAAAAGGCTTCACGGCCTTCTTTTTGAAACGGGCGATCTTCGCCGTCGTGATCATCGCCGCTTTCCTGTACGCCCTCTCCCTGGGAATCGAACAGCTCGGCAAATGGCAGGATATGAAGCAGAGGGAAACCGCGGCGGAACCGGCCGCCCTGGCGCTTAAACCCGCCCAGGAGCCGGCACCGGCCGTACCCGCGACGCTGCCCCCACCGCCGCCGCCACCGGAAACCGCCGCACATAGCCCGTCGCACGCAGGGGAAAGCAACCCCGTGCCCGATGTCACGGTGGAGCGGACGGCCGACGCACCGGCCCAGGGGCAGCCGTCCGTCGAAAGCGCCCACCCCGCGCCACCCCCGGCGCCGGTCCAGGCCCAGCCCACTCAAACCCATCGGACGGCAGACATCGCACCGACGCCCTCCCAACCGGCCGTGGTCGCCGCACCGGCGCCCGACGCGCCTAAAAAGGAAGATGCGCATGCCCCCAAGGCCGTGGCGACCGAGGAGAAGCGCCCGCTGGGCGTGGCCTTCGTGGATGCGGTGATCGCGCCGTTGGATTATGAACTCAACCAGCGTTTCTACGGATGGCGGCCCAACGACATCGTCAACGTCACCGACAATGTGAACCAGTTCCAGTTGGGCGTTTTGGAAGTGACCCGCCGCACGGTGGTGCAACTCGCCGAACGCATTTCACGCACGGGTTATAACGACGCCTTCGATCGCAACCTTGAAAACGCCATGAACTTCCTCATGATCAAGGCCGACAGCTACTGGTTCCCCTCGCCGGAATCCAAGTACAAGGAGAGCCTGGCCGAGCTGGAACTCT
>JAKAFO010000387.1 GCA_021819735.1 Deltaproteobacteria bacterium
CGAAACGATCCGACTGGACGAAGATGCCGCCACCGCGGGCATCAATTACGCCCTGGGCCGAGCCAAGGTGTACGTGAACTACGGCAAGAGCTTCCGCTACCCGCTGTTCGACGAGATGTTCGACTTTTTCACCAGCAATGTGAACGGTTCCTTGCAACCGCAATCCTCCCACGACCTGGAGGTGGGCACGCAGCTCGACATACTGGAGAATTTGACTTTTGGCTTCAACATTTTCCGCATCGACACCGAAGACGAGATTTTCTACAACCCGGTGACCTTTACCAACGAGAACCTGGACGGCGATACGTTGCGCAACGGTTTTGAGGCCAAATTGAACTATCTGCGCAACGGCTGGTCGGCCGGTGCCGGCTATACCTATACCAGCGCCGAGATCGAGGGCGGCCAATTCGACAACAGCAAGGTTCCCAACGTGCCGGAGAACAAAGCCGTGGCCAACCTGGGCTATGCCTTCGACATGGGCCTCTTCCTGGGCCTGGATGCGATCTACACCGGCACGCGCTACCTGGTCAGCGACTTCAACAACGTTTCCGTCAAGCAGGAGGATTATACGCTGGTCAACGCCAAGCTGAAGTACGACTGGCGCTGGCTGACCCTGTTCGCGAACCTGAACAACATCTTCGACAAGACCTATGCCTCCTATGGGGGGTTGAATTTTGCGGGCGTGCCCGGCTATTACCCGTCTCCTGAGTTCAACCTGTTGGCCGGCGTCAGCGCCCGCTTCGGCGGAAAGTAAAGCAAGGAGGGGCCATGGCGCACCTTTTCAATGCCGGCATGGCTTTACACCCAGAACGATTCGAGGCCCATGAGGTCAGGGAGACGCCCGCCGCCGACATTTTCGTCGATGCGGCGGCAGCGGACGAACCCGGCCGGGAGGCGCTCGCTTCCGACGCATTCAACCCCAAGCGGCCCGGCCGGTGGGGCCTTGCGCTCTTTGGCTCCCTGGCCCTTCATCTGCTGTTGCTGGCCCTGCTGTTGTTGGCTCCGAAGCGGGAACAAATTTTGCCAGGGCTGGGCGCGGCCCCAAGCCGGGTCATCACCATATCCCTGGTGGAAATGCCCGCCATGGCCGGAGCGGCCCAGCCGTCCGCGCCTCTGCCGGCGGCCCCTGCCGTGGTTCGCAAGCGCCCGGCGACTCCCAAACCCGAGGCGAGCAGCCCCCCCCCATCCACGAAAGCGCAGCGCCCCGCCCCACAGCCAGCCAACCCCATGGTTGTCGAAGCGGCCTCTCCGGATGGCCTCCTTGAGAATGCGGCCTCGGCCGATGGGCGTACCTCGGTCGAACTCCCATCCCGAGGAGACGATGGTGTCGCTCGATCGGAAGGCGGCGCTTCCGCCCAGGCCTCGGTGCCGCTCTACGATCTGAATCCGCCGCCGGTCTATCCCCCGGCGGCCCGGCGCCGCAACCTGCAGGGCACGGTGCTGCTGGAGGTGCTGGTGGATCGGGAGGGTCAAGCCGCAAAGCTGAAGGTCCTGCGTGGCAGCGGCCACGCGATGCTGGACCACAGTGCCCTCGACAGTGTGCGGCAGTGGCGCTTCAAGCCGGCCCGACGCGGCGGCAGTGCCCAGGAGATGTGGGTCCAGGTGCCGGTGCGTTACCAGCTCAAATAAAAAACCGTGCGTCGAAGCCCGGACTTGGGCCGCGCGACGCACGGATGGGGGGGCTTGGGAGGTCGCCGATGACGCTTAGAAGGCGTAGGAGACCGTGAGGCCGCCGTATAATTCCACGTCATGGGCGCCATACGGATTGCCGTCCGGCAGCACATCGCTATCCACGCTGCCCGTATACGCGAGCTTGGCGCCGGCCTTCAGGCCTGCACCCAGATCGTAGGTCAGGCCTGCCGAAAGGGTATAGTCGTGGAACCCGGCGTCGGTTCCGCCGCTGTAGTATTCGGCGAAATCCTCGCCCGCGTAGCCGATCTTGGCCCCGAGCGACAGGCTCAACTTGTCCATCAGATCCATGCCGTAGGTCAGGCCCAGGTCGGTGTAGTAGCTGGTTACCTGGTCGACGTCCCAGTAGAAATCGAAAGCCGCCGACAAGCCGCCAATCAAGGGATAGGAGAGGCTGGCGTACGCCTCGACGGTGTCTTTGCCGCCCGCGGGGAAGAGATAGTCGATGACGCCCACGGTGATCCCCAATTTTTGGACACTGAAGCCGTAGTAAAGGGTCAGGTCCACTTCGGAAAACTCATAGTCGTCGGGCGTGTCGTCATGGTAATCGTTAAGGTCGTAATTGGCCCAGACATTGGCGCCGAAGCCGTTCTTGGAGACATCGAGCATCGGCTGCAGCACGACGCTGTCATTGACGGTGATGCCGCGCCACACGTAGGCGGACATGGCATCGAGGGTTGCGGTGGCGTCGGCGGCCCAGGCCGATCCGCTGGCCAAAACCATTGCGAGTACGATCACGGGAATCAAGCGCTTCATGGTGTTCTGTTCTCCTCTTATGTTATTTCACGTCGTTTGATGATCAATTCGTTTGTTATTTGCGTCTGGCGCGTGGTCCGAGTTGCGATACGGCTTGGGCTCACCTCCTTTCAGGATGACCGGCGTCAGGTTCGCGCACGCTTTGCCGATATGTAGAGCAGCTTGCATGCCAGGCCCGGACAACGGACCTTCTTTAGGGTAATTGGTTGCAAAAGTAAATAGTTATAGTGTAATTTGGTCTTGTGCGCGGACTTGCGGTTAGGTTAAGCGCAATACAATTATGTAATTCATAACGTATTTTGCGACATACTTGTCGCTTGCGCCAATCTCATGATCGTGGGGAGATATACAACCGATGACCTTCGAAGGCAAACGGCCCTGGTGCATCGCCCATCGCGGTGCCCGGGATGAAGCACCTGAAAACACCCGCACGGCCTTTACGCGTGCATTGCGCTACCCCATCGACGGCATCGAGCTGGATGTGCAGATGAGCGCCGATGGCCGCTGCGTGATCTATCATGATGCCACTTTGCGGCGCGTGGGCGGCGGCAGCCGGCGCGTGGCCGATCTAACGGCGGCCCAGCTCGCGGCCCTGGATTGGGGGCGCTGGTTCCATCCCGACTTCGCGGGCGAAGGGCCGTTGACGCTGGACGAGACCCTGGCCGCTTTCGGGCCGCGTACCCGGCTGCTGATCGAGATCAAGTCCTCCCCGGCCGAGCGGCGCTCCGGTCACAGCGACCGCCTGACCCGCGCCGTGGTGGCCTGTCTGGCAGCGTTGCCGGCCAATGTGCCCGCCGACCACATCCATGTGCTCTCGTTTGACCAGCAGGTGCTGCACCTGGCGCGGCGCCTGGCGCCTAGCTGGCGCTATGTGCTCAATCTGCCCGAACGCGATCCAGGGCAGGTGATGGCTTGGCCGACAACGGCGCTGGAGGGTTTGTGGGCCGTGGACGGCCGCATCGCCACCTGGACGCCGGCCCTGGTGGCCTGGGCCCGGGCGCGCGGATTGCGGCTGTTTACCTACACCTGCAACGGGCCGCGTCAGGTGGCCAAGGCATTGCGGTTGGGGCTGGATGGCATTCTCAGCGACCGGCCGAGATGGTTGACGGCCCATGTGAAAGCCTGAGGGCAGGTGCTTCAGGTCTCGCCGATGTGGCCGTACATGTGCCCGAGTTCCGGAAAGATCAGCGCCTTGCAGGCCAGTTGGCAGGCCTTGAGGCTGCCGGGCAGGCAAAAGACCAGGCTCCGGCCGATGACGCCGGCCGTGGCCCGGGAGAGCAGGGCGGCCGAATCGATCTCTTCATAGCTGAGCTGGGCGAAGATCGGCCCGAAGGCGGTCAGCTCCTTGGCAAAGAGCGGGCGCACGGCTTCGAAGGTGACATCCTTGGGGGTGATGCCGGTGCCGCCGGTGAGGATCAGGGCCTGGGGCGCGGGATCTTCAAGTAAACGCGCGAGCACGGCGCGGATGGCGGTCACGGCGTCGGTGACCACTTCGTGGGCCACCACCCGGTGACCTTCGCGGGTGGCCCGCTGGGCGATCCATCGGCCGCTGACATCGTCTTCCAGCGAGCGGGTGGTGGAAATGCTCAGGACCCCGATGGTGAGGCTTTCGGGTCCTTTAGCGCGATGTTCGTGGTGTCCCATCTTCTGCTCTCGATGCTCCGGTCAATGTGACCCGATCCTGGTCGTCCGATTCTTGAAGCAAGACATTGACCATTTCGCTTCGGCGGGTGGTCAGGCACTGGCCGGTGTAGTTGCTCTGGATGGGCAGCTCGCGGTGGCCGCGGTCGATGAGCACGGCCAGCTCGATGCGGGCCGGCCGGCCGAAGTCGATGAGCGCATCCATGGCGGCCCGGATCGTGCGGCCGGTGAAGAGCACGTCGTCCACCAGGATGATCTTGCGACCGTCCACCGAAAAGGGAATGACGGTCTTTTTGACCACCGGGTGGGCGCTCATCTGGGTCCAGTCGTCGCGGTAAAGGGTGATATCGATTTCGCCCACGGGCACCTCGGC